>JAKVBW010000024.1 GCA_022446945.1 Phycisphaerales bacterium | reverse complement strand
CTGGATTCTCAAACCTTGTGTATCTGGGATCTGGGGCTGATCGTGAGTGGAGACGTTCTCAAAGATCAAATTGAGTGGGATGGGGCTTCCGACCCACGAGGATCGAGTGGGGAGGTCCACTTTGATCGTCCCAGCAGTCACACTTGTGACAAGGCATGCGAGAAAAGATGCCACAACCCACCAAGATTGCTTGATGCTTTGTCTCGGAGACAGAATTTCAGTCAGCATCATCCGATCACCAGTCCTTCCCGGTAGGCGCTGTTCCAACAGTCTGTTCCTGACGTTTCTGATCACGGCGCTGGCGTTCACGATCTCGTATCACTTGCAAGATGCGTTCAGCTTCTTCCGGGGTCATCCGTCCCTGACCTTGTGGTGTACCTGATGAAGAGACGTCTGGGTTGGGGTCTTGGTTCGCATTTTCTTGAGGCGATGTCCCTGTTCCGGAGCCTTGGGAGTCGTCCTGCTGGGTCTGCTGCGGGGTAGATTGCTCGGGATTCTTCTGCGAGGAGTTGCTCTGCTCCGTGGAGGAGGGCTGTTGTTGGCCCTTGTCTCCCTGTTGCGAAGGGTTCTGTTGTGGATTCTGCTGAGAAGGTTCTTGCTGGGGTTCACCCTGTTGCTGTGGGGTGTCCTGCTGTGAGCCATCCTGCTGCTCTTGCCCCTGCTGCGAGTCGGCTTGTTGCGGGGCACTGTTCTGTTGTGACCCATCCTGTTGCTGCTGCTGCTGGCCCTGTTGCGAGTCGCTGCCTTCCTGAGAATCCTCTTGCTGGGCACTGTTCTGTTGTGATCCATTCTGTTGCTGCTGTCCCTGTTGCGAGTCGCTGCCTTTCTGAGAATCCTCTTGCTGGGATTCTTGGTCATCTTCGTTCTGCTGCTGCTGCTGCTCGGTTTCTTCGAGCTGTTTCAGTTTTGACCAGGCCCACTCGACATTGGCGCGTGCATCATCAAGTGTTGGTTCGGCTTGCAATGCGCGCCGATAGGCATCGATCGCTGCCTGATACTGTTGTTTCAATTGATTGCTGTCAATCGCTGGCGATTGTTGTTCGGAGGGTGCAATCGGTGTTTGCTGGATGATGGCATTGCCCTGGTTGTACGCCGCGGCTGCCGCGAGTGAGGATGACCCGGTTCGGGAAGCTCTTTCGAAAGCTTTTTCGGCAAGGGCATAATCTCCTGCACGATATGCAGCGACACCCAAATCGTAGGAGAGAATCGCGTTGATTTCCGAGTCTGAGGATTGTGTCTCCTTCAATGCAGCAGCAGCACCAGGCCAGTCTTGGCGTGCAGCTGCTTCTTTCGCGGTCTGCGCATTCGCTCTCCATGAAGAACTGGAAGTTGGCGGCACTGCATCGTTGACAGGAGATGCCATGCACAAGGTCAGCAGGAGATAACTGCACATCATGCCGGCACCGCCGTTTCATGGACTTGTCGCGCCTTTCTGACGCGAGGGGCCCCTCGCCAGCGGAGGCCTGCAAGCCCTTCCGCCGCGAGCAGCAGCAGGGCTGCTGCGACGAACCATCGATAGCGAGGCGTGCGTCGTTCGACACGAGCAGATTCAATGCGCTTGCCAGCAGCTGGTGCGATCACGCGATCGTAGATATCCCGCAGATCTAAATCGGAGGTCCCAGCGGGAATAAACTGACCGTCCGCTGCACCTGCGATCTCTTGAAGAAGTGTGGGGTTCATCTTCGTCCATACTTCCTGACCGTTGTGGGTCAGGAACACCCGTTCGCCGCGATACATGATTGGGATGCGGCCACCTTCTTGTGGATCTCCGAGTCCCACGGTCCAGATTGAAATGCCTTGATCTGCTGCTGCAGCAGCGGCTTCGATGGGAAATGAACCCATGTCTTCTCCATCACTCAACACGATGATGGCTTTCAATCCATCCTGATCCGCCTCCAACGCTTGCTCCGAGAGCCTTAAGGCATCGCCTAGGAGAGAACCGCCGCGTCTTCCGCTACGGGGCTCTATCTCGTCCAGTGCGAGATTCAATGCATGCAGATCACGCGTGATCGGGACTTTCAATGTCGGGGTTCCGCCGAAGACGACCAGGCCGAATCGATCGCCCACAGCATGTTCAACGACATCACGAATGTATCCCTTGGCGCGTTCCAGGCGGTTGGGTCGCAAGTCTTCGGCAAGCATCGATCTGGATGTATCCAGCATGAAGACGATGTCAATGTTCCGCTGCGCAACTTGTTCGTAGCGAGACCCTGCGCGAGGATCCATCAGTGCCAGTGACAGCAGGCAGATGGCCCCGATCAGAAGAAGCCCTCTTCCGGTTCTGCGGGTCGGACCGACAGCATTGCGAAATCTGCTGTGCAGATTGTGTGTCGCAAGTCCGGCAAATGATCGGCGTCGTCGCGCCGCCGCATAACTCAGCAGCGCAATCGCGACCAGTGCAGAAATGAGCCAGAAGGCAGCATCGGGATTTTCAAACGTCAGGTGCACCAAGTTTCTCCGTCAGGGCAGTGTGCGATATCGCGTTGACGCCAGTGTGAGTTCCAGTATCAGAAGTAGTAGCGGGAGAATCAGGAGTGGCGGCATTCTGATGCCTCCAAGTTCTACGGACGCAACTGCGAGATCGGTGTAGTGATAGAAACGTTCTTCGGCGACTTCCGTCTTTTCGAGGGCATCAATTTCGGCATAAATGGAAGCCAGAGATTGTGTGTCACGCGCGCGATAGAAACGACCACCCGTTTTGTCGGCAATTGCTTTGAGTGTCTCCTCGTCGATCTGCACGCGTTGATTCACAATGCGCGTTCTTCCTGCAGGATCTGTGACAGGGACAGGCGCGACGCCATCGACTCCAACGCCAATCGTGTAAACCTTGATTCCCAATGCGCCAGCAAGTTCCGCAGCATCCAGTGGATTCATTTCGCTAGCGGTGTCGGAGCCGTCCGTCAGCAGAATCACGATCCGACTACGGATGTCATCCGTTCGGAGTTCCTCACGGTCTTCCAGATCATGCAACCTGCTGACAGCCAGAGCCAGCGCATCTCCAATTGCCGTGTTTGCGCCTTCGGCTTCGGTGGCAGGTCGAACTTGCGCAAGTGCTTCTGTGAGTGTTCGGTAGTCCAGCGTCATTGGACAAATGCTGTCCGCCCATGTTCCGAATGTGATCAAACCAATCAGATCATGTTCGCGGCCCGGTAGTTCTTCTTCGCCGAGTATGAAATCTGCTGCGACGCTCTTGACCACTTCCAGTCGATCAACCCTTTGGGTGCCGAGTTGAAGATCCAGAGCTCGCATGGAACCACTTCTGTCGATCACCAGTTCGATCGCGACGCCTTCGACAGCGCGGCTTGTTTCTTCATCCCCCTTGATCGGACCGACCATCATGAGAATCAGCAAGAGCACTGTCATTGTGCGAAGCAAAGGCAAAATCCATCGCGTTCTTGCCGCCCAGCCCTTGGGAAGATCGCGTCCCGCAGCTGTCGTGGACCACGGCAAGGCTGGCCGACCGTTCTTGTAGGCATGACGCCACCAGACGATCGGAATGAGGGGAACAATCAGAAGTAGCCACCAGAACATGTGCGGTGCGAAAGTCAACATGCCATCGCCTCGCATTTCACGTCCACATCCTCTTCGGTAGCGAGTTCACATTCTTCGATGAAACGATCCGCTTCGTTGATCGCATCCATGCCCTGGGCTTCAGCAGGTTCGTGGCCTGCAAACTTGACTAGATCAGCCGTTCGAAGAAACTGTCGCAGGTGGACTTGTTGTGAACTGCTCAAGCATGCATCCTGCTTGGTGTCTTCTAGAAATTCAGCAGTCGTTTGGCGTGGTGCAGAGAGGCCAAAACGACCCTCGAGATACTGGCGAATGATTTGACTCAGGGTGGTGTAGAAGCCATCGGATTCGCCGTGCGCAAGCAGATTTCGTTGTCGGAGTACGCGTAGCGAGGCACGTGCCAGTTCTGCTGGTGTCGGCGGGGGGCCTTCGGGTCGTATCCGTGAAAGCCACCAGATGAATCCGCTCACGATGGTGATGGCAGCTGCGCCACTTGCGAGAAGCCATGGCCAGAGGGGTGGTCCCGGCAGGTCGATCCAGCCCTGGATGTCCATGGGAGTGGTCATGCCATCCGGCTGTGAAGAGGTCACCGACACAGGTATCGATGCGATTTCGAGTCTTTGCTCCATTGAATCAGAAGTCGGAGAACTGAATGGGAAGTTCAAGGGAGGGATCGCGTGCGCGCCAGGTTCAAGGGAGTCGATAATCAGGTGCTGCGTCCAAAGATGCCCGCCCTCGGGAGCCGGTCTTCGCAACGTCGGCTGGATATTCAACACATGAAATGCACCTAGTGCGTCACCTTCATCAAGAGGGATCAGCGGTGTTTGCAGGCTGACGCCAGTTTCGGTCCTGGCTTGGACAGTCAAAGTGATCGGTTCTCCCGCCGAAGGGGCGTCATTGGAAAGCGTGATCTCAACATAGACGCCATCGCGTTTGCCATCGGCGGAGATACCACCTGGCTTCACATCAGTTTGCTGATGCTCACAGCCGATGAAGGCCAACATTCCAAGCAGAATGGCGATCGTTCTGTACTTCATCATCAGTGTTGGAGTCTTGCTTCTCGCCGTCGAAAAAAAGCGCTGAGCGTTTCGACGTAGGACTCCCCGGTCTGCAGGGGGAGCCGGTCAATTCGATGCCGACGCATCCAGCCGACACGTCGATCCATGTCCTCAAGAGCTTGCTTCGACCAGGCATGCCGGACAGTGGGGGATGAGGTGTCCAAAAGCATTAAGTCGCCGGTTTCATTGTCGCAAACCTCCATCAATCCCACATCGGGAAGATCCACCTCACGTTCATCGGATACATCTATCGCAACAAGATCATGGCGCCTTCGAACCACTCGAATCGCTTGTTCCCATCCGTCGTCCTGAAAATCGCTGACGAGAAATGCGGTGCATCGTCGGCGTTGTACGTGTCTGAAGAACTCGAGTGCTGCCGAAATGTCAGTTCCCTTTCCGGCAGGTTCATGTGCAAGAAGTTCGCGGATGACTCTGAGCACATGTTGCGTGCCTTTGCGTGGGGGCACAAACTTCTCAATGCGATCGGTGAATGCCACAAGTCCAACTTTGTCGTTGTTTCGGATTGCGGAGAAAGCCAATGTCGCACAGAGTTCTGTCAATAACTCGCGTTTGGTCTGCTCGTTGGTGCCGAATCCTTGGGATGCACTCATGTCCACAATCAGCATGACCGTGAGTTCACGCTCCTCACGAAAGATCTTGATGTGCGGTTCGCCGGCGCGCGCAGTGACGTTCCAATCGATTGACCGGACGTCATCACCAGGCTGGTAGAGTCGCACTTCTTCGAACTCGATACCTCGGCCTTTGAATGCAGAGTGATACTGTCCTGCAAGCAGTTCGGAGGCGAGTCGCGACGTGGCGATCTCAATCCGCTTGATCTTTCGCAAAAGTTCAGTCGGGATCATTTCAGGTGTCCATCTGCCTGATCAGGGCACAGGCACGAAATCAAGAACTGCGTGAATCACATCTTCTGAGGTTTTTTCTTCAGCTTCAGCTTCATAAGTCGTTGCGATGCGGTGACGCAGGACATCCATCGCAATGTTTTTGACATCCTGTGGAACCACGTAGCCTCGCCCGTCAAGGAAAGCTTCGGCTTTGGATGCAAGCGAAAGTGCGAGCGTTGCGCGGGGGGATGCGCCAAACTCGACCAGTGATGCCAGTTCAGGAGAGATGCGACCCGGCTCACGTGTTGCATAGACAATATCGACGATGTACTTCGCTACTTTTTCATCGAGGTAGATTTCATCCACCACCTTGCGCGCCTTCAGAATGTCTTCAGGACTCATGACGGATGAGACGCTGGGGGGCGATCCTGTCGTCGCCATCCTGTTGAGAATCTCCAGTTCCTGATCCCGGTCCGGATAGGTCACCACAACCTTCATGAGGAAACGGTCTACCTGCGCTTCGGGCAATGGATAGGTGCCTTCCTGTTCGATGGGATTCTGCGTTGCCAGCACCAGGAACGGATCGGGCAGGGAGTGCGTCTCCTTACCGATTGTGACTTGTCGCTCCTGCATCGCTTCAAGCAATGCGCTTTGCACCTTTGCCGGAGCACGGTTGATTTCATCTGCAAGGACAATGTTTGAGAAGATGGGCCCCTGGTTGACGACAAAGTCGCCTTCCTGCGGCCTGTAAATGAGTGTTCCGATGACGTCTGCAGGAAGCATGTCCGGCGTGAACTGAATGCGTTGGAAATCAGTGGCGATCCCTTCCGCAAGGCTGTTGACAGCAAGAGTCTTGGCAAGACCAGGAACACCTTCTATCAACAGATGTCCATTAGCGAGCAGAGCGACCAGCATTCGGTTGAGAAGTGCATCCTGACCGACAACCACTTCGTGCATTTCACGAATCAAACGGCGAAACGGGTCGCTGGCCTCTCGGACCTGCTGGGACACGAGATCTACGCTCGTCTGCGTGCGCATCTGCATGGCATTCTCCACAGCCGTTTGACCGGCCTGGGCAATTGACATCGAACGCCTCCTGACGACTTGGGGGAAGCGGACCGTTGCAACCGTGCGACGGTCCCGTCCAAGCGTGCCATGGCCTACGCATGGCAGTGGGGGCTTGTTCGATCCCGATTCTACTCAGGATGCAGAGAGGCTGGATTTGCGGGATCCCAGCCCCAAAATCGCGTGAATTGTGCGTAGGCCTCGGGATGGCCTGACCTGAGTGTTGCAGGAGCATCAAAGAAGCATTCCGTCGAGACGGCGAAGAACTCTGCGGCATTGGTCAGTGCATAGGGCCTGAGGACATCCGGCTGGCCTAGGGCTGTTTTTTCTCTCAATTCTTGGAACGTCCGGCCCATGACTTCCTGCCAAGCGGAATAGTCGGATTTGTTTCTCAACAGGGGGGTTCCATTGACGGATCCTGTCAACATGTCAATTGAGTGAGCCAACTCATGCATCACGACATTTCTTCCCTGGCCAGGTGATTTTGACGCTGCCAATGCATCTGGCCAGGAGAGAACAACGGGTCCGTTGTACCAAGCTTCGCCAAGATTTGCGGTTCCAGAATGGACCAAGCCGTCGGATCCCACCCGTTCCTGAGTCTGTTGATAGGGCCCCGGATAGATAAGAAAGGTTCTGACGTGGTGCAGATAATCAGTGGATTCCAGCCGCAGCAACATGATCGCGGCTTGCGCTGCAATGACAACACGTATCTGGTCGTCTATCTGTAGGCCTCCACACCCCTCCCAGAACTTTTCATCGACGATGATTTGAATCGTGTCCCGCAATCTCTGGGCATCGACATCGTTGAATCTCTGCAGGTACGGCACATCACGGGAAAGAATGGCTTCCCATTCCTTTGGGAAAGGTGCTTGCAGCAGCGAGCGGCGGTGGTGACGTTTCAGCAGACCCACGGCATTCAACTGCGTTCGACAAGGCGGTCGATCAGGTGCGATGATTCCTTCAACGCCGTCTCAGCAAATGGGCCAAAGAAATGGGAGATCTCATCGAATGAATCTCTGAAACCATCAATATCGCCGTTGACGAGGAGGGCGTCCAAATCGGCCGCCGCACTCCGGAACGCAGCGGTGACTTCGGGCGTGTTGGGATTCGACATCTGGATAGCACTGTAGAGATCTGCGGACTGGGCGAAGTGCCGTGCTGTCATCAGCAACTCAAGGTGGTAGATCGGACTTGTGAAACGAAGTGTCTCCTCGATCGATACGTTCATCGCCTTCATCGTTCGACCGAGGACTTCCGTGGAAAAGTGAGTCAGCACTTGAACAACAGACATGACTCGGTCGTGATCTTCCGGGTTGGTTTCCAGCAGCGTGAGACCGGCAGCAGCAAATGTCCCACGGAGCCAATCCATCCATCTGTTGTCCTCCAATCGCCCGGGAGTAACGGCAATGCGTTGACCCTGAAGGGTATGGACATTGGGGCCGAACAGTGGATGTGTGCCGATCACATTGGAGGATGAGTATGCGCACATGGCTTCGACCGGTGGACGTTTGATACTGGTGACGTCCATCAGCAGGCCTTCTGGAGGAACACAGGGCCCAACTTGTTTGATGACAGATTCGGTTTCTCGAATATCCACCGATACCAATGTGATATCTGCAGCAGATGCAGCTTCTTCGATGGTCATGTCGCTGTCGCGATCAACGCCGAGGACCTCATGGCCCAGCGATTGAAAAAGCCGGCACATCAAGGATCCCATCCCACCAGCAGCGCCAATGATCGCGATGCGTCTGGTCTCCATTCCCGGGGGCACCGCTGCTAGGAGCGATGCTTGTCGATTCCTGCTGGCCCAGAGCACCAGCCGAAAGAGGCTCTCGATGACATCGGCACTCAGTCCGCTGCGATCAGCAACCGCGCGGCGATCCGCAAGCAGCGTGGCCTCTCGATCGGGGTCCCTGATCGGCACTCCTGTCGTACGTTTGACTCCAGCCACTTCCGAGACCAGCCGGTTCCTTTCTGCCAGAAGATCCAGAAAGTCATGATCGATTTGATCGATGCGAGACCGAAGGGCCTGTAACTCGGGGGGGATGGGGTCAGCAGGGTGGTCGGGGGCGGTCATGTGTAAGAGGAGGATATGCGTTTCGGCCTCTCTGCAGTATCATCGTCCGATCGACAGGCCTGATCGCCGGTTCAGTTGCGTTGAGAGAGGACAACGACCCATGACGACTTCGGTTGCCACGCCCCATACAAGCAGTACTTTTGTCGAGCACTATCTGGACCTCATCCGTCAGCGAGATCCGCATCAGCCGGAATTCCTGCAAGCGGTCCAAGAAGTCGTCCTTTCACTCGAGCCCGTTTTCGAGCGTCATCCACATTACGAGCGTCTCCGTGTTCTCGATCGACTTCTGGAACCGGAGCGTGTGATTCAGTTTCGTGTGCCGTGGCAGGCTGATAACGGCGAAGTGCATGTCAATCGCGCATTTCGCGTCGGTTTCAATTCTGCAATCGGTCCTTACAAAGGCGGGCTGCGTTTTCATCCCAGTGTCAATCTGAGCATTCTGAAGTTTCTGGCTTTCGAACAGATCTTCAAGAATTCGTTGACTGGCCAACCGATCGGTGGTGGCAAGGGTGGTTCGGACTTTGATCCCCGGGGACGGAGCGATGCGGAAGTCATGCGATTCTGCCAGTCATTCATGACTGAGTTGCAGCGCCATGTCGGACACAACACGGATGTGCCAGCAGGGGATATCGGTGTGGGCGGCCGAGAGATCGGATACCTCTTCGGTCAATACAAGCGGATCACCAATACGTTCACAGGTGTTCTGACGGGGCGCGCGCCAGGTTGGGGCGGCAGTCTCCTGAGGCCTGAAGCGACCGGCTACGGAGCGGTCTACTTTGCCGCCGAAATGGCAGCGACCAAAGGCGAGGATTTGGCGGGCAAGCAGTGTCTCGTATCCGGCTCGGGGAATGTGGCGCAGTACACATGCAGAAAACTCATGGAATTGGGCGCACGCCCGATCACACTGAGTGATTCAAGCGGTTGGATTCACGATCCGGACGGGGTGAACGAAGAGAAGCTCGCGTTCGTGATGGAATTGAAGAACGAGCGCCGCGGTCGCATTTCCGAGTATGCGGAGCGTTACACAGGAGCCACATGGTCGCCTGTTTCTGATGAAATGGATCATCACCCGATCTGGTCGGTACCTGCAGATGCAGCATTCCCATCAGCGACGCAGAATGAGATCAATGATGTTGATGCGAAAAATCTTGTGGAAGGCGGCGTTCGAATCGTCAGCGAAGGGGCAAACATGCCCACAACACCAGAAGCTCAAGAAACACTGGTGCAGGGCGGAGTCCTTCTCGGCCCTGGGAAGGCGGCCAACGCAGGTGGTGTTGCAGTGTCAGCTTTGGAGATGGCGCAGGCAAGTCAGCGTTTGAGATGGACGACCGAAGAAGTCGATACACATCTGCGCCGCATCATGCACGATATTCACAAGGTCTGCCTCGAAGCAGCTTCGACGTATGGGTTTGGATCCGACTATCGGCATGGTGCAAATATCGCCGGATTCTGCAAGGTTGCGGATGCCATGGTTGATCAAGGACTGGTCTAGGCCAGAACAGAAAAAGCATGCAGCGCGATCTGTCGCGGTGATGCGTTCTCGGTTCGTCGCTTGATTCCCATGCATTCAGCCGTTAGGCTCAACAAGCCGACGTGACGCGGGATCATCGTTCGATGCCCCGCCGTACCGTCTGCGATTGAACTGAGATGCGACTTGTCAAGGGAATCGCCTGTGAGCGGTGGTGTCACAACATCCAATGCATCGTGGTCGTTTGGAGATCGCGTTCGACTGCCCTCTAAACCGGAGTGGGGGGTTGGCACGGTTATGCGCGCCGAACCCACCCAGTTCAAAGGTGCCCCCAGCTGGCTTCTCACCATTCGATTTCCCAACGCAGGCATCAAGTCTCTGAACCCTTCGATTGCTGGGCTGGAGACTGTGGAGGAAACAACTTCCGAAGGTGCTGGCGAAGCTGCGATGGCCATCGCGCAGGCGGATCGCACGGTTGGCGATGATTTGTTGGGGCCCATGGCGCAGCGACGGTTAATTGAAGTCATGACGGAAGTGCCGGAACCATGTCGGGATCCATTTCGATCACTCATGGATCGTGTCAGTTCGACCCTGGAGCTCTATCGGTTCGCTTCGACGGGGCGGTCTCTGGTGGACTGGGCCGTTGCGCAGACAGGTCTTGACGATCCTTTGTCCCGATTCAACCGACAGGAACTGGAGCAGCATTTCACACGCTGGGCTCAGGAACGGGATCAACATCTCAACCGACTGGTCGTGGAAGCACGGCAAAAAGGCGAGCCGGTCGATGGGGCGATTGCAAAGGGACCGGAGAAGGCTCGGGCGGCATTGTCCAAAGCACGTTTTCGCTCGTGAAGCATGACGTATTGAGTTGTTTTGATGGCACTTTCAGCTCTGAGCTGCTGAGCGGGTTTCTGCGTGTCTATAAAGTTTCGACTGGATGAGATCGCCCTCAGAACGATCATTCAGGGGTTCTGATATTGCTTTAATGGACGTTGCGGATTGTCCAAGCCCTACAAACGGACTTGATTCGGTCTCTGTGCCCTTGAATCCACATCATGGGCTGGAATTGTCCCATCCCCGTGCCATGCTGGGTCAAGAATCGCAGCAATGTGATTTCGAGAATAGAAGAGATGGAGAAGAGTCATGGATGAGCAGACATTCCAGCAGCAGTTTTCGTCGTTGCTGGACCGTATTACCGATCTTCCTGAGCGATCAAGAGCGTTACTTGTGGGCATGGTTGAAGAAACCGAATTGCAGCAATCCGATGCTGCTCGCTGCCTGGAAGGACTCGAGAACTCGATCGATTCACTCAGATTGTGCGTCAAGTATCTCGTCTTTGATCTAGAAGCAACTCGTCGAGAAAACGATTGCCTGCGTCGTTTGCTGAGCGAGGCCGATGATGCCTCAGGTGAATATGACGATGCCCAAGATGATCGGGAATCATTCTGGGAAGACGGCGCAGATTGACAGACCATTCCTCCCGTGGCGCCGTACCGGTTCGGTGGATGGATCCACTATCAATCGGAACCAGCGGCTTTAGCCCGGCATACGGCTCTCGTTTACGAGGGCCGTTGTGCCATGAATCGGACGGCCATTCTGTCTCCACAAATCGGAGTGACTGACGATTCTGGTTCACGAGCATCATCAACGCTGATCATCTTGAATGTAGGCTTACAGGATGTGCGGTCGATTTTTTCTTGCGAGCTCACCGGATTCCATTGCTGATGTGTTTGGTGCTTCGGCGCCCGACTACGAGCCTCGGTGGAATGTGGCGCCCACTCAAGAGATTCTTTGCATGCGTGTCATGAACGGGAATCGTTCAATGGACAAGCTTCGGTGGGGCCTGATCCCACAGTGGGTCAAGGACATTCGATCGGGCTCACGCATGATCAATGCTCGCAGCGAGACTGCGGCAAGCAAGCCGTCCTTCAGATCTGCAATGAAGCGCCGGAGATGTCTGATTCCTGCTGATGGGTTCTATGAGTGGAAAAAAGAGGGGGGGACAAAGAGAGCCTTCTGCATCGCGCACCGTGACCGATTGCCTCTGGCGATGGCGGGGATCTGGGAAGTGTGGACCGGGCCGGAGCGTCAGATCGTTGAGACATGTTGCATTCTGACAACGCAGGCCAATGCGATGATGTCCTCTCTACATGATCGAATGCCGGTGCTTCTCACAACAGACTCATTCGACTGTTGGCTTGATCACGATCATTCCAGTTCAGAAGCGATTGATCAACTCTGTTGTCCATATGGCCACAACGATCTGGAGGCATGGGAGGTGTCGACGCGCGTCAACCGTCCGACGAATGAAGGGCCTGATCTTGTGGTCCCCGTTCGATGAGTGATTTCTCGCGGAGGACTTCCGTTTCCATCCATTCGGGATAGGCCCCAGCAGCAATTCTGATGGCGCCGCGGCGTCTGAATTTATGCGCTTCTTCAAATCGCCCCTCGGCATCAGCAAGTGTTGCGAATGTCCAGTCGAGTTTGGCCAGTAGCCATGATGGCGTCGAGAGATGGATGTCTTGCGCGCGCGTATGCTCCATGAGACGTCTTGCTAACTCCAGATCACCCCGGTGGATCAGATCAAGAATATCGTAGATGGCATTGATGGCATGTTCGATCGTGACGGGTGTCCACGAATCCTCACTTTGGTTGACCGACTCCCATCGCGACTGCGTGAGCTTCAAATCCCACGCTCGATCAACAACTTCGCAACGGGATTCCCAAAAATCTGCAGCATCCATGTTGCCAAGCAAGAAGGCAGATTTGAGACCGGTGTCAAGAAGGATATTGCGCGCGATTGTGCCTGATCGGCGAGCAGTTTCCCAAAGTGATTCCGCTTGTTCAATCGCAGTGTCGACATGCCCACTCCACATCAGTACTCGCACTTCTTCCGCCTCTGCCAGAACAAGATTGGGATGATCGCTTGCGATGTGAGGATAAATGTGTGAAATGGCTTCATCTGCAGCCTGAATCGCTCTATTGCTGTGGCCCCCCTGAGCCAGGATGGACGCGTATGCAAGTCTCTTCCGCAGGAGACTCATGTCATCAGAATTCGACTGGGCGATCATTCGGGGAAGTACTTCCTCAAATCGCACGATGGCTGCATTGAAGCGCAAGTTGTCACTCAGGAGAGTGGCCTCATTCGTGATGCCTCTGGTGACTCCCCAGTGATCTTCGCCGAAGTGCAATCGGGCGAGATGGGCACTTTCACGATATTCCTGGCTCGCACCTTCCATGTCCCGGGTTCGGTGAAGGGTGGAGCCGAAATCGAGTTTGGCAGCGATGAGCCGTTCGTAATTGACAATGCTGCGAGTTTCGAGCCAGATGATGAGACTCGGAAAAAGGTCACGGGATTCAACGCCATTTCGAACGAACAGTTGGCTGATGGCCAGAACTTCACGCGCTCTCATGGTCTTGGGGTGGTCTGTTCCATGGTGACGGAGACGCCATTCGAAGACCTCTCTAGCGCACTGGCCTGCAAACTCGGGATCGTAGAGACCGTGATCGAGATCTGTGTGGAGTTCGGCAAGTTCAAGCAGGCAAGCTTGCGTCTCCGGATCCTCGATGCCTGCATAAGTTCGATAGAGATCCGCTGCAAGCCCGAGTTGATGTGCGGCTTCGGACATGTTGCCCGACCGTTTATTCACGCGTGCGATCAATGTTCGCACCGCTGCTTCGGCGGTCGGCTGTGAAGGTGTTTCCTGGCCTGTCGTATCGCTGAGTTGCTGGAGAAGATTCAGGATGACAGGATCAGCGTCTGGATTCTGGACGGCATTCAATCCCAGATCGAACAATTGGATGATCTGGTCAAGCTGCGTTCGTTCATTTTCGAGACGCATGCGATGATCTGATTCTCTTGCGAGTGAGGCAGTGACAAACACAAGTGCCGTCGCAAGTATGGAAATGACCAAGCCGGCCATGGCCACAGGCGCTCGGTGCCGACGTAGGAAACATGAAACGAGATAGAACATGCTTGGAGGTCGAGCTGCGATGGGTTCTTGGCGCAGCCACGATCGAAGGTCTTGTGCCATCTCTGAGGCGGACTGGTAACGTCGGACGGGGTCCTTGGCCATTGCAGTCACACAGATGGTGTCAAGGTCGCCCCGAAGGGTGCGATCAGATAACGAGGGAAGGCGGGCCGGTCGCGTACGGATTGCCTCGGCAGCCTCGTGGAGTGGCAGCATGTCGATATCGATTGCTGCGACGCCAGTGAGAAGTTCATGCAGGATGGCCCCAATGGCGTGGACATCAGTTCGTTCGTCGATCGTATGGTTCCGGGGATCGATCTGTTCGGGGCTCATGTAACGGAGCGTGCCAACCAGTTGACCTGCATGGGTCAATCGTGTCATCGCCTGCTGGGCATCTGGCGTAAAGGTCGCGACACCGAAGTCGATGATGCGTGGATCGCCGGCGGCGTCAATCAGGATGTTCCCAGGTTTGAGATCCCGGTGGATGATGCCACGATCGTGGGCATGCGCGATGGCGTCGCAGAGGCGAGCCATCAGGGCAATCCGTGCACCCCGGTCGAGATCATGAGCGTCCGCGTAGTCGAGCAGGGACTCTGCTTCTTCGATGTACTCCATGATGAAGTACGGAATTTCCTGATCCTGATCCAGGAATGTGCCTGAACCATAGACGTGCGCAATGCACGGATGTGACAGCCTGCCGAGCAGTTCTGCCTCACGATTCAGCCTTCTGGAGAGATCAGCAGAAGCTGTGATCGGCCGCAGCACCTTGATGGCGACTTTGCGTTGTGGATGATGTTGCTGGGCTTCGTAGACGACGCCCATTCCACCAGCACCAATCCGCCGAACCACGAGGCAGTCACCGATGGTCTGCCCGGTGAAGTCCACAATCTGCGTCGGCTCACGCATGTCGGATGGTTCGATGCTCGACTCATAAAATCGGAGAAGCGACATAACTTCCTCGATTAGGTCGGAGTCTTCTTGGCATTGGATGCGCAGCCACTCGAACCGTTCCTCTACGGGTTGTTCGATGGCGGCGTTGAAGAGTGCCTGTGTTCGGCTTTCGCTGTCACTGTTCTGATGCTTCACGAGGCAACTTCCAATGATCGTCGAAGCCATGCGCGTGCAAAGGCCCAGTCCTTCTTGACGGTTCGATCGGACAATTCCATGATAGAAGCCGTTTGTTCGACAGTTAGTCCGAGGATGTATCGCAGTCTGGCCACTTCGGCCGCCCGTGGAGATTCCTGCTCGAGAGATTCGATAGCTGTCACCAGCGCGGGTATGTCACTTGCAGTTGCGGTGTCCCAAGCAGCGAGTTCACCAGCCAAGACATTGATTGGTATTTTCCCTCGATCACCTCCACGCCTTTGGGTCTTGCGAGTCCTGGCGTGGTCGACCAGATACTGTTGCATACATCTTGCTGCAGCACCAAAGAAGTGTCTGCGGCTGTCCCAAGCCTCGGGGTGGTGGCGATCCAATCTCAAGAACACCTCATGGACCAGCATCGTGGGCTGCAACTGTGTCTCAGGGGACTCCTTGCCAAGCGTTGCTTCGGCCATGCGATGGACATCGTCATAGACCGCAGTCCATGCCGCATTCGCCGCCACATCGTCACCTTCGATGGCGGTGTTCAGAATGCGAGTCAGTTGGGCATTGGCCATGCCAGGATCCTTCGAAGTCGGCGGGTGTGCGTGGGGCGTCACCCAGTGCGGTGTCAGTGGCTGAGGCTTGCGAACAACCTCGACAGCCAATGATCTCGCCAGCCCGGATTTCTGGCAATCGACCACGAACAGTACCAGAAGATCGCCGTTCTAATCTCTCTAGAGAGGGTTTGAGCCCGCCTCGGTCGAATCCTCGCAGATTGTGTGGTTTCTCTTGCTCGAAACGATGCCGCACACCGTGATCCGCAGGGGATGGGCTTGAGGCAGTCTGCATCTACTGGATTGCAGCGTCCTCTAAGGGACGAGATGACTTTAATCGCCTTTTTGCGGTTGGACTCAAATCACGAAGACAAAGACGAAAGCGATCAGTGCGACAAGGCCGATCAGCATCAGCATGCGGCGATGGAAGTTCTCGGCTTCGGGCGGTCGCCTCAGCACGCGTCCTCCGATGTAGGCGCCACATGCAGGGCATGACTCGGTTTCATCCCACACCTCGTTCCCACATTCCGGACACCAACCTGTTTGGTCAGCATCATCTCCGAATCTCTCGATGTCTTCTGGCGAGGGGTCTTCGTTACGCATCAGATTCAGCGTCCACCCGTGCCTGTCCGCTCCAACGTGATGCTTGAGGGCACTCGGCGTTTGCGATCAAAGTGCCATGGACCGTTCGTTGTCGAGACAGTGCCTTTTTGAATGACCACGGGGAATGATGCGCTGGGAAGAAATCTGCTCCATCCCCAGATCGCCCAACTGTCGAATGCCGTGTCACCTTGGCCGGGTGCGAATGACCAGGCCAAGGGAATGCGACTTTGCAACTGAGGCATCGTGCCAAAGGCTTCTCCCCAGCGTCGCTGAGGGTTCAGTGTTGCAATGGCCTGTTGACGAAGAAGGTCCGGATCAAAGGGTGTCCAGCCACATCCCGGAAGAAAGACCTCTGCCCATACGTTGAATTCCCCGACTCTTCCGAACCCGCCGCCAAGTCCAATGACCGGTCTTGCGGGGATGCCTGATGCGCGCAACATCGCGACACAGACGCATGTGAGATCGGCAGCGGATCCATGCCCGCTCGTTGCTGCGGCTTCTGCGCCGTTCACAGCAATGCCCCTCAATTGCCCTTGAGCACCGCGGGACATTCTCGGTTCAACGACGGTCATTCGACTGCAGACGAACTGGACGATGCGTTTCGCAGCCTCGGCCGGTGGCATCGAACGGATCTGTTCGGATGACAAGGCTGGTGGAAGTGCGTTTCGGATCACCTCGGAATCTGATTCGATCAGAGGGCTTGGGCTCAACATTGTCTTGACCGCGGATGGCCAGGAAGAAGGCCATGGGATTTGCATGGCAGCGGCATCATTGAAATTGCTCGACCAACTGGTAGCGGTGCCCTTTATCTCAACTTTCAATGGCCACTGATTCACTTGTGGAATGGAGATGGAGACCTCTGCCTGTCCGAGTGGCCCGATCGAACTGAGCGCTTCAGATTCCGGCACTGTGACCGTATCACGTCCAGCAGAGAGACTGGCTTCAAACGACTGTCGTTGAAGCGAACTCCAAGGTCCTTCGACGATCAACGGCATCATCCAGGAACGCGACGTTCCTTCCTGTGGGGGGTAGTTGATCGTCACACTGAATGTGAAGCGGTGGTGGGTTGAAAGCGTGCGAGTCAGCGGTCCTTCAGGATTCCTGACAGGCGATGCAGTCGCAGGTTGAGCGACTGTACTCAGGGCGAGGAGAAGTGAAGTCAACAGAATCATGACAGAGGGCTTTTGAATCCGATTCCCAGCACGATGCGTCCGAACTCTCGGAGGAAACCTGCAAGGGCGAGGTTGATGACAATGATGGCCAGAAAAGAGGATACGAAGGACTCAGTCGTGGCGCGCCCGACGCCGGATGCGCCTGGTCGACAATGAAAGCCTTTGTAACACGAAATCAGTCCAATGCTCAAGCCGAAGAAGACGGCTTTGATGAGTCCCGTGGTGGGTTCCCAGCCGCTGAGGAACCAGGCAGTGTTCTCCCAGTATTCACGTCCGGAGACGCCATTCCACACGACAGTGAACAGCCATCCGCCACCCACGCCAAGAAGATCGGAGAACAGGGTCAGGATCGGTGTCATGATGGTGCAAGCAACGACTCGCGGAACGGCAAGAACTGCAATGGGGTCCGCGCCCATTGATCGGATGGCATCAATCTGCTCGGTCACACGCATCGTGCCCAATTCGGCCGTCAATGCGCCGCCCACACGCCCAGCCACCATGACTGCTGCCAGCACAGGTCCAATCTGCTTGACAACAGAAACGTTGATGATCATGCCGATCTTGTCTTCGAGTCCATAGGCAGCGAACTGTTGGAAGCTCTCCAACGCGAGGATCATGCCGATGAACCCCCCCGTAATCGCAACGACCGGAATACTCAGGACACCGATTTCGTAGAGCAGGGGAGAGAGAATCCGCCACCGCGCCCATCGTCCAGGCATCGTGAAGCAAGCGCTGCCGGTCTGAATGGCATAGCGTGTGAAGCGACCAGCCAATTCACACATGATGCGCAGCCACCGCCCTAATCCAGCGAGGCTTGACCAGGCGGTGGATGCTGCGTTCATTGTGCCCGGAGAACCGGAAGAATCACTTCATCGGCTCGGAAAAGGCATCCATAGTCTCAGTGTCGACTTCGACAACAGTCTCAGTGCGTGGGGCCGGGATCAGGAAGATCTCGACACGCCGATTTTCGGCTGTTCCCTTTGCGGTGTTATCCATGATCGGATGGAACTCTCCATCTCCTGCGACGCGTACTGCGGCGGGATCGACGCCTGCATTCACAAGCGCGTCACGCACGGAAATCGCGCGGTGAACAGAGAGATGCAGATTTGTCGGATGAGCCGCGCGTGAGTGAGACACAGGGACGTTGTCCGTGTGTCCTACGACAAGGACTTCCAAGGGAACCGCGGTGGGGGATGCGATGATGCCCGCAATCGATGAAAGGGGTGCATCCGAGTCGGGTCGCAGTTGATCTGAGCCGCTTGCAAAGGTGAGATCACTTGAGAAGCGGAGCATGCCGTTCTTCGAGTCGAACGAGATGTGGCTGGGGTGTGCTGCGGCAATACTGGTCAGTGCAGCTTCCATATCTTCAGGTAGTTCACCAATTTCCAGCGATGTGAGATGCCTGGCGAGGGTGTCATTGCGTTGCGCAAGCGTGTCCCATTTCTGGCTCAGCTCATCGTAGTCCGTCTGAAGGCGTTCGATTTCTCCGCGAGCCTGTTCAAGCTCCTGATTGCGGCGAACAAGCGTCTGTTCAATCTCTGCTCGGCTCCGTTCAGCGTCACTGAACTGCTGAACGAGCGAACGGTTGACGTTCTGCAGTGCTTCATATTTGCGATTGCTCTTTTCGCCGCAGCCTACGGTGGCAAGCAGGCCTGCGGTCAGCAGCCCGAGCGTCAGTCGTTGCAACATGGGATCCCTCCAAAGCCAAGGTCGTGTACGCTCGGTCGGCACGTTCCGCAAACACGGCACATGGTTCGCGGTTCCGATGAGCCAAGATCAGTGTATCGGCATGCGGGTCAAGCGGTTGGAGGTTGCAACGACATGACTTCGGCCTGTGGAGAACCTGTCCACAATTCGGTCATCATGGAGGTGGCAGGGCTCCTCGATGCGTGTGGGATGGCAGTCGCGCCCGGCATCGTGCTGATTGAGGGCGGCCGCGTGCGTGCGGCTGGCCGGCCCGAGGAGATCGGCGGTGTCAGCCCGGAGATCCCGAAGGTTCAGCGGCATGATCTGCTCGTCATGCCAGGCCTTGTCAATGCGCATACCCACCTCGATCTGAGTGGCCCCGGGCCATGGCCTCCCGCTGGAGCGGACTTTCGAGGCTGGGTCGGACGTGTGCGGGAGTTGCGATCCAAGGCGGATGCGGCATCCAGACGGCAGAGCATTGAGCGTGGCATCGAGCTCTCGCTGGCAGGGGGGACGACGCTGGTAGGGGACATAGCCGGTACGCCACCGGATGAGTCCATCGATCTATTGAGAGCCAGCCCACTGCGAGGGGTGGTTTACATCGAGTTCTTCGGGATCGGGCAAGGTGAAGCTGCGGCCTCACGCGCGATGCAGGCGGCGTGTGAACGTTGGCCATCCTGTGATAGGGGCGTCTCGCTGGGGCTCTCGCCACATGCGCCTTACTCCTGTGGACCAACTGTTTTTGAAAGTGCGGCAGATCTCAAACGACCGGTTGTGACACATCTTGCGGAGACCCAGGCAGAAGTGGAACTGCTTCGCAGTGGGACGGGGGATTTGCGAGAGATGCTGGAGATCGACATTGGCGTCTGGGGAGACGATGTGGGGGTTCCCGGCTGCCATCCCGTGGACGCTGTCATCGCCCCACTTCAAAGGGCAGGTGGGGCTGCGGTTCATGGGAATTGGCTTGAGGAACGTCACATTGCGGATCTGGTGCATGCCGGTATTTCTCTCGTGTACTGCCCTCGCGCGTCGGCATCGTTCGGACACGCGCCGCCCATGCTTCCCACCCACCCGTGGCAGGCGCTGCATGCTGCTGGGGGTCTTGTCGCCTTGGGAACGGATTCGCTTCTTTGTTTGGATACGCCAGATCGAATCAGTGTGCTGGATGAGATGCGGCTCCTTTCTCAGCGTGATGCGATACCCGGTGACACTTTGCTCGCAATGGCCACTGTGTCCGGGGCATCCGTGCTGGGTGTGGACTCTGCAAAGGTTCAGATTGGTCCTGAGGCCTCGGGCTTGATCGGGTGTCCCATCGGTGATGGCTTCGGAGAGACGCCACTGGCCTTGCTCGATCGGGTTCTCGCTCGCCAAGAGCCCCCTGAATGGGTTCTACCCCCTCAGAAAGTGCTGAAACAGGACATTCCGACGAAGTTCTGACGCGTGACCCTTGAATGGCCCGATATCATCCGTGCCAGAAGACTCCCATCCGTGTTGATTGCTGGAAACCACCCATGAGCGATCTGTTTACCACCGAGGACCTCCAGAAAGTCGTTCAATCCGGCCCCTATCCCGTTGAGGCTTATGCATTTGTTCAGGATGGGCTGAGCCATACTGCGCAGCAACTCCATGCTGAAACCGCACATGGATGGGAACTCGATCGGCATGTCACAGGTCAGGAATTGTGCATGGGATTGCGGGACCTGGCGATTCAGCGATATGGGATGTTGGCCAGAACGGTCTTGTCGTGTTGGTCCATCCATGAAACGATCGATATGGGGAAGATTGTTTACACGATGATCGATGCTGGGCTGCTTCGGCAACAGGCGGAAGATTCAATCAGTGACTTCACGGATGTCTATGACTTTCGTGAGGCTTTCGATCTGCGAGGAATGGAGTCTTTGATCGGCGCGTCCAAGGACGCCTGACGGCTGGAGGAATCTCCGCATGGGCCAAGGAAGGCCGACGAGCGATCTGCATCTTTGGGAGATTCGGAGCATTCGCGATCTTCTCGCGCTGTTTGTCGTCGCTGCACTCTTCTGGCTCGGTTATGCGATGCGTGATGTCACCATTCCGCTTCTTGTCGCACTGCTGCTGGCCTATCTCTTCGAACCTGTGATCGCCATGATGGCGCGTACGAAATGGATTCCGTTTGGCCGCGTTGGCGCCGTGTCGTGGCTGTTGTTGAGTGTGTCCGTGCTGCTACTTGCAGGATTGGCATTTCTGGTTCCGCGCGTCGTCGGGCAGGCGACAGATCTGGTCAGCGATGTCCGTAGTGGCCTTGTTCGGGAACGATTGACCCGCGTTGTCCAGGAACATGTGCCGAATGAGTATCTGACAGACGCCATGCAACTCTTGGAAGCGCTTCCCAGTGGTTCTGGGGACGAAGAGGCATCGGATAAGCCTGTCGTCGCGGGGCCGGAAGTCAGCACAAGCGAAGAGGAATCGCATTCACAAGCGATTGCAAACGCCGCGTCCTCAGTCACCGAGGGACACATGGACCTGTTGGGATTGGCCAGTCGCACCGGGCGTGTGGCGTGGGAGGTCATTGTCGAGGCCATTGCGATTGGGATGCTTCTTTTTCTGATCCCCTTCTACTTCTTCTTCTTCAGCCTCTGGTATCCCCAAGTCGTGCAATTCGTGGATGGCTTGATACCTGAACGCCAAAGCCAGACCGTTATCCCGCTTCTGAAGCGAATGGACGTTGCGGTTGCGGGGTTTGTGCGTGGACGCATTGTGATCGCCATCATCATGGCTGTTCTCTACGCGGTTGGATGGGCTTTCTGTGGTGTGCCCTATGCCATCCTGTTGGGCATCATCATCGGTGCATTC
>JAKVBW010000023.1:18696-22102 GCA_022446945.1 Phycisphaerales bacterium | reverse complement strand
CCAGCAGGATTTGACGAGCACTGCTCATGGCGAAGATTGAGTTCAAGAAACGCTCGCCACAATCGACGCGAATTGCGGCATGGTCGACCGCCATCGCTGTCGCAACGACATTGGGATTTATCGCGACATCGGTTCGTGTGCTGCAACTTCAGTTCGCCCCTTCCGAAAGACTTCAAATCGCGATCAGTGATGGAACATCGCATCGATCAGCACTGGTTCGACGTGGGGATCTGACTGATCGCAGAGGGAGATTGCTGGCCACTACCTCAACCGGCTTTCGGGCGTTTCTCGATCCTGCTGTTGCCGATGATCCAGGGCAACTGGGACTTCGACTTCAGGAATCGATCGGTGTTTCGAATGATGAAGTCAATGCTCTGCTGAAGGGTCGCTTGAGCAGAAGATACATACCGCTTCCCTCGATTCTTCAGGATTGGCAAGTGGAACAACTCCGTGCCCAACCTGTCCCAGGTGTCGGCATCGAGCAAGTACCGATTCGGCACTATCCCCATGGTGACGGTGGTGCACCCCTTGTCGGCATGGTTGGCTTCGAACATACCGGTCTCTCTGGAATGGAACACGCGATGGAAGGTGATCTTGAGCCTGTATCAGGTCACATCCGCATGGTTCGAGATGCAACTCGACGAACGATGTGGCTTCCGCCCGACGGCTTCGATCCTGGTCGCGATGGCGAATCAATCCGTTTGAGTTTCGATCTCTATTTGCAACGAATTGCTGAAGCACGCCTGCATGAAGCTGTGGAGACTCACGGCGCTGCGGGCGGACGATCCGTCATCATCGACCCCCATACGGGCGAGTTGCTTGCCGCTGCTGCAGTCTCAAGGGATGACTCCGAATCACCCGCACGTTTGCGGCGCAATCGATGTGTGACAGACCCCTATGAACCTGGCTCCACATTCAAGCCATTTGTCTGGGCCACAGCAACTGAGGAGGGCATCGCCCATCCCCAGGAGGTTCTCAAAACTCCATCGTCAAACCCCTATCGAACAAGTTTTGGTCGATCTATCCGCGATGCTCACCCTCGCGGCTCCAGTACATGGCGTCAGACTCTCATACACAGTCTCAACAGTGGCATGGCAATTGTGGCGGAAAGGCTTTCACACGCAGACATGAGAAAGGCCATCCAGAAGTTCGGTTTCGGACATACCACCGGTTGCGGCATCCCAGGCGAAACCAATGGGATCATGACATCCCTGAAACAATGGAGTGCTTACACGCAAACGTCGGTGTCAATGGGCCATGAAATTGCAGTCACTCCTGTGCAAATGGCGAGAGCATTCTGCGTCTTTGCATCAGATGGCCTGCTTCCCCCGGTCTCTGTACGTGCCATTGATGACAAAGAAGATGTGCTGACTGTACGCACGCTCGATCCAGCTACTGCTGCGATTGCTCGGGAGACGATGCGAGCAGTCATGACAGAAGGTACTGGACGCCGCGTGCAATCCGAGCACTACAGCATGTTTGGCAAATCTGGAACTGCCCAATTGCCAAAGGAAACGGGCGGCGGCTATTACGAAGATCGCTACATCTCAAGTTTTATTGCCGGTGCCCCCGTCGATTCACCTCGTGTTGTGATTCTTTGCGTCATTGATGATCCCGATCGAAGCCTCGGACACTGGTATGGCAGTTCGACAGCTGGGCCAGTGGTGCGAGATCTCATCGACAGGACGCTCCCTTATCTGGGCGTACCCTCGGACACTGAACTTGCGATTGGACACTGATGATCCAATCATCGCCAACTGGGGAATCCACCACCAAATGCCTTAAACCCTCGGATCCCCCCAGCGACGATGAAACCACTCGCTGCAACAAGCAAGAAGATGAACGCCGCTGTGTGCATCCCAAGTGATTGACACCAGGCAGCCGCGATAACTGGTTGCCATAACCCAACGGTACGAATCATGCTGTGCCCTGCAGCATTTGACTCCACCCCTGAGCGGACAGACGACCAACAGAAAAACCCGGTGATAACCCACGCAATAGCCGGCCATGCAAGCCCTGTGACATCCGTCTGAGGCCAGACAACGCTCAGCCCCTCGCCAGGCAGTGTGAGCACAACGCCCGACATCACACACCAACCAATGATCACTGCGACACATGCGCGAAACGAAAGCAGGGGTCGCTTGTTCGCTCTGACATGAACCACGATGGATGTCAGTGTCATCATGGTCATCACTGACCAAACGACCAAGGAAGGATTCAGACGCCAGTTTGGCACGAGCATGACACCAGCAATGACTGCGCCTGGAATGAGCAGCCCGATTGCAGGGATGAACCTGGCCACAGCATTGTGAAACAGCATCAATGAAGCCAGTACCAGCGCTACATGAATGGCGTCCCCCGGGATCGTCGATGCCGCAAACAGAGCAAGCAGCAATGAACCGATGAGCAGGATGGTCCATGGGCCAGGGCCACGAATCGAGTCAACACCTCGATGTATCGCATCCCGTCCCCGATCGAGGAGATCATTAAGTGCTGCTCCATAGATCACGAGTCCAACTGCGACAACAATGACGCAACCGATGGCAAGTGGCCATCCCATATGCATTGACTGCTCTAGGGCAGAAGATCCGGTTCCAATAACGACTGCAAGCGCCGCATCACACGCAGCGCCAAATGCAATCACGCTTCTTGTGTGGTAATCCTGGGTCCTCGACACTGTTCAGATGTCCTTAGCCTGATGGACGCAGTACGATACTCCCCCCCGAGACACGATGCCCGGGAAACGCAAGGATCACACTGTGCCGACGTACACACAGCCCAATGCCAACATGGACGCATCCCATCTCCGAGTGGCCATGGCCGTTTCGACCTATCACAGTGACATCACCACAGCGATGCGAGAAGGCGCTGAGAAATTTTTCAAAGATTGCAACGGACAAGCCCATCATCTTGCTGTCATCGAATGCCCAGGTGCATGGGAACTTCCAGTCGCCATTGCAGCTATGTGCGACGCCCTTGATCCTCCCGCGGACGCCTGCCTTGCGCTCGGCTGCGTGATTCAAGGTGAGACTTCACATGATCAGTGGATCAATGCATCTGTCAGTGATGCGTTAATGGCTATCAGTGTCAATGCTGGTGTACCCGTTTCCTTTGGCCTGCTCACTTGCGAGAATCTCGCGCAAGCGAAAGCTCGATCAGGAGGTGACAGAGGAAACAAGGGCGCAGAGGCGATGGCAGCGGCCATCGCTCAGGCTCTCGCAAATGAAGACATTCAATGGGGTACTGAGCCATGAGCCATCCTCATGAGGTCCGTCGCGCAATTCTCCTAGCCCTGTGTCAATTTGATGCTGGTCGGCACAACGATCTTGATTCTGTGCGAGTTGGGCTGGCTTCTGCGGATGTCACGGAAGATGTTGTCGAGCAAGCTCTGGAACTTGCGCAATCT
>JAKVBW010000023.1:2052-18686 GCA_022446945.1 Phycisphaerales bacterium | reverse complement strand
ATGCCGAAACTGCGAACCTGACTGTTGACTGGCCTGGGCACCGGCAGCCAGTTGTCGACCGTTGTCTCATCAGACTTGCATGCTGGGAACTGAAAAGCGAACGCGTCCCCCCAAAAGTCGCCATCAACGAAGCAGTTGAACTGGCGAAGGAATTCAGCACTGAGCATTCCCCGCGATTTATCAATGGGGTTCTTGATCGCTACTGGCACAATCTTGGCAACACCGCTGGTGATGTTGCCTGATGGGCCTTCTGCGCGCAACAGCAGGTGCGATCCGACGCGGATTGAGTCGAACACGCTCCGCAATGGGTGGATCATTGGTAGCACTTGTCCGTGGACGCCGAATCGATGACGGAACGATCGACGAAATTGAGACACATCTCATTCAATCAGATGTTGGAGAGCGAATCACCGGAGAGATCATCCAACAGTTGAGAGAAGATGCTTCTGCGGGGCGGATTGAACGGGGTGAAGAAGCGCTGTCGTTCCTGCAGAAGCAGCTCGTTGACGCACTTGGCGAAGCAACTCCCCTGCGTGAATCGCAGGATGGCCCCACTGTCATCCTCGTCGTAGGAGTGAATGGCGTCGGGAAGACGACTTCCGTTGCGAAGATTGCCTATGCCCTTCGTGAAGAAGGCCGGTCTGTGCTCTTGGCGGCCGCTGACACCTATCGCGCGGCAGCAGTTTCCCAACTGAAGATTTGGAGTGATCGACTCGGTGTAGACATCATCTGTGGCGACTCTGGAGCTGATCCCGCCGCTGTGGTCTGGGATGCCGCGGAAGCAGCAATCGCGAGGAACGTCGACGTCCTCCTTGTGGATACTGCTGGCAGGCTCCACAACGATCAGAGCTTGATGAGGCAACTTGAGAAAATTCGAGGCGTCCTGGCCAAGCAAATGGAGGGCGCCCCGCATGAGGCACTTCTCGTCCTAGACGCCACTCAGGGGCAGAATGCTCTCGTTCAAGCCCGAATGTTCTCAAATGCCGTGGATGTTTCAGGGATCTTTTTGGCAAAGCTCGACGGTACGGCTCGGGGAGGCATTGCTGTGGCCATCGCCACCGATCTGGGACTACCGGTGAAACTGATTGGGGTAGGCGAGAGGCCTGAAGATGTGGAGCCCTTTGATCCGCCCACCTTTGTGGAAGCGCTATTCGCTGACGACTAGCAGGCCCACGCTCGAGGGGTTATCGTCCGCCCATCGTGAGAGCCTTTCTTCGCCTCCTGAGCCAGGCCCCTGCATGCATCGTTGCGGCGAGCATGCTGGCAGGCATTCTCATCCCCAATGTCGCCAATGCTCGCCCGATACCTGCAGCATCTGGATCTTCCTTGGGTGGGCTTGTCATTCCGGTCGAACCGCGTGATGGTGACATCAACTTGCGCACCCTGCGGGCGTGGCACTGGTCTGTCGGAAGTACGCAGCGCATGTTTGTGCAGGGAGATACCCGACTCGATATCGCGGGATGGACCTTCGAAGGACCGCGTATGGTTCTCTGGCTCGAACGAATTGACAGTGCAGATGGGCTCGTAACTCAGGTTGCAGTCTGGATCCCTGAAGCGACAGCACATAGTGCCAGCGCGGGACGTGGATCTAGCGGACGCAACCTGCTTGTCGTCGGCACCGTTCAAGGTGAAACTGTGCTCGATGCGGCTTTGGTGACCCCAGCCCGGCCCAAACATCTCGAACATGTCATCCGTCGTGCGGACGATCGTTTAGCTGCATGGGTCGCTGATCTCCAAAGGACGCCACCACCCTTGGTGAATCATCCAACCGTGGTAGGACGCGAAAAGCCGCCTCCGGAGTTTGTTCCGACCCCTGGCGGCTCACTTCCTGCCGCATGGGCATCTCCTCAGACGCCGAATACGCTCGAACAACGATGGCTCAGACAACCTGGCGCCATGGTGGCGTTCAGTGCGAATCACCTGACTGTGGATGCTGGCGACGAGGAGTCAACCATCCTTGCTGATGGAAACGTTGTTGTGCACTACAAGCCTGCAACGCGTTCAGATGCCCTGGGTGCCCTGAGGCTGTCTGCCGAACGCGCTGTCATCCACGCCTCACCCGCTTCGATTGCAGACGGTGTCACTTCACTGTCAGCGGATGATGTCCGTGGGGTCTACCTTGAGGGTGCAGTCATCGCTGAATCCGATCGTGAGGACTACATCCTCCGAGCCCAGCGGATGTACTACGATTTTTCAACCGATCGCGCTGTGATGCTGGATGCGGTTCTCAGGACCTATGACCGGGAACGCCGTGTCCCGGTCTATGCAAGAGCAGAAGAACTACGACAGTTGGCTGAAGACCAGTGGTCTGGACGGAATGTTCAGTTGTCGGCCTCTTCCTTCGCAACGCCGACTTTGTCTATTGGTTCAAGTCAGGCCACCATTCGGCAGATCCCGGGTGAAGTGCAGCCCGACGGCACGACCACACAGACACGCATCGAAGTCAGCGGTAGACATAACACGATCCGCGCTGGTGGTTTGCCGATCTTCTACTGGCCATGGTTCAAAGGCTATGCCGATCGTATTCCCCTTCGAGGTCAGTCCACGAGTTTTGAAGAGTACAGAGGCGTAGGCCTTGAGTTCCGGTGGGATCTACCCGCCTTACTTGGCTGGGACCCGCTGTCAGAGGATGACATCATCCTTGAGACTTCAGGCTATACGAAACGTGGGCCGGCACTGGGGCTTGATTGGAATTGGAATCGCCCTGGTGAGATCGGCCAACTCGACATGTGGGGCATCCACGATGACACGAACAAGGAAGAACGTCTCTCGACTGGCTTGACACAGCAAGTACCGAAAACGTGGAGAGGCATGCTGCTCTTTGAAGATCGCCTGTCGCTCGGCAACGACTGGAATCTGCAAACGCAAGCATCTTGGATTTCCGACTCGACTTTCATCAATTCCTGGCGGGAAGACATGTTCAAGGATCGACGTGAATTCGAAACAAGTGCGTATCTGAGTCGCGACTCTGGCGATACTTCCTTTTCTGTCCTTCTTGACTACTCCCTCAATGATTTCATTTCCAACAGTTGGCTGCTCGCTTCGCAGGGTTTCATGCTTGATGAATTCCCCCGCGCCAGTTACCGCCGATTTGGCAAAGATCTCTTCGAACTGATGACCTACAGCGGCGACATCACGTTCAGCCGATTCAAGCCCATCATTCCCTCAGGTACCGTCGCGGACAACGGCATCAACGTCAACGCATTCCGTGGACCGGGCCCCAATTCCACTTTCAATGCCAACCAGCCCATCTCCGATGCCTTTTCCAACATCAACCCGGACTGGCACACAAGAGTCAGCAGCATGCACCACCTGACCATGCCACTGTCGGTCGGGCCTGTGCAGATCACACCTTTTGCAAGTGCCCAGTTGCAGGGCTGGCTAGAAAACCCCTCCAACACAACGGATGATGAATCAAGCATTCTCGGACTTGGTGGTATTGGTGTTCACGCAACGACAACGATTCAGCGTGTGTTCAACGATGTTCATAACGACACACTTGGCATCCATAGACTGCGCGTCTTGTTGGACCCCTGGGTCAAGGCGTGGATCAGCGGTGCAAACTTCAACCCGATGAATGAGGCTGATCATCCGGTTTATCAACCGCTCGTGGATGCGACTTCTCGTGGCGGCGCTGTGGAAGTCGGACTTCGACACCGCCTTCAGACACAGCGAGGGGGCGCGGGGCGCTGGTATGAGGCCGATCTTTTGACAACCTCTCTCGCTGCAACTTTCAGTACGTCTGATGCAACGCGTCGTTGGTACACCCCGCGTTGGTATGATTCCAATCCACTTTGGTCATCATTTGGCAATTTTGTCAATGGATCGTGGGACTTCCGACCCGCTGAAGCCATCACTTTGACCGGCGAAGGTGTTTGGGATCTTGACCTCAAAGGCTTTACCCGCGCTGCGGTGGCAATGAACATCGATCACTCTCCAAGATTCAGAACCGGCATTGCATACCGGTTCTTCCAGGTACCAGAAGACTACGCAAACGCATTTCCTGATCAGGTTAAGAACGCCAAGGGTGAATTGCTGTCATTCCCAATCAGCTACGAGATTTCCAAGCCCTATCACATCACTGTCTCGCCTCAATACAACTTCTCCGAAGACGATTTTCAATCGGTTGGTGCCAATCTCAAACGCCGACTTCCGGACTTCGATCTGCTGTTCTACGTTCGTTACGATCAGATTCGCGATGAGACGATCGGTGGAATCAGTCTCAGCAATACAAAGTTCTGATGATCCCCAGCGTCTAGAGAGGCGCCTCTCAAGAGACAATCTCGAAGAGTCGCATCAATCCGGGGATGTCGACACGTTCACAACGCCAAGTCGGTTCAATCTCGGCCTCAGCAAGTACTTGGGATCCTAGAACTCCACCAAGTTGCTTACGCCTTGTGCTAAACAGCTTCGTCACAAAACGCGCAAAAGCGTGAGCATCTAATTCATTCAATCCGCCATTGGGAACCAACTCCACCATCGCACTGGTGACCTTGGGCGCAGGCCAGAAACACTTGGCAGGAAGCGTGGCCAATCGTTTCACGTTCGCGGCAGCTTGGATGATGATGCCCAATGGACCCCAGGCCGTCGTTCCGGGTTCTGCCAACAGACGATCCGCTACTTCCGACTGAATCGTGACCCATTGGCCCAGACAGTTGTTGTGCTCCAATACAAGACTTGCCATGAGAGGGCTGGCGATTTGGTACGGAAGATTCGCGACCAGCCGAAAGTGCCGCCCGCCAATGGCCTCCTGTACTTGTGTGGAGAGCTGGCGCCCAGGCTCCATGCAGTCACCTTGCAACAATGTGATGGATTCACCCAGACGGTCTTGAAGGAGTGCGGCGAGATCTCGGTCGATTTCAACCGCGACGACCTCAGCGCCACGATCGAGCAAGGATTCCGTCAACGTGCCTGTCCCTGGGCCAACCTCAAGAACGAGATCCCCCCTGCTTACACCTGAGGCGTCAACAAGACGCGTCAACAAGTTGTGATCATGGAGAAAATTCTGTCCGAAACGTCGACGAGGCGTGAGACCTCGCTCTGCCAACATGCTCCGAATCTCGGACAGGCGTTGCACGGATCAGGCCTTGCCGAGGTATTCCCCAGTCTCCGAATTGATTCGAACGCGCTGCCCAATATCGATGAATGGCGGCACACGCACCCTCGCGCCGGTCTCTACCGTCGCTTCCTTGAGTTGGTTCGTTGCCGTCGCCCCTTTAGGTTGTGGGGCAGTATCAGTAATGGTCATTTCCACCGCTGCTGGCAAGTCGACACCCAATGCGCGGCCGTCAAAAATCATCACAGTGCAGTCGAGATTCTCTACAAGCCAATTCGTCTTGTCGCCCAGAAGATCGCCGTCTAGTTCGATTTGCTCAAAACTCTCTCCATCCATGAAAACAAACGGACCCTTTCCATGCCCACTTCCATCGTAGAGGTACTGCATGGACCTGCGGTCGATCGATACATCTTCCAACTTGTCGCTTGAGTTGATGCGGTTTGTCTTGATGGTGCCGGTGTCGACGTTTTTCATCTTCGCTTGCACGTAGGCAGGACCTTTCCCCGGCTTGACGTGATCAGTATCAATGACCACATGCAACTGCCCATCCCACAACAACGCTTGGCCCCTCTTCAGATCAGTCGCTTTGATCGGCATTACGGTCGCCTCCTGATTCAACGAGCTGTCGCTTCGGCACGCGTCTCACGCAGCACCGTCACCTTAATTTCACCTGGAAAAGTCATTTCGTCCTCAACTCGCTTGGCAATTCGATCGGCAATGACAAATGCTTCATCATCGTTCACTCTTCCGGAGTCCACGATGACACGAACTTCACGACCGGCCTGAATAGCATAGGCCTCTCGAACTGGCCCACTCTCCGCCGCGATGTCTTCAAGTTGTTTCAGGCGCTGTATGTAGAGTTCCATCGACTCTCGTCGAGCACCCGGCCGTGCACCTGACACCGCGTCAGCGGCCATGACAATGGGTGTATAAGGACTCGTCGAGGGAATATCGCCGTGATGGCCGCCGATGGCGTTGAGAACTTCTTCACGCGATTCTCCGAATCGCTTGGCAAACTCCATACCGATAGAGGGATGGCCGCCTTCCATTTCATGATCCATCGCCTTGCCGATGTCGTGAAGGAAGCCACATCGCCGAGCGATTGCAGAATCCAACCCGAGTTGATCTGCGATGATCTGGCTCAGGAAGGCAACTTCAACCGAGTGCCTGAGAACGTTCTGCCCGAAACTTGTCCGGAAGTGCAGTTTGCCCATGGCCTCAATGATTTTGGGATGAAGACCGCGCATCTTGCACTCAGCGACAGCTGCATTTCCCTTCTCAACGATCTGTTCTTCAAGATCAGATTTGACAGATGCCACGATTTCCTCGACCCGACTTGGGTGCACCCGCCCATCGGCGACCAATCGGGCAAGAGACTCTCCTGCGATGGCTCGACGAATCGGATCGAAGCATGAAACAGAAATGACACCGGGCGTATCGTCGACAAGCACATCCGCGCCAGTCGCTCTCTCAATCGCCCGGATGTTTCGACCTTCCCGCCCGATGATGCGCCCTTTCAGATCATCTGATGGAATCTTCACGGATCGCACTGTCGAATCTGCGACATGCTCCGAAGCAAATCGCTGAATTGCCATGAGGGTAATCTCACGGCTCTGCTTCTTCGCATCCGTCTCCGCTTCCTCGATGATGCGTCGCTTCACACCCCCAGCTTCTTCAGCGGACTCATCTGCAACTCTTTGCAGAAACTGTGCCTTGGCGTCCTCGACTGTCATTTGCGAGACTTCTGACAATGCGTGGGTGATTTCGCCTTCACGGCTTTCTACGGCCTCCGCCTTGGCTTCAATCTCCTCTTCTCGACGCTGAACCTTTGACTGCCGCGAATCGAGTTTCGACTCCCGCTTGGACAAGCGATCCAGTTTCTCTTCGAGAGTATCTTCGCGCTTCGCAATACGATCCTGCTGGCTCTTGACTTCGGCACGCGCCTCAGCCATTTCGCGTTCAACTTCCTTTTTGCGCTCCGTCGCTGCACGCTCGCCTTCAAGCGCAGCCTTCTGAGCTGTCGCTTCTGCCTCCGAGGTTGCAGCAGCACGAAGCGTTTCTGCTTCTTTGCGGGCTGCAGTGACCACGCTACCAGCGATCAACTTGAGCCCGATCGCACCAGCAACACCGCCGATGATCAAACCGGCCGCGAGGGCGAATGCAGCAGTCAAGTCAATAAAGGATCCACTGGACTCGGCTGGTATGGCCGCAGCCAACTGCGATCCAGTTGAAATCCCGACTGTCAATATCAATGGTGTCGACATGGGACAGTCCCTCTGTGGACTAGCCTGAAACGCTGCCCTGAGGAGCAGCAAGTCGACACGGATGAAGCCCGACGGCTTCGCCCAGATCCGGCACAAGTGTGCTGCCGAACCCGATGACCCAACGAGCGGTTTGCACCGCCCCATTGCCGGGGAAGAATCCCAGCCCCCCAAACCCAGAATCCCCCCTCATGACCCCGGTATCGATGAACGACCGATGATCTTGGCCGCCCGCTACGCACAATTCATCTATCACGTTCCCATCTGGGAGCGTGTCGACCCGTCGGTCGAGAAATCGGTCAAGCCCGTGTCATGGCTAGCCGTGAAAATCGGGGATGCAAGCCGCGGCGTCGCGTCTGACATCACCCGTCATTGGTGAATGTTGCACTATACAGTACGAGCAAGCCGGGAGAGCCCCTAAATGCCCCCCCCAGTCACCCATACGCATCTCTGGCCCATGATCGAACGCATTGTGCGAGGTGGCTCACGGCGATTTCGCCACCAGTCCATCCGGACGCTGTACCTGAGCCTGCTGTGTGGAACTGCCGCCCTGACGATTTTGTTGACAGCAACACTGGGAGGGCAGGTATCGATGCGGGCGTTGGCAGCAACAGGCGCAGCAGTCTTTGAACTGACAGTATTCGCGCAAATCGCCGCAATCTGCCTCATCACCCCCATCCTGTTCGCAGGTGCGATTGATCAGGAAGCCTCTCCCCGCACATGGGATCTCCTTCGAACGACCCCCCTCTCTTCAATCGGGATCGTGCTTGGCAGCCTGTTGGGTCGGCTATTCTTCGTCTTGGCCTTGATTGTGGCAGGGCTTCCAATCTTGTTCATCATCCGCGCATTTGGCGGCGTCTCCACAACTCCCGTCCTTCAATCGGCGGTGATTGCAATCTGCACTGCAACGGTCGTCGCCTCAGCAGCGGTCATGTTGTCAGCAACCCGTTCAGGAGGACGCCGTGGTGTCCTGATCTACTTCGCAGGCATCGGGTTGGTACTGACAGCAACCTGGGTCGGCAACACCGCACTCGTTCAAGGCATCTCCGGATCAATGGGGGCGCGCACAACTGTCTTCACGCCTCTGAATCCATTTCTCGTACTCGATGCCGTCCTCCATCCGACGCATCCTCTCGTGACAACCTCCTACAGCTCGCCACTGGTGGCCTTCTGGTTTGGTAGACCTCTTGAAGCCTTTGTTGCCGTAAGTGGTGTCATGACATTGGGCATGCTCGGCTGGGGCATCCTGCGGGTCCGCATCCTGGGCCCTTGGATGGGGCAAGTCGCGAAGACGGTGTCCTCGAACACACGTGTCGCCAGACTGATTGGGCGGAACCCTGTCGCGTGGCGTGAGTCGGCAGGTCGTCCCAGAGGACGCTGGGACACACTTGCGCGTTGGTCATGGGCCGCAGCAGCGTTACTCGGCGTGGTGTGTGTCCTAAGCATGATCGTGGGCGGCCAAATGGAACTACCCACAGGCCGACTGATGCTTCGCGCAGCTTTGCTCGTGGAAATTGCTGTGCTGACTCTCGCAACATCTTCGACAGCTGCAGCATCCATTGCCCGAGATCGTTCTGACCGAACACTGGATCTACTTCTAACCACGCCCATCCAGCCCAAGCCCTATCTCGAAGGGAAGGTGATCGGCATCGCGCGCTTGATGTCGCCATTCCTGCTTGCCCCCATTCTGACGCTGACGGTCGTCGCTGTAGCGCTCCTTGCATCACCCACTGGAAGCCCACTATCCCCGTTTACTCCGGAGTCCGAGCCCGCGCTGTCCTTTGCTTCATGGGGCGGCCTCATCGGAAGTCTGCTCTGCCTGATCCCCTTCACTGCATGGTGCATTGCCGTCGGACTGTCATGGTCCATGCGTTCACAACGTGTCGTTCAGGCAACACTCGCGGCGACAAGCTTTAATCTGATTGCTGCAGGCCTGTTCCTGCCATGCCTCTGGTCGTCATCGCTTAACTGGTTTGTCGCCCCATTAATGATGACCTGTCCGGCAACTTCCATCATGTTGGCCACGAGCAACGGTGAATTGCTCGATGGATGGCCGTGGTCCGGCCCACTCCAAGAATGGACATTGATCGGATGTGGGCTGATCGGCGGTTTGATTTGGACCAGCCTCGCCACCATGCTGCTGCAAACGACGACGCGTGCTTTCACACCCACAATGCGTCGTCTTTACGGCGTCAATTGAGAAAGAAATTTGGCTGATTGGCGGATGCGATGCGAGACAGTGAAGGAAAGGATGTCTACACCAAAATCGAAGCAGGATGCTCGATCAGATCCTTAAGCGTGGCGAGATAGCGTGCAGCGGTCGCGCCGTCGACTACTCGATGGTCATTGCTGAGCGTCGCATTCATTTCCCATCCCACTTCAAGATTGCCATCCCGCACAACCGGCTTCTGCAGACAGGCTCCAACAGCCAGGATGGCACTGTTAGGCGGGTTGATGATGGCAGTAAACGCATCGACACCGAACATGCCCAGATTGGAAATGGTGAAGGTCGCTCCTTCCATCTCTTCCACACTGAGACCCTTTGTTCTTGCCTTCTCGCCAAGAGCTCGCGTTTGCGCTGAAATGGAACGCAGACTCAGTTTGTCGGCATGTCGAATGACTGGAACGACCAGACCACCACCTCTCTCTTCAGGCAACGCAACCGCGACACCGATGTTGACTTCAGCGTGATAAACAATGGCATCTTCATCCCATGAGGCATTCATCAGTGGGTTGCGTTGCATGGCAATGGCGCATGCACGAACAATCAGATCATTGACGCTTAGCTTGACGTCCTGTGTTGAAAGTTCTTCATTCAGCTGTGATCGCAGGGCCATGAGCGAATCCATGGCAAACACCATCGAAACCTGATAATGCGGAATTTCCTGCTTTGATTCGACTAGACGTCTTGCAATGGTCTGACGCATGGAACTGACGGGCTCTCTCCGATCGCCTGTCATGGCAAGCGCCGTGAGCGACGGCGTCGTCACGGGCGTCGACGGAATCGACATTGAGGTCGATGTTGATGAGCTCACATTGACAACGGTTTCTTCCTGAGGACGCTTGGCCGCTGCTGGCGGAACAGCTGCCTTGACTTCAGCTGTCGCATCGGCCGCAGCCAGCACATCACGCTTGACAATACGCCCCCCTGGCCCCGACCCTTCGATCGTCTGGAGATCGATCCCGTGCTGCTCCGCTAGCCGACGCGCAACAGGCGTCACACGACGTGACTTGATTCCCTCCGGTGCAGGTTCCTCTACAGGTGCTGCAGACACAGTCTCATCAGGGATGTCGGATAGGGACACAGAAGAATCTGGCACTGACACCTCATCTGCTGATTCACCTTCTTCTGCTATGACCGCAACAACTGTCCCGATATCGACAGCCACTCCCTCGTCGACCGCAATCTTCGCAACCACTCCATCATCGAATGACTGCATCTCCATGGTCGCCTTGTCAGTTTCGACATCGGCGAGAACTTCTCCGGCAGAAATTTCATCGCCTTCCGACACATGCCATTTGATAATTGTCCCCTTCTCCATCGTGTCGGACAGTCGCGGCATGGTGATTTCAATCGTCATCGCGTGCGCCTCTCGAAGTAGAAGTGTCCTTCAAACGTTGTAGGTCACACTGCGAACCGCTTCGCAGATCTTGCGGGCATTGGGGAGCATTTCCTGCTCAAGATTCCACGCATAGGGCGCAGGCACATCGTCACTATGAACACGATGAACATGATTATCGAGATCATCGAAGCAGACACGGTGGATTTCTGCAGCAACCTCTGAACCGATAGAAGCGAATGGCCAGGACTGATCCACCACAACACAGCAGTTCGTTCGACGCACCGATGATGCGATCGTCTCAATATCCAGAGGTTTGATGGAACGTCCATCGATCACCTCACACTGGATCCCATCTGACGCAAGGGTTTCTGCAGCCTCCGTACAGAAGTGAACCGCTCTTCCAAAACTCACAATGGTGCAGTCGTCTCCCTGCCTGATGACTTTCGCCTGACCGATGGGGATTGAATAGGAGTCTTCTGGCACGTCAGCAGTCATTGCCAACATCCGCTCGCTTTCAGCAAACCTTTTGCGTCATAAGGATTGGAGGGAATGACGATCTTCATTCCTGGAACGTTCGCATAGAGAGATTCGACACACCATGAATGTGTAGATCCCAACTGTCCACCTGCCCCATCGTTTCCGCGAAAGACGATTGGGCAGCCGAACTGGCCTCCACTCATGTACAACATTTTCGGAGCATTGTTGAGAATAGGATCAGCGGCCACCAAACTGAACGACCATGACATGAACTCCACGATCGGCCTCAATCCGGACATGGCTGCCCCGATTCCAAGTCCAGCGAATCCGCTTTCGGAAATCGGCATATCCAGCACACGGCGTGGACCGAACTCCTCCAACATCCCCTTGCTGACCTTGTATGCCCCGTCATACTCAGCGACTTCTTCACCGAGCAGAAAGACACGCTCATCTCGACGCATCTCTTCAGACATCGCTTCCCGCAGAGCATCTCGAAATGCAATCTCACGCATTGCCTTGCTCCCGGTCCGATGCGCGTCTCCGGAGAAACTCCGGAACCGAGGTTCCCGTGTAGGGGCCCCATCGATCCACGTAGACGTCGTGATATAACTCTTCGATCGGAGGTTCAGGCGAGGCTTCCGCCCATTTCACTGCCGCTCGAATTTCAGCACGGACTTCCTTGCCCATCTGCTTGAATGCTTCTCCAGTCAATTCGTCCTGATCGACCAAATGGGCGGCCAGCCGCTCAATGGGATCTTCACGCTCCCATCGATCCTCTTCGTCATTCGTACGGTACTTGCGGGGATCAGACATGGAATGCCCTTTGAAGCGATAGCACTGCATGTCAACCCAGACGGGCTTTGAGGTTTCTCTGCATCGATCGACCAGAGGCTTCATCCCCCGATACACATCAAGTACATCCATACCGTTGATGACCGCTGATTCCATGTCATAGGCACGTGCTTTCTCAGCGATATGTGTGCCGGCAGAAGTGCATCGCTCAATCGATGTGCCCATGGCATAAAGATTGTTCTCAACAATGAAGATGATCGGAAGTTCCAGAACACTCGCCAGATTCATCGCCTCGTGAACAGCACCCTGATTGATCGCTCCATCACCCATGAAACAGAGCGTGACATGGGCATTCCGACCTTTCCCCATCACTTCATCACGATATTTCGTCGCAAACGCGAGTCCCGCTCCGAGTGGCACCTGCGCACCGACAATCCCGTGCCCGCCGTACATGTGGTGAGCGGCATCAAAGAAGTGCATGGAACCGCCCTTACCCTTGGCGCAGCCTCCTATTCGACCGAACAGCTCAGCCATTCCGACTTCTGGAGCCATCCCTCGCGCCAATGCATGCCCATGGTCCCGATAAGCCGTGATGACTGGATCGTCCGGCCGCGTCGAGCCAATGCACCCGACAGCAACGGCTTCCTGGCCGTTGTAGACGTGCAGAAATCCCCCTGCGAGACGGTTCTGATAGGCCTGCATCGCGCGAACTTCGAATTCACGGATACGCATCATGTCACGAAGCCACTGCTTCAACACAGAAGAGTTCGGCAGTGATACCGAAGGTGTGTTGCGCGTGGACTCGGTCGAGGAATCGGGCTGGGTCATAGGTGGGGCCGTCATAACGGGTCTAACCACGCAGTATATCGGCCCTGAGCACAAAGCCGCTTTGAGAGCCCGTCAAGTCGAATGAAGATTCAATAGATGTCGACAAGAACTCGACGAGACGTACAGTATTGGCTTATCGGCTCCCATGGGCGTCTATAGACGAACCGCAGTGAAGCCTGACCATACTCTTCGCCCGTGATGCGCCATACGGAGCGACCAGCCGCTCCGAATCGGCCATCGGTCGGCTGTTCGAAAGCTTGGACCATTTCGACCTTCACAAGATCGAGCCCGTTAGAGCCTGACTCATCCAGGATCCAGGAATAGCCGGTTCCGGCGGTTGCTGGGAGATACTCGATCTCTGACTGGCCGACATCCAATTTCAAAGTGTTCGATGTGGATCGCGCCCGGTGTGATTGGCAACCCCATGAAAGGCAGATCAACACCGAGGTCAATCCGATAAGCCCTAATCGTGAGCAGGTCATCACATGCCTATCCTCTCTCCCCCGTTGCTTGCCCCTAGCGGACAGTGCCCAGAATACGCGGGTGGCAGGATTCGAACCTGCAACCTTCGGTTTCGTAGACCGATGCTCTATCCAATTGAGCTACACCCGCTAGGAGGGCCATCCTACCCGGCCCCGCTGAGGGACGCCATTGGCGATAGGGCCCCTGAGCCTTGACAGTTGACTTTCAGAACCCTCAATGGGATACTGCTCGATTCTCGTGGCCACCCCTGCGTGGTCGTTCTTTTTCTGGAGATGACTCGGTGCCCAACACCCCCGCTCGCAAGAAACAGATGCGTCAGGACGCCTCCCGCCGCGCCCGCAATCGTTGGCGAAAGCGAGCCCTCAAGGACCGCACAAAGACCTTTTTGACTGCCGTCCAAGATAGGGATGTTGAGGCTGCTGAAGCTGCATTCCGCGCTGTCCAGAAGGAACTCGACAAGGTCTCGTCCACGAGCACGATTCATCGAAATCACGCCGCTCGACGCAAGAGCCGACTCTCACGTCGCTTGCGTGATCTCAAAATGTCGCTCAAGGGCTGATTGAGACCCACATCTCTTCTAGGTGACTTGCCTCGACCCGGCCCCCAATGCCGGGTCGCGTTTGTTGTGGGAAACTGTTCATTGTGAACTCGATGAATCCAGTCATCGCCCCACCGGTTGGGCATCGGCCACTACCCACGCTCATTGCGTTGTTGCCCTTCATCCTGCTTCTCGAAGTCACTTTACTGAGTGGTGGTTTTGATTCGACCGCTTCCCGCGTACTGGCGCATGTCCAACTCGGCGAAGTACTCCGTTCACTTGGCCTCAGTCCCATCTTCATTCTTCACGCCACTGGCCTTCTGGTGATCGCCATTCTGATCGCTTGGCATGCCTTGACAGGTGCATCCTGGCGTATCCATTGGGGAGAACCTCTTCAGCTCATCTTTGAAGGCGTGATCTCAGCTGCCCCGCTTCTTGCAGGTGCGGCATTTCTGGGGACACTCTCAGATACAACTTTGACAATCAATGGGCTTGCCCCCGACTCCTCGTTGGATGCCATCGCGACCGCAATTGGCGCTGGTCTTTCAGAAGAGTTGCTTTTCAGAATGATTGGGGTCGCGGCTGTCTACTGGCCAATGGTGACAGTCGTCAAACTCACGCATAATCAGTCCATCATTGTGGCCATTGCGGCGACAACCGCCGCTTTCACGCTGTATCACGGACCGTCTGCGATGACGACGACCGCGATCGTGTTTGTGCTTGGCGCGGGGCTGTATCTGGGTGCTTTGTATGTGCTCAGGGGATTTGCAGTGGTCGTGATTGCGCACGCCGTGTACGACGCCGTCGTACTTCTGGCGTCATCTCAGGGCTCATTGACCGCAACTTCTTGACCGGCATCCGCAGAGCGATACATCGCCTCGAGAATACTCTGAACAGCAAGGCCTTCCTCGCCGCTCGGGGCGGTGGTGGAACCCTTGCAAGTCTCCTCAAAGCAACGATGTTCTCTTTCAAATGCTGTCCCCCAACCCTCGTCAGTTGAGATTGGATGCCGAACATCAACAATTTCACCATCCAACAACGTGCCAATCACCAGATGATCTCCCCAGATATCGAAGTGCATGGCACCGCGATCGCCGAACAAGGTGACACCATCTCCAATGGTGCCATCTGGCAAATGTGAAGCCCAACTGGCTGTCATTGTGATCGTCAGATCATCGTCGCAGCGGAGCATTGCCGTCGTCCCATCATCCACATCGAATGTCCCCTTCAAATCGGGTGGGCCAGACCACATTTCGGTGAACTTGTAACCGCTGGGGGGTTGCCCAAATCGACTGGTTGTCGCCGCACTGACACGTTGTACTGCTGGGCGGCCACAAAGATGCAACATCAGATCAACAAGATGTGGTCCGAGGTCGATCATGACTCCACCTCCAGATCGTTCCCGATCGGTAAACCAACGACCGAGTCCTGGAATGCCCCTTCGTCGCAACATGACTGCACGTGCCTGATAAATGCTTCCCAATCGATCGGCTGCCAGATATTGCATGGCAGCTTGCACAGTCGCCGCGAATCGACAAACAAAGCCGACTTGGAGAGACCGACCTGTCCGATCCCGCGCTTCAATGATCTGCCGACATTCTTCTGAGGTGATCGCCATCGGCTTTTCGAGCAACACATCACAGCCGGCCTCCATGGCCTGAATGGCCAAAGGTGCGTGAAACACATTCGGAACCGCAACAACAACCGCAGAAACGTCTTCATGTGCGAGCATGGAAGATGGATCGGTCCAGGCAATCCCTCCATGCGCTGCGACGGCTTCTTCCGCCTTGCCGGCTGCTGGATCCGCAAAGCCCACCAACTTGCCGCCAGCATCACAGATGCCCTGCGCATGAACTCTTGCAATCGCCCCTGCACCCAGAATCCCGATACCGTTCCCCATGGATCACTCTCCTGTTGCTTTCTAAGGCGTCACCCTAGCATGCCACCCGTGGCTGACGCGCATGCAGATCGTGTTCTGATTATCGGTGGCGGGATCGTGGGCTTATGCATCGCCTGGGAATCCCTCCACCGCGGCAAGGAAATCCTGCTACTGGATGCGGGCATCGCATCGAACTCAGCATCACGTGGCAATGCCGGACAGGTTGCGCCAGGCCACCCGCCGATTCCTGCGCCCGGGATTCCTGCAAAGGCATTGCACCTTCTGATTGATCGACGGAGTCCACTCTACATTCCTCCACGCCCCAGTCTGCCATTGGCAAATTGGCTGAAGCATTTCCTTGCCGCCTGCAAAGTTGGTACTTACGCAGAATCGATGAAGACGCTTGGAGCCTTCTCTCGTTGCAGTCGAGAAGGATTCGACAGACTCCAAGCAGATCTTGGACCAACGGTCAGGATGTCTGCATCCGGAATCGCCGACTACTGGCTCACGGATCAGGGGGAAAAAGATGCAGAAGCAGAAACCAACTGGATGTCGACACTCGGCTTCAAGACAGAAACCCTCACCGGGGAGCAACTCCGAGATCGTGATCCTTCGTGGAGTGAGCAAGTCCGCGGCGCAGTTGTTCACAACAATGGAATGACACTGGCCCCCGCCGCGTTATGTGATGCCTTGCGGCAACGCATTGAAATGCTTGGAGGTAAATGCCGGATCCAAGCGCATGTCGACAGAATCGAGC
>JAKVBW010000023.1:0-2042 GCA_022446945.1 Phycisphaerales bacterium | reverse complement strand
TGCAAGCAGCGGTTCACGGGAGGGCCTCTTGTCCTTGCCGCAGGTGCATGGTCGACTAAATTGGCGGCCGAAATCGGCTGTCAGCTCAACATGCAGCCCGCAAAGGGATATCACGTGACGGCTTCAATCACGAGAGCACCCCATTTGGCAGGTGTGCTTCGGGAACACAAGATTGCTGTGACACCACTGGACTCCGGCCTTCGGCTCGCAGGAACTTTGGAATTGTCAGGATTCAACTTCCGAAAGGATCCCGCACGCATACGGCAAATTGTCAGAGGTGCGGCTGAGTTTCTTCCTGAGATTGACCACTGTGATATCAGCGATGCATGGTGCGGCTTGCGACCCTGCACCGCACATGGACTGCCGGTGGTTCATCAGACTGCACCGAATGCTTGGGTCGCAAGTGGACATGGCATGATGGGCCTCACCCTCGCTCCTGGAACAGCAAAGCTGATTATTGATGAGATGCAAGGAGTCCCCATGCCTGAATGGGCCGGTGCGCTCAGTGGTCCAAAGGCGTGATCGTCTCGCGATAACAGACGCCACGCGCCTGCAACTCTTCAAACATCGTTTGCACCAGTGCTTCGTTGCTGGCGAGCAATTCGGGAGGATGTACCCCCGCTTCGGCAACCCTCCCCGCTTCGAGTTGACGTGCCATGATCGTTGCTGGAAAGGCAGTGGTTCTCGCCATACTTGTCCAACCCGTTTCAGGATCCAACTGGTCATACAAGTCCCAAGTCAGCCGTACCGGCGCACCGTCAAGATCACCCTCGGCTTCGACACGCATAACGGTGAGATCCACTTCACCTGATTCATATGTCCAACTCGGAAAGATTGCGTTGCATGTGAGATCCCGTGGTGTCACAAGTTGTCCATCCACCTCTACGGGATCCTCACTGAGCATTCCCGCTTCACGAAGTGCCCACACCAGATCGCGGTGTCCGGGATATCTCAGGGTCTGCTCAAGCATGTCCGGGACATCCAGTGTCTCGGTCAAACTTCTCAAACCATCGGTGTTGAATGCCTCCAACGTCCCCGTTTCAGGAAAATCGATCAGTACCGGCTCAGACAAGGCCTCGCGGATAATGACTTTGCCTCCCTGCACCACGCGGGCAGGCCGCAAATACTCCTCAATCACATCGCTTGGACTGAATGCGGCCTTGTACTGCCACGGCATGGTCCGTTCTAAAGGCAGGCCTCCGACTCTGATCACAATCGACCGACAGGGATTCAACCGATGTGTGGCCAATCCTGCGCACAAATTGCTCATGCCAGGCGCAACGCCACAATCGATGATGGCCACCGAGCCTGATGCCTTGGCAAGTTCATCCAACTTCCATGCGTCTTCCGGCATGAAACTGATGTCGCAGTACGGCCTCCCGGTTGCGATGACCGCCTTAAGGGCCTCAAACCCCAAACGGCTGGGCAAAGCCCCAACTATCAGATCAGCCTTTTCGGCGAGCCCACGGACCGTCGCTGGGCAGGAAAGATCGGCGATCTCAGTTCTCAAATCAGCATTTTGAGACGCAGCAGCAGCAAGTGAATCCTCATTCGCATCTATCAGGGTCACGGATCGACCTGGGTCAGCAGCAAGATCCAGCGCCATGACACCCCCCACCATCCCACCACCAAGAACGATTGTCTGATGCATCACAAACTCCGATCCATCACATTTGAATGGGTCGTAGGGGCTAAGTTTGAGCCCTGCGACCCCAAACTCCCCTGCATCGCAGAAAGTTCGTCACACATTCATAGATTCAAACACATAGTAAATGGTGGAGGAAATATGGCACGGGCGATGGAACCCCTGCCCGAATCCTCCCGAATCTGGTTGATGGTAGACAACGTGGTCTCTTTCAACCCCGGAAACAGGAAAGGAGCCCATCGCATGAGCACAGCCGATCCTCGCCCTTGACGCTCGGCTCTTCGCAAAGGCCCTTGCCCGGCCACCCGGACTCAACGAGTCCAGCCCGTTTTTAGCCTCTGCCGCGTATGCAGAGGCTTCCTCACCGCAGCCCCGCCGCGCTCTGCCATGAACGCAG
>JAKVBW010000227.1 GCA_022446945.1 Phycisphaerales bacterium | reverse complement strand
GTCGGGTTCGAAGACATTCGCGGCGGCGGGGATCGAGACTTTAACGATGTGATGTTCAACATCAATCTCGGCGACAGTGGTGCCACGATTGACGATGAAAACATCCTGTCAGGCGCAGATCAGCATGAGCATGGGTTCGTCACGGACGATGGCGAAGCGGCGCAGGCCAAGGTCACCTTCCTCAGCGAAACAGCCGATTATAAAAACACAATCGGCATGTACAAAATCGCCGAGGATGGTACGATCAGTGATGTCAGCCTGCTGTTTGCCAATGCGTCGAAATATGACAGCGGAGGCGAGTTGATCTCTGGTGAATCCAGTATCGATATCGACGTTGGGCTGAACGACCAACTCGGCTTTTTCATCCTGCCTGATGGCTATTCACGCAATAGCGACAAGTCGTTGTTTGACGATGGTACCTTCGTTCTCCGCAACGCAGAAGGCGAGATTGGCAACGTCCTGCGCGACCAAGACCTGTCTCTCTATCGCGTTGATGAGGAAAGCGGTGAAGAAGTTCTGCTTCGCGCGCGCTATGGCAACACCACGTTCCATATGTCTCATGACGACGAGCGTGGTATTTCCATGAATTCCGACGGGTTGGATCACAGCCTTGGCGAAATGCGGGATGGCAACAAAGTCATTCTTGGCTTTGAAGACATTCGCGGCAATGGCGATTGGGATTTTGACGATGTGGTCATCCAGGTCGAACTCTCCTCGACCGGTGCGGTGGTTGCTGAGCAGAACCTCAAGTCTCCTGATGACACCACGCAAAGCGATGTCGGATGGATCTTCACCGAAAACGACGATGTCTTTGATAACCAGCCATGGCCGGGTGAAAATGATCGCATCTACAACGATGGCGACGCGCCCAATCTGGATGCTTTGTCAGGCGATGATTTGATCTATGGCGACGACAGCGCCAACACGCTTTACGGCAATTCCGGTCACGACGTGCTCTTAGGGCATGGAGGAGACGACCAGATGCTGGGCGGCGGTGGCCGGGATCACCTCAACGGTGGTTTGGGCAACGATCAGATGTCGGGCGAGGCCGGTCGAGACCTGCTTTGGGGCCAGCATGGCGATGACACGCTGGACGGCGGCGCCGGAGCAGACAAGCTCTGGGGTGGTGCCGGTGCGGATGTCATCCAAGGCGGCAGCGGAGATGATCGCCTCTACGGCAATCTCGGCGAAGACATTCTGCAAGGTGGAAGCGGCGAGGACTGGCTGTTTGGCGGAGAAGGATCGGACACATTTGTCTTTGATTTCTCTGACATCGATGGTTCGGTCGATACAATCGGCGATCTGACCCTCGCGGGTGCAGAGCAGGACACGATCGATCTTCAACTGCTGAACTTGCTGTCTGAAGGTGAGACCATGGCCGACTGGATCACAGCCAATGCATCGCAAAACGAAGCTGATGTGGAACTGGATCTTGGTGGCGGCACCTTGGTGTTGAAAAACGTGGGATCGTTGGAAACCGCAAGCTATCATCTGGAGCAGGTGTTGATCTGCT
>JAKVBW010000226.1 GCA_022446945.1 Phycisphaerales bacterium | reverse complement strand
CCCGTCCTGGGCAAGGAATCTGGCGCCGACGGTTCAGCATTCCCGTGAGGCCGAACTCTGCGCAGGGGCCACCGCGTTACTCACCGCCTACTCTGGAGCCCATGCCAGCCTAATCGTCGCAGAACTGCCCAACGCAACGAAGTTGACTGCAGACAACTTTCATGACAGCGTCGCCACGCTCGCATGCACCGTGCTCGAAGAGCTCTCACAGTGCACCCATGCCAATGTAGCCCGTATGTGGAATTTCATACCTGGAATCTACGATAAAATCCCAGGGGGGATGAATCGATACGAACTCTTCAATAAGGGACGGTTCGATGGATTCTGTCGTTTGTTCGGACATACCGATTCATTTCCAACCATGCTCCCAGCAGCATCGGCAGTCGGACACGATCATGACACGCTGGTGATGACGGCGATTGGAACAACAACCGCCGGGAAACGCCTTGAGAATCCCAGACAGATCCCTGCATTCAAGTATTCGAAGGACCATGGCGATCAGCCGCCGTGCTTTGCGCGAGCCGTACTCTCCAAATTTGGAGATGCCCCCCTGTTGGTTGTATCTGGAACAGCGAGCATTCTCGGGGAAGACTCCATGCATCGAGAGTCGCTTGAGTTACAAACCGAAGAGACGCTGCGCAATCTTGAATGCCTGACAAGATGCGTTCCAAATACGGACCACTTCTCTTTAGGTCATACTGAATCTGCAAGAATCTACTACCCTTTCGAGTCAGATCGACCATGGCTCCAAGATACTCTGATGAAAATACTTCCGGAGTCGACCGAGATTGAGTTCATTCCTGCATGGCTGTGCCGCCCTGAGTTGCTAGTTGAAATTGAACTGACTATCAAGGCTTAGGATCCTTTGGATTCGGATCCTATGTAACCACCCAATGACTCCAAACAGACCACGACTTGATGCACAGCATCCGTCTATGGTGATCGCCTCACTTCAACATCACGCGGCCACAAGGCCTGACGCCGCGTCGATCGTTGAGTTGCATGGCGACGAGCGAACCTGTTCGTGGGCCGAACTCATGGCATTGACCACACGCCGAGCCGCGTCGCTCCGGCAGACAATGCGAGCTGGAGAGACACTCATCACCGCCCTGCCCACTGGAATTGAGTCGATAGGCTGGTTCCTTGGATCCATTTCAGCAGGCATGCGGGTGCTTCCAATGCACACCCAGATCGCAGGACCGGAAGCACAATCAGTCATTGAACGTGTCAATGCCACATTGGCGGTCACGTCAACGGGAGTCAGAGCAGCTGAGGTCTTGAATCAACTCACAACCCTCCCGCCTGAAGATGCAGACCAAGGAACACCGACTCCTGCAATCCTGACTGACTCAGCAGGTTCAGTCATCTTGGAGTCATCTGGGACTTCTGGACTCCCCAAACTTGTCCTTCGAGAGAGTGCAGCCTTGGATGCGGTAGCCTCCAATGTGATTGCGGGCATCACGCTGCGCGAGAACGATCGGATAGTTTTTCCAACACCATTAAGCCATTCATATGG
>JAKVBW010000225.1 GCA_022446945.1 Phycisphaerales bacterium | reverse complement strand
CCCAAGGCACTTGAGTTCCTTGCCCTGCAGTTGTGCAATGGGCATGCCCGTGGTGAACGATTCGGGCATTGCCTGGCCATGAAGTTCTGCAAGCTTCGGCTTCTGATCGAAGAGTTCCAGGTGACTTGGCCCACCAGCCATACAGAGGAAGATCACGCGCTTTGCCCGGGCAGCGTGGTGTGGGATCGCTTCCTGGAGTGCGCCAGGTGCAATCGAGGGCATCCATTGGCTCAGCGCTGCAGCCCCCACACCCATGGAAAGCGAGCCCAGGAACTGTCTGCGCGAGACACGTTCGCATTCCTCTTGGAGCATGTGTGGGTCGCTATTCACGGTTGATCATCTCGTGCAGGTTGAGGATTGCCCTGGTCACCTGGCACCATGATGCCAGTTCCACAGGGGCGATCGTGTCGGGGACCGTGCTTGATCCTATGCCCAGGTGGGCGACGGCGTCTTCGGGATTGGCAGCGAAATCCGCGCGGCTCTGTTGCAGGAGCGCTTCGAGGATGTCGATTTCCGCGGTACCGGGTGATCGTGAGGTCGCCATTTGCATTGCATGGGCAATACGCGCTCGATCACTCTGGGATTTTTCCTGGAGAATCCGGATTGCAAATGCCCGTGCCGCTTCAATGAAGACAGGGTCGTTGAGGAGTACAAGCGCAGCAGTCGGTGTGTTTGACCGGGTGCGCATCGCCGTACAGTCCTCGCGCGTCGGTGCGTCGAAGGCGAGGAGCATCGGGTGAAGGAACTGCCGTTGCCAGTGAACGTAGACGCCCCGTCGCCACTGCTCTGGCCCCATATCGGGCATGTAGGTCCGCTTCGGGAAGTTCAGGTGGCGGTAGTAGTGGGGAGGTTGCGGAGGCTTGACGCTTGGTCCACCGATGGTGTTGAGAAGTAACCCACTCACATGGAGTGCGCCATCGCGGACTGCTTCAGCGGGCAGACGAAACCGGGACTGCCTTGCATGGAAGAGATTTTCTGGATCGGCGTCTGCTGCGCCGGATGGCGGAATGGAACTTCGCATGTAGGTTTCGGTTGCGACCATGCGCCGGATCATCGCCTTGATGTCCCACCCGGATTGCACAAGGTCGATCGCCAGCTGGTCAAGGAGTTCGATGTTCGTTGGTGGTTGGCCCTGGCCTCCAAAGTCGTCGAGGCTCGGGCAGAGTCCGGTTCCGTGAAGCATCGCCCAGAGACGATTGATGAGAACGCGTGCAGTCAGTTCTCCGATGCCGCCTTCCGATTGTGGTGTGACAAGCCAGCGTGCAAGATCCAGTCGGGTTGCGCGGCTGTCGGTATCAAGCGTGCCCATGAATGCGGGGATTGCGGGTTCAACGAGTTCGCCGGATTCATCAAGCCAGTTGCCGCCCGGCAGGATGCGTACATCGCGAGGGGTTTCCAAGGCGACTGTATACATCGCCTTTGGCAGGCTCTTGGTGAGGGTGGCGCGTGCGCTGGTGAAGCTGTTTGACTTCTCCCTGTGTGCCCTGAGTTCGGGTGATTCGCTCTGTTGGAGCGCATCAAGGA
>JAKVBW010000224.1 GCA_022446945.1 Phycisphaerales bacterium | reverse complement strand
ATCTCAGCCTGCTATGACATGGTGCTCAATGGCTCGGAGATCGGAGGCGGTTCCATCCGTATTCACGACCCCGAAGTCCAGGCAACCGTCTTCAAGATCCTCGGACTTGAGGAAACCGAACAGAAAGTGAAGTTCGGATTCCTTCTGGATGCACTGCAGCAGGGAGCACCTCCCCATGGTGGCATTGCATTCGGATTGGATCGACTTGTCATGCTTTTGACGAATACTGACAACATCAGAGATGTCATTGCGTTCCCCAAGACACAGAATGGTGCGGATCTGATGACCGAAGCCCCCGGTCCCATCGACGATACACAACTCGAAGAACTGCAGATCTCGGTGAACCAAGAAACCGAAGACTGAACTAGCACATGAAATCGACAACAATCTTGACGATCCTCATCGTGGCCGGAATGGTCATTGGCGCTCTGGTGGGTGAGTTTGTCTTGAGCGGCACTGCTGTCGGTGGGGATCACTGGACCAAAATCTGTGGCGATCTCATACTCATCCGACCTCTGAAACTGCTCGTGATTCCACTCGTTCTGTTTAGTGTCGTGGCAGGCATCACCCGGATCGGCGACCCGCGCGCTCTAGGACGACTGGGTAGCGCAACTTTGGTGTATTACTTCGCGACGATGCTGATCGCGGTCACGATCGGAACGACGCTCGTGCAGATCATCCAGCCTGGGGAACTTCCTCTAGCAGATCAAATGACTGTACAAGTTGCCGGAGAAGAGGCTTTCACCAGCGACTCTTCACTGCAACAGAAGGTCGGGGAGAAGACCCTTGGTGGAACCTGGACGAACATCCTCTTCCAACTCATCCCGACGAACATCATTTCGGAAATGTCTGCCAGCAGACCTCTCGGCATCATCATCTTCGCCATTGGTCTTGGCCTAGCACTTGCTGCCGGAGGTGAGCGTACCCGTGCTGCGAGAGAGTTCTTCGATGCTGGCTTTGAGGGGCTGATGATCTTGATTCAATGGGTCGTCTGGCTGACCCCTCTGGGAGTCTTCTTTCTCGTTGCCTGGACCGTGGGGAAGATTGGCCTTGGAACGATTACAGGACCGCTCGGTGGATATATGGGCACAGTGTTCTTGGGCCTGCTGATTCACGGTGTCATCATTCTGCCCTTGATCCTCTGGATCTTTGGCCGCGTGCGTCCATTTGCATTCATGAGTCGAATGAAACCCGCACTTCTGACGGCATTTGGAACAGATTCCAGCAGTGCCACACTCCCTGTCACGATCGAAACTGCCATTGACGAGGGCGAGTGCTCTGAAAAGTCCTCCAACTTCGTTCTTCCACTCGGATCAACGATCAACATGGATGGCACTGCGCTTTACGAAGCTGTCGCTGTGCTCTTTCTCTTTCAGTTGTACGGCATTGATCTCGAATTCGGACAGTTGATCATCGTTGTCATCACAGCCACATTGGCAGCGGTTGGCGCAGCGGGCATCCCGTCCGCAGGCCTTGTCACAATGGTGATCGTCATCGCAGCAGTCAATGGCAGCCTCGGCGGATCGGAAACCCTGCCAGTCGCC
>JAKVBW010000223.1 GCA_022446945.1 Phycisphaerales bacterium | reverse complement strand
CATGGTTGGGATCACGAGGATCTGGTCAACCGCAGGACTGCTGGCGACGCTTTTGGCGATCTGCCTTGCCGCGTATGCCCCTGCGCAATCCCCCCGTGGCGGACAGGAACTCCCACTGCTCTACGACTGGGTTCCCGATGGCACTCCGATGGCTGAGATCCGTGCGCTCAACGCCGATCGCTACGCGATCGTGTATCAGAACATCCTTCCGCGCAAGGGCGCGAGTGGCATCGTTGACATCGATCTCGTACTCGCCCACCTCAGGGAGAAACTCCCACGAAACTACCGAGGATGGGGCGTGTTGGACTTCGAGGGCGCATTTCTTGAACGCCTACGCAAGGGACCCGGGCATCCCCATCATGAGGCAACCTCCGATTCACTCCGCAAGACCATTGATGCGGTCAAACGTGAATGGCCTGGTTCCAGGTGGGCGTTCTGGGGACTGCCGGATGTACGCTTCTGGATCAACGACAAGGGCGAACAGCCTGTCTCCTGGTTCTCGGCAAGTACGGCGCAGAAGGAACGGGAATTCAAACGCCAGGCCGCAGCATTTCAAGGCCTGCTCGAAAGCGTCGATTGGATCACTCCCTGGATCTATGACATGTATTCCTTCCAGGCGACAAAACCATCCGATCGCACGAGCTCCATTGCTGCGCAAAAGGCGTGGGCACGCGCAAAGATGACCCTCTGCAAACGGGTACGCGCTTCGAGGCGCAATGGACCAATTCCCGTGATCCCGATGTTCTGTCCGGCCTTTGCCCCTGGCGGCAACGTGACCAAGCCGACATTTGTTCCGATGAAGGAATTCGTTGATGAGGTGCTTGAACCGACAATGACTGGTGAAGTCGATGGGCTCTCGTTGTGGACAGGCATGGGCTACCGTGTCTACAACGCGTTTCGCGACCCTGAGAACCCGCACCAGGTGGACCTCCGCGACCAAAGCCGGGATCGACTCAAGACCCTTCTGTTCCGAGACACTCCCTTTGATTGGAACGCACCCAACGCCGAGGTACGGATCAATGATGCGATCCGTTCCCAGCTCATGGAACAGCTTCAATTGATGCGAAAGGCCCTGAACTCTCTGGAAACCGGCAAGGATGCCGATACACCAGAGTCGGATGCTTCACATGGGGAGACATCCCCTTCCCGCAGACCCTGAAACCGCTCACGAATACTCGCCACATGAAACGACTCGTTGTTCTCCCGGTCAGTCCTCTCGGCAATGGCGGCTACAACACCGCCGTTGCTGATGATGTGAAGCGGCTTGGCGGACTCACACAGGACGACCATCTCATCATCTATCCCCACCCGGGGCAGCCGAATCCTGAAGGGGCAACACTGATCCCCAGGCCGTCCAAGCTGTCACCGCGCAGATACCTCAATCTGATGCGTCTACGAACGTCAACGGAAACAACCGCCGGCCAACTCAAGGCCGCCATTGGCGAACGAACCTTCGATGAAATCTTCTGTGGCGAAGTGACCTTTTATCGCGGCTTGCGCGAACTCTACCCAGGCAGAAGAATCACGGTTCGATCGCACAATTTCTTCTCACTGGCTCGAGCGAGACGGGAATTC
>JAKVBW010000222.1 GCA_022446945.1 Phycisphaerales bacterium | reverse complement strand
ACCGGCGTTGAGGGGCGTGCCAGGCTCGATCGGGTTCCCGGCACTGTCAAACCACGTCCGGGTGATTTCAATGATCGAGTCCAGAGGAGCGGTTGCCTCGGCATCAATCGGAACACCGGAGGTACTTACGACAAGTGCGACTGGCCCATCGCCTTCAGAGACAAGGAATTCTTCGCCGGTGGTTCCGCCAGGCGGAATGTCAAAGGCGTGACGCACTGGTGTGTTGCCTTCGAATTCGATGTCTTCTCCGGCAATCGTGATGCGTCCCCGAGCAATGCCATCGCTTCCCTTTTGAGCATGCCAATGGCACAACGCATTGACCACGGCGGCGTTCTCAAAGGTGGTACTCCAACCAGTTGCGCTGCGTGAAGTGTTGATGAATCTGGCGTAGGTCACAAGGGTCGGGTGATCGGGCTGATTGCGCAGCAGGACGTCCATTGCCACGGCGGCCTGGTGCACCCCAGAGGTAAACCGTCCCTTGTCGTTGGGTGGAGAATCTTCAGGCAGATGGAAGTGTTCGATGATGGCCTGGGCTTGATCGTATTCGCCAATGGCGAAATAGCTCTCGGCCAGGTGCGCTCGACTTGTCTGGTCAAGCGATTTCAACTTCGAGAGGGTTGTTGCCATGAGCGCTTCATCGGGCATGTCCGCGCGCGCGAGCACTCGGCAGGCGTGGGCGGCGATTGCAGGGCTGGCCTGGCCACTTTGAGGCCGGGCAATCGCTTCGGTCCGATTCAGGATCGCTTCAAGGAAACCATCTGGAAGAGGGATATCCGCATCACGTGCATCAAGTGCGAGCAGTGCTGTGCGTAGCGTGAGCCAATGGCTTGCTTCGCCCCCTCTCCAATAGGGAATCGATCCATCGGATCGCTGCATCCACCAGAGCCTGTGCATGCCTGCAGCAACCATCGAACGGATCTCCTGCGGACTTCTGCCGGCAATCTCTCTGGGAAGCGAAAGTGCAGCCAGCATGCCTCTGGTCCGACTGCCGGTTTGTTCGCCACAGCCATAGGGGTACTGGATGAGTTCATCCAGGACGGGCTTGAGATCGATGGCGGGATGGCCGCCAACGATCACTTCAACGTGCCCAGCAAGTGTTTCGAGTGAGCGATCACGATCAATCGCTGTTCGTGCACCGGGCTCGGCTTCAAGGCGCAGCACACTCCGGTCGCGGCCGTGCGGGGGACGTACGGCGATCCATCGCTCCAACACCTGTCTCTGGAGTCGAGGTGTTGGCTGGGCGGGAGTTGCGGAGATACGAACCCGTGCGGACCCCGGTTGGCCTGCGACCATGGTGAGTGTTGTATGCGCCTCCTCGTGCGCTGGTACGAGCAGCGATCCTGCATCAAGTGCGCCATCAAGTCCTTCGCCAAGATCAGCTTGCAAGGCGATCTCGGTGGGCCGGGATGTGTTGTTGCGAATGCGCAGAGGCACGGCCATGACGTCGCCCGGTGCCGCAGCGCGAGGCATGGCTGCAAGTATTTGAATTGGCGCAACTACACCAATCACGTGTTCGCTGCTTCCGTAGCGATCGCCATCAACCACGGCCGCCATGATGCGCAACGCCCCATTGATGTCGGGCATCTCCATGTTCAGTTCGGCGATGCCATCAGGCGACAGCGG
>JAKVBW010000221.1 GCA_022446945.1 Phycisphaerales bacterium | reverse complement strand
CGGTCCTCGAGGAGCATCCGTGCCGTGTCTGGATGGAATGCTGGCTGACGGATTGGTACCGGCTTGCCTCCCTCTTCGCCTGGACAGAGAAATGCACTTCTGTCGTGAACCTTCTCAGACCAGCCACTGTTCATTGCGACGAAGCACCCGGGCGGCAAGGGTCCGTGAAGGGACTCCCACTTTCGAACATGTTCAGGCATCACTTGAGCCAGTGGATCTTTCGCGGCTTCGGCCCGAATGTCGATCACCACAAGAGGCGAGACAAGTTGCTCGACGGGAATCTCGTCGACCGACCGCATGTTGCTGCAATGGCTGGCCGCGTCGACGTGGGTGCCCACATGCTCCCAATAACTGACCTTCTTCAGGGCAAAGGGGGCATTTTCATCCAGTACAAACTCATCGACCTCACTCAGGCTCGCGGGCGCTGTTCGCCCCATGATGTCCTCTCCCTCCGTGAACCAGGCGGGAAAATCATGAGTGAGCGTGTGCGTCAGATCGACGGTGCGGCTGAAGGTGACGGGCTGTTGGTGATTCGAAGCAGGTGCGGCACTTACGCTGGAGACGGATAATCCAGCACCCACACCTCCCACGGCGGCACACCCCCCGGCAGCAGTCTTCAGAAACTGGCGCCGATCAGCGACGATTCGATCAACCTCGGCAATGATGTGAGGAGAGCACATGGGCAGCCCCTTTTGGCGATATGTGTCTGATTGACGTGATCCGATTCATCCGGAACACGTCACCACCATACCGAGCTGAGCGGAGTTTTGAAGAGAACCAATGATCCCCGGCGTTCAAATAACACGGCAAACAAGAACAACACCGACAAGCTGAATCTCGTCGGAGTTGAAAAAAAGCTTGTCTTCATGGGCCATACTGGATTTGAAACAGTGATCGCTAGGGTGTCATGCGAGTGACAGCCAACTGCCTACTGCTGCTGACCGAGGCCGACGGGCATGCCCAAGGATCACGGGGTGCCGCAGATGCCCCACCAGCCCAGGACATACGACAAATCGCCACCATCAACCATGCCGTCGCCATTGATGTCGGCGTCGCAGATGCCGATCATCGTGCTCAATTCGGTTCGATCCGCGAGATTCACGACGCCGTCGAAATTCATGTCGCCGAAGACACATCCGTTGTCGAGCAGGCTGTTTCCACTGCTCGAGCCGCTGATCGAACCGCTGATGTTGTTGAACCCCGAGCTGTCGGTGTTGCCGCAGAACTTGCAATTGGTCAGAATCGGATTGCCAGCATCGTTGAAGATCCCGCCGCCATTGCTGCCAGCCGAGTTGAAGATGAACTCGCAGTTGCTCAAGGTCGGGCTGCTGGCGGCTTGGTTGTACATCCCGCCGCCGTCGTAGTATCGAGTCGTGTTGGCCAAGAACGTACAGTCGGTCAGATTCGGATTACTGACATGGTCGTTGTACATCCCCCCGCCGTACTGGTCGGCCGAGTTGTTCGAGAAGGTGCAGTTGGTCAGGGCCGGGCTGCTGGCTTCGTTGTGCATCCCACTGCCAAACAGAGTTGTTGTGTTTGATCTGAACTTGCAGCCGGTCAGGGTCGGACTGCTTTGATCGTTGTACATTCCGCCGCCGGCTTCGGACGCGGAGTTGGTCGTGAACGTGCAGT
>JAKVBW010000220.1 GCA_022446945.1 Phycisphaerales bacterium | reverse complement strand
GGGCACGGCCCCCACGCTGTTTGCCGTTGGCATGGTGGTGTTTGGGGTGATCTGGTACTTCGCCTATGCAAACAAGCGGATTGACCGGGGGGGGGCGATCCTCCACGTATTCGCCCGACTTGGGCAGAGGCGTTTCGAGGGACTCGACTCGGAGTTGCGGGAGATCATGAAGGATCGAGGCCTGAGGGCCAAGGATCCCTTTGATGAGGTCGTGGCGACTTCAGACATCCTTGAGGCGTCAGAGGATGCCAGCTTTGAGGAGGTGACCGCCCGGGCGGCCAGCCGATTTGCCTCCCAGCTCTCCATGTCTGAGGAAGAAATTAAGACGTTATTCCTTGAAGGCACTCGAGTTGGGGCAACTCCGGTCACCCACGGCGTCGCCCTTCCGCATCTTCGCGTGGCCGACATTGACCGACCATATCTGGTTGTGGTTCGCTCTCGCAGGGGGATGGGCATCGAGATCGGTGAGGCTTTGGGGCCTGCGGACAGCCATCGAGATGTTCATGCGGTCTTCTATCTGGTGAGCCCGATAGAGGATCCTGCGCTGCATCTCCGGCTCCTGGCTCAACTTGCGGGCTGTGTGGAGCAGGATGGCTTCAAGGAAGCATGGCTTGCGGCAAGGAGCCATCAGGCGTTGCGGGAAGTCTTGCTCAGGGATGATCGATATCTCGCTCTGGTGCTTGAATCCGGGACCTCAGCCGAAGAAATGGCTGGTCGGGAGATCAGAAACTGCGAATTCCCACCTGGATGCCTGATTGCGTTGGTTCGCAGAGGTAGTCGAACGCTGGTGCCCAGCGGAAGCCTTGAGCTGCAGGTTGGAGATCGCTTGACGATCATTGGGGATGAGGCTGGAATTGCCAAGCTGTCCGCTCAATATGGTTCGCCATCAAGCTCCAAATGAAAATCGTCTGATTGTCGACCAATTGCCGATGTTGATGTTCTCGATGCGGATTTTGTCGATGGCCAGATTGACCGCAGGGGATGTACGGGATTAAAATGGTATGCAGGACTTCGTGAAAAAAAGCACAAAGTCTTTCGTGGAGTAGTTGCACAGAACTCTGGACACCTTGGGCGCCCCTGATGAGTCGATTTCTATTCCCAAAATGGAGCAATGCATTGCTCCCGGCCTTGTTGGTCGTTGGCGGTCTGCTTCCGCTGTATGTGGTGATGTTTGTCGCATACGGATTCAGTCCTTCAACTCTTGAGGTTGGTTACCAGCCGGAGCAGCCGGTTCCCTTCAGTCATGCACTGCATGCGGGGGAGCTTGGCATGGACTGTCGCTATTGTCACAACACGGTTGAGACTGCGGCTCACGCGGCGGTTCCTCCAACCCAGACCTGCATGAACTGTCACAAGTGGGTTCGTCCTGAGAGTCCCAAACTCGAGAAGGTTCAGGAGTCCTACGATTCCGGTCTTCCGATTGAATGGATCTGGGTGAATCGCATCGCGGATTACGCGTATTTCGATCACAGTGCACATGTCAACCGTGGAGTTGGATGTGTTTCATGTCACGGGCGTGTCGACCAGATGCCGGTCGTCAGTCGAGCCAAGAAGCTGTCCATGGGCTGGTGCCTTGATTGTCACCGAAACCCGGTTCCCAACCTTCGTCCGGTGTCCGAGATCACGAATCTCGCCTACGACCAGGC
>JAKVBW010000022.1 GCA_022446945.1 Phycisphaerales bacterium | reverse complement strand
GTGAGCCCAAGGGTGTGACGGCAACCAGTTCGGCATCGGGATCATCTGTATTGAACTGCTTTGCGACCCTCCATCCCCAGGAACTGTCGTCAATCCGTTCAAGGCGGACAGCGCGGACGAAGTTTCCAGATGCAATCAGAAGTTCATCATGACCGTCCTCATCGACGTCCAGAGATGCGATGTTGTCTCCATTTGCTGCTGCAACAAGTCCGTATTGGGCCATGTCGTCCTTTTCAATCAGTGCGAATCCGTCTTCGGCCTCGCTGTCGGCCAATAGGAGCATCATGGGTCGATCGGCCGTCAAAATGATGAGATCGTCCTGTCCATCCTGATCTACATCGTGGACTTCGAGATGGTCGGGTTTGCGGCTGAGAGAATTGAGCTGGATCGTTTTGGAATCGTCTCCATGAAGATCAATCAAGTCGACGACATAATTGCGTTTGTCCGCTGAGATCACTGCAGCATGGGCACGGCCATCTAATGACAGGGCGTTCATGGCGACGGGTTCGTATCCGCTGCTTATTTGAAGTGGTGTGGGGAAGACCAAATCGTCCGAGCCAAGTTGCGTTTTTCCGACGACCCCTTCTTCGGTTGAAAGGACCAGCAGAGTTCCAGGCTGACCATCTTGCTCTTCAACTGCAGCAAGGCCGTCAATATTCGCCAAACTCGGGAAAGAGCGTGCTGCACTGAGACCGCCGGTAGGCGTCTGCTGGAACACGCTGATCGCATTGCTCTTCGTATCCGCAGCGATGACATCGATGCGGTGATCTCCATTGGTGTCGGCAATGGCCCACGCACGTCGACGACGCCCAGGATCCGGAAAGCCGTAGACGGTGAAAGCCGCGTCTCGATCTCCCGTATCTCTGACGGGCGTGGACTCGAGTTGATAGAGAACGATGCGTGCTGCAGATCTGTCAATCACACCAATTCGGGATCCGTTGCCTCCTGGAAACTCAATGGCCTCGAACTCGCTGATAGGTGGCATCTCAAAGATTGACTGAGGGCCGGGTTCCACGCCTTCGTTCCCGCGGCGACCGAACCAGATGCGTACAGGTGCGGCATCATCAGGACTGATTCCTGCAAGATCGAGAAGTCCGTCCCCGTCATAGTCTGCAGCAACCAATCCAATAATGGATGCGCCTGCGGGGTATCGCGTGGGGGGCCCAAGCGAGAATTCATCAATGGCCCACATGGTGGGTTCGCCATCGACGACCGAAATCAATGTGGGCTGTCCGGGGTTGAATTCCACGACGCTGAAGGCCGCAGGATTCGCGCCCAGTTTGCGCACATCACGTCGCAATTCGGAACTGAACACATCTTCTGATTCTTGACGCAGGATGGTGATTCTTCCGGGAGGCCCACCCAGAATGAGATCGTGAAGTCCATCATTGTTCAGATCTGCGATATCCATGCCTGTGATTGAATCTGCGACCGGCACAAGCACGCGTTCGAACCGCCAGTGATCAGGGAACTCGTTGATATCTCGGGGCATCTCGATTGGGTCATGCGGTGAGCCATCGGACTTCTGCTTGAGGATCTCGATGCGGCTCCTCTGGTTGTTGGCGATGACAACATCCATCAATCCGTCCCGGTTCATGTCAGCCAGTTTCATGGGGCCCGGTTTTTTGCCAATGGGAATGACATCCATCCCAGAAAAACCAAACCAGTCAGCCAAAGGCACGTGATCTGGTTGGGCAGCCAGCGAGCAAACCAGCGATGTGAGAGTCAGGGCGTTGAGCATGAATTCCCTCCAAGCAGGAGGCATAGTATCTCCGTCAGAACTGTTGCTCGTGGCTACACTGTGCAGTTGGCCGAAATAGGAGACGGATCGTGAAGCGGACGATTGTGATGGGCGCATGTTGTCTTGTCTGCATGAGCGGGGCTATTGCAGACGTCGTGGTTCTCGAGGATGGCGGAGAACTGCACGGCAGCATTATCAAGCAGGATGCCCGGAGTCTCTGGATTGATATTGGGCCCTCCATCGTGCAAATCGACAATACGGACGTCAAGGATGTGAGGGTCGAAGAGGCTGGGGATCAATCAACAACCAGCCGGGAATCCATTTTTCATGTCGTCAACGATCTGCCAGAGCTGAGTATTCGTCAACAAGCGGCTCGGGTGAAACCTTCCGTTGTTCTCGTCAAGACGCCATCTGGCACTGGATCCGGTGTCATTGTCAATGAGATGGGGCATGTAGTCACCAACGCACATGTCATTCAGGGCGAAAAGGATCTTCGACTTGTGGTCTGGACACGTCGGGATGACGGCACGCTCGCGCGCCGCACCATTGGGGATATTTCGATTGAGGCAGTCAACAATCATCTCGATCTGGCACTCTTGAAACTTCCCGATGCCGATGCGTCCGTTGCCGATTGGGTGCCATTGGAAGCTTGGGAGTCGATTGAAGTGGGGCAGCCGGTCTTTGCGATTGGCAATCCGCTGGGGCTTGAACAGACAACCAGTCAGGGTGTCGTGTCGACGACCCAAAGAAGCTTTGATGGTCTCACCTACATTCAGACTGATGCCGCGATCAATCCTGGGAACTCAGGTGGACCTCTCTTCAACACTTCTGGGGAGGTCGTCGGCATTACCAATATGGGTATCAGAGGCGGGGAAGCGCTTGGCTTTGCAATCCCGACGCGGTACGTGAAGGATTTCCTCCGCAATCGCGAGGCATTCGCATATGACCCATCCAATCCCAATACGGGGCACCGCTATCACAAGCCGCCGCCTCGATTGCGGGAGGGGACGCCTCCTCACGTGGAGTCAGGTTCATGAATTTATTACAGACGATCGGGTGTAGCACACTGTTTGGAACTTTGTCGACTTCCATCCTTGCCGATTCCGGCTTGAGGGTTGAAGATGTCGCGCCTCCTCATGCAGTTGCCGTCATGTCTCTTAAATCAAGTAGTTCGCTGATGGAGAGAGCGCGCACAGCGGGGATTGTCGAGGATGATGACGAAACCGCGTGGGTTGAAATGATTGTCGATGTGATTCAGGACGGCCCGGATGAATTGAGCCCCTTATGGGAAGAGGTGTTTAAGTCCGAGGGCGCGATGGATGCGCTCAGCAGTGTGGGAATGGGCGCTGCGATTTGGGTTGATCCGGCGGAGAGCGGTCCGGGAGCATTGACGATTGCTGGCTGGATCGATCTTGCGGAAGCAGGTGAGCAGTTCGTAGAAGCGTGGAATGCCACTTGGGTGAACATTCGCGAGTTTCCGAATGTCTCAACACGAACTGTCCAAGGCCGGTCTGTCGATGTTCTGGAAGGAGACGGAGGATCCGAGCGGATGTCATCGGGGATGTGGCATGCGCAGGAGGGGGCCTTGGTTCTTATGTCCAATGATCAGCGTGGCATGGAACGATTGTTTGATGTTTTGGACGGGACGGTCGGTGATGACGCACTTGCCCATGCAGATGCCTGGCAGGATGTGCGGGACATGCTGGAAGGGGAGTCGATTGCAGAATGCACCATTTTCATCGAACCCCTCTTTGACGCGATTGCAGTCTTTGATGATATGGGTATCGGTCGTATGGTCCAGGCGTCATTTGATGCGGCGATTGGCCCCATGCGTGCGTTGTCTTTTCAGTCAGGCATGGGTGAAGGCGATGTGCTTGCGGAAATGTCAGGCGCCATCTGGATGCCTGATGGCAAGGGAGGGATGCTTGAATTGATGGCAACAATGGACGATCGAGGGCGACTGCCCGATTGGATCAGTCCAAGTGCGATTGCCATTTCTTCCATGCATGTGTCATTTGGAAGTATTCCTGACTGGTTCCGTGGCGTCGTGGCGTCCAATCCATTTTTGATGGGTTTCGGTCAATTGTTCGAGCAGAATGAACCCACGATCCGTTCGATGATCGATCCACTCGGGGAGCGGATGCTGATGGAGTCCACCGTGACAAGGCCCCTGACGGTTGACAGCCTTGCAAGTGTGATGCGCATTGACTGCACGGATCCTCGGAGTCTGAGTGATGCCTTGGCGGCGTCTGCGCCGCAGGTCGGCTTGGAGCCGAGAGAGTTCCAGGGGCATCAGATCTGGTCGACAGATCCTCTTCAAGGGATGGCGATGCCGGTTCCCGGTCTCAACATGGGACGCCTCAGCATGGCTGTCGTGGGGAACGCGTTGTTCTTGGGGCAGGATGGTGCAGTTGAGGCGGCGATTCGGGCATCGGGCACGACATCAGCGGAGATGCCTAAATGGTTGGACCAAGCAGATGCCTATATCCCGCAGACAGTGTGCATGTGGGGAGCACGTGATCTCGAAGCTTTCATGACGACCCTTGTTGACATTCAGAATTTGCAGATGAAAGCATGGGAAGAAGAAGTCAAAGCTGAGGATCCTGAGTTGTGGGAGATGATTCGGGGCGAACTTGTTGATGAGGACGAGGCTGCGATTCGCGAGCGATTAGCCAGATTGGCCAGCGCCGTGGGTCCTCTTGCATGGTTCGTGGAATCGGTGGACAGCGGGTTCAAGATCAAGATTAGGGTGCTGTCTCCCCATCAAAGTGATTGAGTTGGTGGTCAAGTCCAACCTATTTGAAGGAAGATTGCGTCGTAGAGAAGATCGCTGATGATCACTGCTACGATCGTCTGCACAACTGTGTCAGTTGTTGCTTTGCCGACGCCCGCAGCACCTCCGCTGACCCTCAGTCCATTGAAGCAAGCGATCGCGCCCAGCATGAGGCCGAACGTGGTGGCCTTAATGAGGCCGGTCAGAAAGTCGGAGAGATTGAGCTGTGCAAGGGTGTTGTCGATGTAAAGGGCTGCGCTGACATCGAAGAACATAACAGTGACAAATCCACTGCAGATGACTGCGGTGATATCCGCAAGCACTGTCAAGAGCAGCAGGCTGATCGCAGTTGCGGTCAACCGGGGCAGCACCAGAAAGCGAATAGGATCGAGTGCGTGGGCTTCCAGCGCTTCGATTTCCTCCCCGACCACCATCGTCCCAATCTCAGCGGCAATCGATGCACCTGCAAATCCGGTCAGGACGACTGCTGAGATAATCGGCCCCATTTCTCGAAGGACTGCGACGCCGACAATGTTGGCGATTTTGTTTTGCTGTCCTAGTTCCGCCAGAGGGGGATACATCGAAATGGCCAGGATCAGACCGATGCAGGCGCTGACGATGAGCACGATCCCGATTGACCGGACGCCGACACGGACCATCTGCGCGACGACCGCAGGCCATCCAACACGAAGACCGGTGCCCGTAGCTGATCGCCAGTACCAGCGTCCGACCGAAGCGGCCAGCGTGGCAGTACCGCCAATCAGCATCAACAGGTCCCGAGTCGATCGCCCGAGGCGATCGATCCCCCGAACGAGCATGGGGTTGGGGCGTGCTGGCTCCATGCTCAGGGGAGATCTCCTTGGATCGTGAAGACTGAATCGAGTTTGGAAATCGTGAAGATCGATTCCACGCGATCTGTCGGCCTGGCAAGAATCAGTTCACGGGATTGCTTGCGGCAGATTTGCAATGCTTCGACCAGAGTGGCGACGCCGGAGGAATCCATGTAAGGAACTCCTGAAAGATCAACGACGACCATGCCTTCACTATTCGCGAGCGCTTGTTGTAATGATCGCCGGAGCTCAGGAGAACTTGCGAGATCTACTTCTCCAACAGGCGATACTCTCAGGTGATTGTCGCAAGTCTCAATCGTGATACTGAGTTTGGCGTCATGGTCAGAGGGCATGCATGACCTCCTCGGTCTGTTCGCATCCGCCGAACTTTTCAATCGGCATGCTCATGAGAAGTCTGGTGCCCCCTTCATCACGGTGGGCCCATGTGACGTTTTCCATGACCTGTTGGATCAGATGGACGCCAAGACCACCTGGTCGGACATCATCTAGAGGCCTGGGTTGAATCGAGTCAAGAGGTACCTGAACTCCATCGTCTTCGAGTTCCAGCCAAATCGAAGCATCCGCCACCTTGCAAGTCAAACGGATGCGTCCAGATTGATCTTGATAGGCGTGACGAATGATGTTGGCAGCTGCTTCGTCGACAGCCATACAGGCGGCATCTGTTCGTGAAGTGGAGATGCCTGCCCTCAGGCACCAAGCAGAAAGGGCGCTTCTGAGGACGCATAGCATTTCCGCGTTGGCGGCAATATCGATTCTGAGGCTCGGGGAGGTGTCCTGGGAATTCGGCATCGTGCGACCTTGGCACGATGATACAGCCACCCTCGCTCGGGTAAACTCTCCCTCTTCCTGAGAGGAGTCCGTGTTCATGGCAGCACCTGCGATTGGCTCGACCCGCCCGGAGGGTGTCGAGACCATCCCCATCATTGATTTTGGCAGCCAATACGCCCAATTGATCGCGCGTCGCGTTCGAGAAGCGGGGGCATTCAGTGTTCTCGTTGCTCCCAACGTGGATTTGGAGGAGTTGAGATCCCTCAACCCAGCAGGCCTGATTCTTTCCGGTGGTCCTGCGAGTATCGATGATGAGGGGGCTCCCAAGTGTGATCCCGGCGTCTTCGAACTGGGTGTTCCTGTGCTGGGGATTTGTTATGGCATGCAATTGGGTTGTCACATGCTCGGCGCGACGATCGATCGTGCTGAATCACGTGAGTACGGGCGTTCGAGATTAATCATTGAGTCTCCGGAAGGCCTGTTCGAAGGATTGCCAAGTGACATGACTGTCTGGATGAGCCATGGCGATCAGGTCACAGACATCCCCGCGACATTCCAGGTTCTAGCCTCGACGGACACATGTCCTGCAGCCGCAGTCATGCACGCGGAGAAGCGATTTTATGGATTGCAGTTTCATCCAGAGGTGACGCACACGCCACATGGGGTGGACTTACTTCGCAACTTTCTCTACGAGGTTTGTGGTTGCCGGGGCACATGGCGCATGGCCGATTTCATGGAGGCGCAATGCCGCTCCATTCCGGCATTGGTCGGCAATCGCAGGGTCATTTGTGGTCTCAGTGGGGGCGTTGATTCTTCCGTGGTTGCAGCACTGCTGGCCCGCGCGATCGGAGACCGTTTGACCTGTATCTTTGTTGACAATGGATTGCTGCGTAAGAATGAGCGGCAACTTGTCGAGACGACATTTCGAGATCATTTCGACATCGATCTTCGGACAGTCGATGCTTCTGCTGAGTTCCTTGAGGATCTGAAGGGAGTTGAAGATCCTCAGGAGAAACGACGACTGATTGGACACCGTTTCATCGATGTCTTCCGAAATGCGGCAGATGAGGTTGCATCAGACGGTGGCGACCCAGTTCACTTCCTAGCGCAAGGCACTTTGTATCCGGATGTCATCGAATCCGGACAAGGTCATGCTGGAACAGCGGCGAATATCAAGTTGCACCACAATGTCGGCGGACTGCCTGAGGAGTTGGGTTTTGAATTGATCGAACCGCTTCGGGATCTTTTCAAGGACGAGGTGCGTCGACTTGGAGAAGTTCTCGGCCTGCCTTCTCACGTCGTTTGGCGACATCCATTTCCGGGCCCGGGTTTGGCCGTGCGGGTACTGGGCGATATCCGTCCAGAACGATTGGATCTCCTCAGGGAATGCGATGAGATCGTCTTGGACGAAATCGTGTCAGCCAATCTGTACCGCAGCACCAATCAGGTCTTTGCGGTGCTCCTGCCGGTGAAGAGCGTTGGTGTTATGGGAGATGGCCGGACCTACGATTCAGTCGTTGCGGTCCGCGCTGTCGAAACTCAGGATTTCATGACTGCTGACTGGGCACGCATTCCCTACGACGTTCTTGCCATGATCAGCAACCGGATCATCAACGAGGTCAAAGGGGTGAACCGGGTCGTTTACGACATTTCAAGCAAACCGCCTGCCACCATCGAGTGGGAGTAGCCGAGCCACACTCCGGGCAGGATCATGTTGCGTGCGGCCCCGGGCCTTCATGCCGTGGTTGCTGCGTCGCGGAACGTTTCAGGGTTTCAGGCTGATCTGGAGAGATCTTGCCGAAGATCAGTCGCCCGCCACTTGTCTGTACTGCATTGCTGATGATCACGCTGACGCTGCGTCCGATCCGGTCCTCGGCATCGTCAACCACCACCATTGTTCCGTCCGGTAGATACCCGACGCCCTGACCTTCGCTTTCCCCAGCCTTGATGATTTCCAGTTGGATGATTTCGCCTGGGACTGCGGGGTCGCGGAGAATCTCTCCAAGGTCATGGAGATTCAGCACGGTGATGCTGCGGATTTCGGCGACGCGGGCAAGATTGGTATCCGTAGTCACGATGCGCAGGTTCTTCTCGCCTGCCAGATCCATGAGAATGGTGTCGACATCTCCCGAAGTCGTTGATTCCAATTCCTCAATATCGAGGTTGACCCGAGGATCATTTTGCATGTGACGGAGATTGGACAATCCTCTGCGGCCTCGATCGCGTTTCAGGCGGTCTGCTGAGTCCGAGAGGGCATGCAACTCGTTGATGACGCATTGCGGGACAATCAAGGGTGCGTCCAGAAACCCAGTGCCAGTGAATGAGTTGAGTCTGCCGTCGATCAATGCAGAAGTGTCTAGAAGCATGGGGCGAAGGCCGCGCACCTTTCGGGAGAATTCAACATAGGGGATGACAAGGCGTAGGCTGTCGCGTGTCGACAGAACAACGGAAACAGCGACGTAGCACAGCGTCAGCCCGACTGCGAGTTTCAGCAGTGTGACATAACGGACCGCTTCCTCATCGCCTGTGACATCCCATGCCTCAGCGATGAGATCGATCAGGACGCCAACCGCAAGCGAGGCAAAGAGTCCTGCAACCACAGCGAGATAGACCCCGACGACATTCGAGATCCGTTTCATGGGTGTTCGCAGATCAAGCAGAACAACAATGATCACGACCGCAATCGTGGCGGCGATCGGCATGACCACGTCTGTCAGCGGATTGGTCACACGATCGAGATTGGCCACCGGAATGGAGGCGACAGCAATCATTAGGCCCGCATACAGAATGCGAACGGCAGTCAGAAGGAATGGCGGTCTTGATTCCTCCCCGGCTGTCGTCGGCGGAGGAGATGTCAGAGGCTGTTGTGGTCCGATCTCTTCCATCAGCCGAGTGTACCAGCGGACACGTACCCGATACCATGGCCAGCGAGGGAGTGCGACGGGCGGTCGGGTCCTGTGGGTGGTTGGCTCGTGAACCTGGTCAGGGCTTGATCGCAGCAGCCATAAGCGTCGTCGGCCATGCCGCGGATCGCCTGGCCGCCCGTCGCAAGCCCTTCGAGCGTCAAGTAGGCGTTCGGTCATGTGGAAGGAAGTTCTCGACGTGACCTATACCGTGTTGGCTCGACGCTACCGCAGTCGCGACTTTGAAGAAGTCGTAGGGCAGTCGCCCATTTCAGAGACATTGCGTCGTGCAGTTGAGCAGGATCGGACTGCTCACGCCTATCTCTTCTGCGGAACCCGAGGGGTTGGAAAGACCACTTTGGCTCGCATCTTCGCCCGCGCGATCAATGTGACGGATGATCTAGAAGATGCGGAAGGCATCGCCGAAGCCATCATGCGTGGGGATGATCTTGATGTCATCGAAATCGATGGGGCATCCAATCGAGGTGTTCAGGAGGCCAGAGATCTAATCGCCGGTGCTGGACTCTCTCCTGCAAGATGTCGCTGCCGTATCTACATCATCGATGAAGTGCACATGCTGACGACGGAGTCGTTCAACACCCTGTTGAAGACAATGGAGGAGCCTCCTGAGCACGTCAAATTCATTCTGTGCACCACGGAGCCACACAAGGTTCTTCCGACGATTCAGAGTCGGTGTCAGCGGTTCGATTTCAAGCCCATACCTCGAAGATTGATTGCAGAACATCTTGCAAATGTTGTGAAGCAGGAAGGTGTGGAGGTAGACGAGGCAGCACTGTCGCGCGTTGCTGAACTCGGCGCGGGTTCCATGCGGGATGCATTGAGTGTGATGGACCGTCTCTTGGCGACCGGGGAAGGGCACATCACTCTGAAGGATGTCGAATCGACTTTAGGCCTGCCCGAGACTGTTCTGGTTGAAGCGGTTGTCGATGGGATCGCCTCCGCTGAGCCTTCCGAGGCATTGCAGGCAGCAGATGCCCTTCTTCAGTCAGGCGCGAGTATCGAACAGGCGCTGTCGTCTTTGACGGACGCATTCCGGAGCATGCTGATCGTCCGAAGTTGTGGTCCCGATACGAATGTTCTGGATTTGGCTGAGGAGCAACGAAGTGCAGTTGCGACTCGCGCCGCGCGTTTCGATTTGCCAGCATTGGTGCATGGCATCGCCGTTTGCGAGTCGATCGCGAGACAGGGTCGGCTGGGGGCATCGGCCAGAGCGCTGTTTGATGCAGCCATTGTTCGTTTGTCCTTGGCGACGGATATGGTGGATCCAGTTGCTGTTCCAAGTCCGGCATCTGCTGGTTTGAAAAAAAAAAGCAGCTCTGAACAAAAGCGGAAAATCGAAACTCCCCGCCTGAAGCAGGATTCTGCGCCTGAGCAGACATCTTCCAGAGTTCAGTCTGATTCTTCTGAGAGCACGCCTTCTGCAAAGTCTCCGACGAAGAAGAAGCGTCATCACAAGGAGTTGTCGCTTGAGTCGCATTGGCGAGCACTTTCGGAGAGCACCGAGAACGCGGCGATGGTGGCGGCAGTAGAGGGAGTTGAAGTGGTTGCCTTTGAGGACACCTGCATTCGGCTTAGATGTACACAGGGGCCGGTTTCTTCAGTCGCGATCGAACGCATCAGCAAGCGGCTTAGTGACGCATCGGGGAAAGTCATTCAGGTGATTGATGAGACGCCGTCCATGACAGCGGATGATCGGCCTAAGGCTGATCCGGATGCAGTGGCAGATCCTCGCGTGGACCTTGCTCGTTCTTTGTTTGATGCGAAAGTTGTGGAGCTCAAACCGAACTCCGAGAAGGGAGATGGTGACGATGTTTGAAGGTCTCAAGGGGATGGCGGGCATGGCTTCGCTCATGCGGGACCTGCCACGTATTCAGGCAAGAATGGAAGAAATCAAAGCATCTCTCTCTGATTTGCGGGTCGAGTCAACTTCTGAGGGGGGGGTTGTCAAAGTTGTCGCCAGCGGGACATTGGAGATTGTCGACATTGTGATCGATGGTGAGGCGGATCCTGCACTCCTCCGTGAGACGGTGAATCGTGCACTGGTTGCAGCCCGCAGTGAAGCACAGCGGAGACTGACGGAAGCTGCAGAGGAACTGGGTTTACCCATGCCGCCCGGCGGGTTGTTGCCAGGTGGGCTCTAGATGGCTCGGGCCGGAGGATATCCAGAGCCAGTTGAACGTCTGATCGAGCATTTGCAGAGAATGCCCGGCATCGGACGAAGGACGGCTGCACGGCTAGCCTTTCATCTTCTCAAAGCATCGAAAGAAGAAGCCGCCGAACTGGCAGATGCCATCCTCGATGTAAGTCGCGAAATCTGCTGTTGCGACATCTGCTGGCAGATGACGGATGTCCAGCCTTGTCGCATCTGCAATGACCCGGGTCGAGACGCTTCCTGCCTACTTGTTGTTGAACAGCCAAGGGATTTGATGGGCATCGAAGCAACAGGGATACATCAAGGTGTTTATCACGTTCTGACAGGTCGCCTTGACCCCTTGGGTGGCGTGGGAGTCGATGACTTGACGATTGATGCGTTGATGAAAAGGGTTGACGATTCCGCCTGTAATCCTCGAGGCGTACCTGTTTCGGAAGTCATCCTTGGACTGAGTCCGACGCTTGAGGGCGACACAACTGCTCATCACCTCACCGATCTGTTGCGCTCCCATTCAGTCAAGATCACCCGGCTTGCTCGTGGTCTACCGACAGGCGCTTCGCTGGAGTTTGCGACACCAGCAATGCTGGCGGATGCATTGTTAGGGCGTTCTGGGGATTCTGAAAGCGCAGACTGAAGCCGCGACTACCATGTCATCATGGACATGCGGTTTGAAACGAGGCAACAGGCGGGACTTGCTCAGCAGCAGAAGTTGAGCCCGCGCATGATCCAGTCGATGGAAATACTGCAAATGCCGATTCAGGCTTTGCAGGAGCGGATCGACCAGGAATTGGAATCGAATATTGCCCTGGAAGTGGACGAGCACCTCGCATCAGCGCCAGGATCGGGTTCAGAAGCGGGCATTGATGAAGCAGAACTCGTCGTTGGCCAGGCTGATCAGTCAGAAGAAGGCGCAGATGACTTCGAACGCCTTGATCAGATGGAACAGAATTATGTTGAAGCGATCGACAACGAGTATTCATCTTCAAGCTGGTCAGCCACGCGGATGTCTGGGGAACGCGATCGCAAGATGGATGCGATGGCCAATCTCAGCGCCAGATCGGACAGCCTTGTTGATCAGGTGCTGCACCAGTGGTCCTTCGCTGAAGTAGATGAAGGAATCGCTGAAGCGGGGCGCATTCTCATTGAGCACCTCAATGATGACGGATTGTTGGACATGTCCGTCTCTGATATTGCAATGCGTGAGAATGAAGGGGGTCGCGAAGTACCAGAATCCTCTCTGATGGCCGCCCAGAAAGTATTGCAGGCAATTGTGGAGCCCGCGGGTATTGGTGCAGCGAACATTCGCGAATGTCTTCTGATTCAGGTAGATGCATGGCGTCGGCGCGAGCCTGAACATGCGGAGGATTGGGATACGGTCGCGTCGCTGATTGGCACGCATCTTGATGATCTGGTCCAGAATCGACTGCCGGACATCCGCAAGGAGACCGGTCTCGAGATTGAAGAAATCAAGTCAGCCATCAATCGCATGCATCGTTTGAATCTATCCCCGGGCCGCGAAGTTGTGGACGAGCAAGTTCCGCCAGTGATACCTGATGTCATTGTTGAATACGACCAGGAGAGAGATTGCTGGGTTGCAGCATTGTGTGATGGGGTCGTGCCACCGCTCCGTGTGTCGCCGAGATACGAGGACATGGCTGCGGAGAAGGGACTCGATGAGCAGACCCGTGGTTTTCTGAATCGCAATGTCAGCAATGCCCGCTGGCTCATCGAATCCATCAACCAGCGTGCCAGTTCTGTCATTCGGGTGGTCGAGATCATTCTTGAAAGACAGCGGGGGTGGTTTGAGCAGGGCGCAAGAGCCTTGAAGCCTCTTCCCATGACGGAGGTTGCAGATCAACTTGGCGTGCATGTCGCCACAGTGAGTCGAGCGGTCGCAGACAAGTGGATGCAGACACCAAGGGGCATCGTTCCACTTCGCCGGTTTTTCTCGGGAGGGACTGAAACCGCCGGCGGTGACAACATGTCATGGGAAGCGGTCAAGGAACTGCTGCGAGAGATCGTTTCTGAAGAGGATCCGCTCAAGCCGTTGGGGGATGAGGCGATCGCTGCGGCATTGCGTGAGAGAGGCGTGGAGATTGCCCGTCGGACAGTTGTCAAGTATCGACAGCAACTGGGAATTCCACCTGCACGACTACGACGGGCGTATGAATAGACGCATCAGGGTTGTTCGATTTCCCCAACCTTCTCGTCACACAATTTGTCAATCTCGCCGATCTTCGCTTTCGTCAGGCCATCAACCTCATTCTTGAGATCCTTCGCCTGATCCTCTGACAGGGAATCAGATTTGTCCTTTGCGCGACTGTCGACTCTTTTCATTCCCTCACGTCGTTCATTTCTAACTGCGATTCTTGTTTCTTCCGCGAGTTTGCGCACCTGTGAGGCGAGTTGGGCTCTTCGTTCTGCGCTCGGAGGGGGGACATTGATCCGAATCGCTTCGCCTTCTACCTGCGGGTTGAGTCCGAGATCTGCAGTCTCGATTGCTTTGGCAATCGGATTTTTGAGCGTTGGATCGAACGGCTTGACCAGCAACTGCGTTGATTCTGATACCGAGACGGCTGCAATCTCTCGAAGGTCCATCATGCTTCCATAAGCTTCGACCTTCAGATATTCAAGCAGGGCTGTGCTCGCACGGCCAGTTCTGAATCCACGAAGTTCCTTCTGGAAGTACTCGATCGATTTGGCCATCCGGGCCTTGGTGTCATTCGTGATTGCATCGGGCATGGTCCCTGCTCCTGCTCTCAGTCGGCGGTCGCTGAAGCCAGTTCGCTGTTGTCGATCAACGTTCCGACTTCTGCCCCCTGCACAACACTTTGTATTGCGCCGTCTTGTTTAAAGTTGAAGACGATGATCGGAAGATCATGCTCCATGCACATTGACAGTGCAGTCAGGTCCATGACGGCCAGCCTGTCTTCTATCGCTTGCGAGAAGGTGAGATGATCGAATCTCTTTGCTGAAGGGTCCTTGGCGGGATCGCAGTCATAGACGCCATCCACTTTCGTGGCTTTCAGCACAACTTCACAGTTGAGCTCAGTTGCGCGTAGTGATGCGCATGTGTCCGTTGTGAAGAAGGGGTTTCCTGTTCCTGCAGCAAGAATGATGCAACGGCCCTTTTCCATATGTCGAAGAGCGCGTTTGCGGATGAAATCTTCAGCAATGGCAGGCATGCTGATTGCTGACATGAGTCTTGCAGGTTGCCCGACATGCTCCAGCGCTTCCTTGAGCGCCATGCCGTTCATGACCGTGCCGAGCATCCCCATGTAATCAGCCGTCGATTGATCGATTTGCAGTCGTCGCGCCAGGTTGGCGCCTCGGATCATGTTGCCCCCTCCGACTACGACTGCCAGATGAACGCCGGACGAAGCAACCGCTGCAATTTCAGTAGCGATGCGATGCAATTCGACTGAGTCGATACCGCCGACTTCGCTCTTCGCGAAACTTTCGCCGCTGATCTTCAGCAGCACTCTCGTGTAGGAGGGGCGTCCGCTCATGGTTTGCGGTTCTCCATCGATGCGAGGTTAAGGATTCACACGCCCTGCAGCCAGTTCAGGCGTTGTTGAAACAGGGGCGTCAGATTGTCGAGCATGTTGCGGGCTGTCACCGGCCAGACTGCCCATCTCGTCGAGTAGGGTTCTGTAGCAAGATCCAGGCCGTCGCGTATGGCACGCTTCATGCGTCTTGTGTTCAACTGTTCAAGGAACTCCGCATCAAATGGCGCAGCCAGTTGGAGGTTGTCCGGAGCTGGAATGATGATCGCCACGGGTTCGTCTTCCTCGGTGTCCTCGCCCTCCAGAAAGTAGGCGATGGTCCAGAACCAGCAATCGCCGTACCACCGCATGGACTCGGTGATCCCTTCACGGGCAAGTAGGAACTCTCGAATGGCGTCAAACAACTCGGCTGCCGGAATGGGCAGATCCATCCGGAGTTCATCGATACTGGGGACGTTGAATTCGTCACGCCAGGGGGAGCGTTTGTCGGAGATGTGCATGACATGACCAGTGTATCGCCAGAGGGCCTTCTGGGCTGGTAGCATTGGTGGCATGTCCTCGATAGACCCGAACACGAGCGTGGATTTGACCTCCGCGACGATACTTCTGGTTGATGACAATCTCCAGAACCTGGAGTTGATGCAGGCATATCTGGAAGATCTGGGAGTGGAATTGCGGACTGCGATGGACGGGATTGCCGCGATCGAGGCCATGGAGGCAGATCCGCCCGATCTCGTGCTGCTCGACGTCATGATGCCGCGGATGTCAGGGTTTGAGGTCTGTGAAAAGATCAAGTCTCAGCCAGCCACCAGAGACATCATTGTGATCATGGTGACGGCTTTGAATGAAGTGGGTGATTTCGAACGAGCGGTCGAATGCGGCACCAACGATTTCATCGCCAAGCCCGTCAACAAAGTCGAATTGCTTGCCCGTGTCCGATCACTGCTTGAACTGCGTTTGCAAGGCCGCGCGACGGATCAGATCGGCCCTGAACTGAGACCGCGGGCTGCCGATGTGGAAGGGCTCACCGATGAAGGTGATTGCATACTTCCGCCGCCCCCCGAAGACGGTGGTGCAGAAGAGGCCCTCAACGCAGATGCATGAGTGAGTTTGTTTCCGGACATGCGACGACGCCGGTCCCACCACGGGTCCGGTGAACGGACCATGACCGGCGTCATCGCAATAGCGTTTTTCTAGTCGTGTGGGCCAGCTCAGGCTGCAGCGGTTCGCATCGTGAGCGCTGGTGTATCACCAGGACGCACCCAACCAATCGATTTGGGGGCTTGCCGGCTGAGCAGATGCTCAAGATAGATCTGCAGTGCATCGTCCGAGAACGTCTTCAGCCACTCAACGGGGGCTGTGGGATTATGCGTTCGAATGGAGTCGATCAATGTGGCTTGTGTCTGCATGGTGACAGGCTCCTCCGTCTACAGAGCCTGCTTTCGGCATGCCGATGCCTTCTGTTTGATCTGATAACAAGGCCCCATAGGGGTGAACCCAGCCTCTGAGTGTCCCATGCCACGATGGGCCGTTGGTTTCAGTTGGCCACCCCCTACATGTCGTGGGTCATTTTTTCTCTTCTGAACGTCCGTTGCTGCTTGCGGATGTCACTTCATGGACGCGTCCACCTTCCAAACGGCCCAAGGGGGCAATGTGCCCATTTGGCCATCTAATGGTCACGTCCTCAAGGGATGCGTGCTCGCCCAGCCCGATGTGGATGGTGGGATCGCTCATCGCCATATAGGACCCTGCCCGTTGCACTTGTTTAAGGAGTGTGCGTTCGCCCAATCGGCATCGCAGTTCAGCCCCAATGGCAGGACGTCCAGAGGCGTCTCGGAGATCCACGCCAATCCAGTTTCCACGATAGGGGTGGACATTGTGAAGCAGGGTGATGGGCGCGTCGCGATTCACGATCACAATATCGAGGCCCCCATCTCCATCAAGATCGCCGAATGCAGCTGCTCGGCTCGTGAGCACATCATTCGGTGAGAGGCCATGATCCAGTACGGAGAAACGGCCATTTTCACTGCCCTTCAGGAGCGTATTGGATTGGGCATAAGGATCTTCATGTGGTGGTGCATTCTGGCGTGTGACTGCGCCATTGGCTTCAAACAGATCAAGCCATCCGTCGTGATCAAAGTCGCGCCACGCCAGGCCGAATCTTGTCGCATGCCGTGTAGCGGCGCGCACACCCGTTCGTCCTGTGATGTCTACGAAATAGTCACCGTCGTTTCTGAAAATGGAGTCTGACTCACCAGTGAGATTGCAGACAATGAGATCGAAATCGTTGTCGTCGTCGATGTCGGCAGCATCGACACCCATTCCAGCTTTGGCAATGCCCTCATCATCAACTGCGCAGCCCCGCTCCATGCCAGCCTCTTTCCACTGGCCAGATGGATGCGACACCCAGAGCAGATCTCGCATTCCATCATTGGCCACGAAGAAGTCGGGGCGTCGGTCTCCATTGATGTCCGCATGTATGACGCCGAGGCCTGTCCCATTCGCCTGGTCAAAGCCTGCGGCGACAGTGGCGTCTTCAAAGCGGCCATCTCCGAGATTGCGGTAATAGATGTCCACGGCTGGCGAAAGATAGTTGCGTGGCGAACAGTAATCTTCGCCTCCCAGGGGGCTGTAACACGTTAGTTCGGTGTCCGGGGTCCATTTTAGATAGCGGGTCGCGAAGAGGTCGAGATCACCATCGAGATCCGCATCAACAAAAGTCGCACTGGCACCCCAGCCGGTATCACCGGTTCCGCTTTCGTCTGTGATGTCGGTAAACACACCTTGATCATTCCTGAGCATGGTGTTCCGTCCGACATTGGTTAGATAGAGATCTGGATCTCCATCATTATCGATATCCCCGACTGCCACGCCCATGCCGTATCCGCCATCGCCTGTTCTGGTGCGATCAGTGACATCTGTGAAACGCATGTTCCCATCATTGCGGTACATCCGGTTGCCTGACGTGTTTCGTTGTGGCTCTTTCCAGGCAGTTGCCATGTTGCCGCCTTGGATGAAGTAGAGGTCTTCATCGCCATCCATGTCATAGTCGATCATGGCGACGCCGCCTCCGACGATCTCGGGCATCAGAAAGGAATCATCTGCACCTGAATGCCAGACAAAGTCGATGCCTGAGTCTCCAGCAACATCTTTGAACCAAGGTTGCGGAGTTTCCGTGGGGGATGGCTGTGTGGCGCGTGGAGGGGATGGGGATTGGTCACATCCCATCAGAATGGCCAGCAAGGCCAACAGGAAAGCCGTCCGCGTCACGGATTGCCTCCTGAAGGCGCGGCGTTGCGGAAGCGATTGATGATGCGCATGAGGTCAGGTTGGCCTGGAAATCGGTTGGCGCCATCAATGGCAGTACTCAGAGCAGCGTTCAGGTTCCCACGTGCTTCGTAGAGTTCGCTGAGCACCGCCCAGGCTTGGGGCGGTGCGTCGGGTCGTTCGATCAGGCGTCCGAGGATCCGTTCTGCATCATCCAGCCGGGCACCGCGAAACAGCAGGTGGCCATACATGAGGTGATCCTGTGGATTCTCGACACCCAGTTCGAACGCACGGTCCAAAGGCACCAAAGCGACCTGAATGCTTGCCAATTCATTTTGCTGAGCGCCGCGGTCCAATCCGCGGAGCAATATTGTGAGCCTGCCGGCCTGGAGCCATCCTGGTGCAAAGGTGTCATCCGCCTTCACGCTCTGGTGGGCGGATGTCAATGCTGCTTCAATATCACCGGCTTGTTGCATCGCAACGGACAGATTGTGATGTGAGGCGGCATTGTTCGGATCCAGTCTCACGGCTTGGCGAAGCATGCGAATGCGTGCTGGCTGTTGGCCCTGGCGGTCGTGAAGACTCGCCTGCAGATGAAGCAACGGCACGCTTTCCGGCCATCGCCCCCGTGCCTCTGCGAGCAGTTCGGAAGCATCTCCCAATCGCCCGGCTGTCAAGAGTGATTCAATTCTTGAGGCTCGGCCATCCAGACCCCGTTTGGCATCATCGACAGGGTCCATCCAAGGATCGGGATAACTGGGCGGATCGAAATTGCTTCCAAAGACGAGCCGTTCGGCTTCATCGCCTCTGCCAGCACGTCGATACGCCTGGCTGAGGAGGTAGCGTGCATACGGATGATTAATCAGCCGCTGAAGATCTTCCAGAATCGTGACTGCTTCAGAAGCTCGGTCTAGTTCAAGAAGACATCGAGCCTGTCCGATCCGATGGGCAGCGCCATCTGCTGCGGGTCGTCCGGGTGTTTCGAGTGACCCGACGTATTCAAAATCCCGAAGTGCTTCCTCCGGACGTCCTGCTTCCAGTTTCCAAAATGCAGGCCGCCACCAGAGAGGTCTTTGTTCGGGAGCGAGTTGGCGGGCCTGCTCCATCGATGCGATCGCTTCTTCCACAGCACCATTTTTCTCATTCGCCATCGCGTGCCATGCCCACGCGCGGGCGTCCTGAGGATTCAGAACAATTGCCTGGCGAAATGCTTCGGATGCCTCCGAGGGACCTCCATTGGCGAGATACAGCAAGCCGAGCGTCCGTCGGGCGATGGCGCTCGTGGGGTTTGTCTCAGCGGCTGTTCTGGCCTCGGTGATGGCCTCCAGCACTTCACCATCGAATGCGGCAGCATTCTGGGGGGCAGGTGGGGGGCCTGGGTCCACTTCAGGGTTTTCACATCCCAGAGCGAGGGCCAGAAGGAATAGGGGGATCGTCCTGTGCATGCCGGGATTGTAAGGGCATGGAGCGACCGGTCTATGATGCCCGCACAATGGGCCTGCGTTATCACGCCGCTGTTTGTCAGACCTCCTTCGACGCGCCCCGTCAGCGTGACGAGATCTCAGATCGAGTTGACCGGATGATCGAGATGGTGGAGCAGACGGTATTGGGCTATGAGCCCTTCTTCGATGTGCGGCTGCTGGTCTTTCCAGAGTTTGCGCATGCCGTCCCTGTCCATGATGATGTTCAGAAGCTTCGGGAAACACTCGCAGTCGAAGTGCCCAATGATTATCTAGATCGATATGAAGCCGTCTGCCGGAAGCTGGGTTGTTGGATACAGACCGGAACCTTCTTGGAACGCACCGAGGAGCATCCTGATGCGGTTTTCAATACTTCTGTTCTTGTAGGTCCGACAGGAGTTGAACTCGTTTACCGAAAGGTCAACCCTTGGATTCCATGGGAAGTGCATGCATCACCTCATGACATTGCACCTGATGGCGATCACTTCCCGGTGGCGCGTACTGAGATCGGAATGATCGGCTGCGCGATCTGTTATGACTGGTTGTTCCCAGAAGTCACAAGAGAGCTGGCATTCAAAGGGGCGGAAATACTCTGCAGAGTCTCGGCGTACATGGATCCTTGGGGAGCCACGCCGCCGATGGATTGGTGGACATTGTTCAATCGAGCGCGTGCCGTTGAGAACACTTGTTATGTGGTGGCTGCAAATCAGGGTGCGCGGATGGATCAATATCCACCATTTTCATGGCCGGGTGGCAGCATGGCGGTGGACTTCGACGGACGGATTTTGGCGCAGGCGGATCCTGGTCCGGGAGAAAAGGTTGTTGTTGCCCCTCTGGATCTTGCATCCTTACGTGCGGCGCGATCGCGTCGGCAGGGGCACGATATGCGTGCCCATCATCGTCCTGAGGCATATCGGTATCCGCATGCTTCAGGACTGGTACCGGACTCAGATGAAATCTCTGTGGAATCACTGAGGCAACGGATTCAGAACGCAAAGGACCGACTCCCGTGAAACGGTCGTTAGTTTTTATGTTGATACTTGTTGGGTGTGAATGGGGGAGCACGCCGCGAGATATTCCAGACGCTGAAGCGATCTCTCGTCACAACCAGGCAGTTGCTGCCATGGGGGCGTTCAACTATCAGGGTGCAATGGACGTTCTGCAGCCGCTTGCGCAGGCATATCCGGATTGGCTGGATGTTCAGATCGATTTGTCCATCGCACAGCTGAATCGTCAATCCAATGGAGATGATGCGGCAGCACTGGATCGACTTGATCGTGTTCTTCAAATTGACCCTTCGGATCTGCGTGCAGATTACACCGCAGGCATTCTGCGTTTACATGCAGGACAGATCGATGCCGCGGCCGAACACTTTGCACGAGTGTCAGCAGCAGATCCGGGAGACGCCTATGCCGCCTATCACCTCGGACAAGCAAGGGTGCAGCAGGGAAAGATTGATGAAGCGATCCCTTTGTTTGCGAAGGCGATTGAAGCAGATCCTTACTTGCGAAGTGCGCTCTATGCTGGCGCGCAAGCATCTCGCCGCATGGGGATGATCGAACAAGCAGAGATTTGGCTGGCTGATTTTCAGCGGCTAGAGCACAATCCCCGAGCGAGTCTGGCTGAAATCAAATACACGCGAATGGGCCCAAAGGCAGAAGTGCGTGCCCTTCAAGCAAATGGCGGCGCATCGCAACTGCCTGTCCCGACAGGCCAGATCTTCGAGGCTGCCAAGGCCCGGCGCATTCCGTCTTCAGATTCTCACAAGGGCAAACATCTCAGCGTTGGCATGCAGGCTCCAGAGCGGTCAATGGTTGCGATCGGGAGTGACCAGGGGCTGTCGCTCTACACCCGAACGCCGGACGGAACGATGGAAGGAATCACTCTCTCCGATCGCATGGGATCTGTCGAAGACGTGACTGCCTCCATGTGGGGGGACGTCAATGCAGATGGTCATCTCGATCTTGTTCTTTGCCGGGTGGGCGGCTCGCAATTGTGGCTGGGCGAATCTTCGGACCGATTTGCCCGTTCAACGGCGTTTGTTCCGAATTCGCAGGGTGCAGCAGTCGATGGCGCCCTCTTTGACGCAGACCATGACGGCGATCTGGACGTCCTATTGATCAGCGGTGACGATACGCCATCGGAGTTGATGAACAACAACGGTGATGGAACCTGGTCATCCATTGTTGATGAAGTCTCAGGATTTCCTGCCAATACGACAAATGCAAGGCGGATCGTGGTTGCCGATTTTGATGGGGATCTTGATACGGATGTCATCATCATTCGAGAAACAGCGCCGCATGATGTTTATCTGAATGATCGCTTGTGGAACTGGACAACTCCTTCCACCGGATGGGAGTCGCTTCAATCTGCAACAATCACTGGAGCGGTAGCGGCCGACTTTGATGCCGATGGCACAATGGACTTGATCACAACCGACGGCGCTTTCAATCTGACAGCTTGGCATTCTGAAGCTTCTGGATGGAGATCCCGGCTTATTGCAGATCGTTCTGATGGGATGCCTGTTCTTTCAGAAGGAATGACGGCAGAGAAAAGCCTCGCTAGTGACAGCATGTTTGCGGTTGCGGATCTGACGGGCGACGGTGACTTCGAGATTCTTGCTGAGACAGGTTGGACGTCCTCTTCCAAACCAGTGTTGAAGCTCATCAACAAGGATGGCCTCACATTGGAGCACATCGTGGGTTCACCACAGTGGACGCTTGTGCAAGGTCCGATTGGTAAGGGGCCGGCCTATCTGGGTGTCGAAGAAGATGGTGAGATCCTTGAGATTCCGCCAGGTGATGGCCGATGGGCATTTGTCGATGTCATTTT
>JAKVBW010000219.1 GCA_022446945.1 Phycisphaerales bacterium | reverse complement strand
CTGCTTTGTGCGCAGCAGCAAACTCGTCTAGGAATCGGTCGTCAGAGGGCGCAATCGTACGTATTGAAACGGTCTGATTGCCATGCGATTGACTGCGAAGCAATTCAAGCTCTGCAGCAACTGAGCCATCGTCGACTTCTTTCAACCAACGCATGACTTCAGTCGCGACGGTACCTCCGGTTGCAATTGCCCGTAGTTCCTCAGGAGTGGGTTGACGCGGACGGGGAGGGCGACTCACGGTCGATCCTCGTCGTAGAGCGACTCGAGGTGCTCGACCGTCTTCTTCAAGCGTTTGGTGGTCCGGCTCTTTGCCAGATAGACATCATTTTCACTCATTTCCAGCGCATCGGCAACATCAGTGACACTCTGCCGATGGAACACGAGTTTTTCGAATGCGATGATGGTCTTGTCGGCGGTTTTCGAATGTGACTGCAGATCTGCAAGCGCTTCTCGAAGAATGACGCGACGTCGTTCCGAGAGCCACAGATCTTCTAGTTCAGCGTCGTCAGGGCAGGTGATCATCGCAGATTCACCACGAGCTTCCTTTCGAATGCCACGTTTACGATGTACATCAGCAATCTTCGTTCGAGCAATCGTCAGAAGCCACGATCGCATGCGGCCACGCTCTCGGTCATATCTGCCTTGGCGATACTCGTCGAGGACTCGCAGCATGGTTTCCTGAGCAACATCATCCGCATCCTGGGCACTCAGGCCCAGTCGGCGGGCAAGCCCGATGACGATTGGTCGATAACGGCTGTCAAGAACCTCCCACGCAATTGTGTTGTCTGTTTCATGGAGGCCCTGAAGCAGAGCAGTCGTCGTTTGTGTGACATTCAGCATTCTGAGTCCAAGGTACCCGACCAACGCCTCTCAGAGAACGGTTTCCGCACGAGGATAGGAGCCCAGCACTTTCAGCAGGACACAATGGGGTTCCGCTGAATGAATGGCCTTCTGTAGTGAATCATCTTCGCGATGTGCGTCTACATCGATGAAGAAGGTGTACTCCCAGTTCACACGACCGCTCGGACGTTTGTCAATATGGCTGAGATTCAATTCCGCATCTCGAAATGCCGCCAACACATCAACAAGCGCTCCAGGCGCATGCTTGGTGACAAACATGATTGATGTTCGGTCCGTACCGGTCCTTTCAGGTCTTTGCCTGCCGATAGCAAGAAATCGCGTGATGTTGTCTGGCTTATCGCCAACAAGTTCCGCCACAACATTGACCTGGTAAATCGAAGCGGCCAATCGCGATCCTATTGCAGCTGTATGCGGTTGTTCGGCAGCCTGCTTAACTGCTGAAGCAGATGAAGCAGTGGGAATCTGCTCAATGCCCGGAAGATGTTGTTGAATCCAACGCCGACATTGCGAGAGGATCTGTGGTTTGGAGGCAACGCGTTGAATTGACTCGCGATTGCAATTCGCCAACAAACAATGCGAGACTTCGATCAAGGATTCGGCGCAGACATTCACGTCATATTCAACAAATGCATCCAACGTGTCTGTGATACCTCCAACGATCGAGTTCTCCCAAGGGACGAGTCCATAGTGCGCTGTCCCTGTGATTACTTCGCGAAAGACGGCATCGATATCAACTGCTTCAACGACGTCAACAGAATGTCCAAAGTGTCGAATCGCGGCAACATGGCTGAAGG
>JAKVBW010000218.1 GCA_022446945.1 Phycisphaerales bacterium | reverse complement strand
CCTGTCGATCTGACGATGCATAGTCCTCCTGCATGATCGGTACGGCGATTGCCAGGTATTCACTGGCAACATCGAGCCGACCGGCAGGCTTGGATTCCCGGAACAATCGATACAACAAGAGGGAGGCGTACCTTTCGGCCTTGTTACGCGAAGATGAGTCAAGCCTGACTGCCAGCAACTCCTTGACCCGTGCCATCGAAAGCTGATCATCCTGATCAGCCCCCTTGAATTTCAAATCAACAGCTCGCGGACCTTCAGGAAATCTCTCGAGATACAGATTGACCAGCCGGTCGCGATCGGCCCTGGGAAGAGTTCGATCAGCTTCACATCTTCTTTCTTCCGAAACATAAGCCATCCAGATCGCCTCGGCCGCATCCATTTCAGGCAGAAACTCAGATGCTGATTCAAATCGCTTCCTGGACATCTCGAATTTTCCAAGATGGTAAAGCGACCATGCATGACTATGGATGGCCTGATACCTGGCCGCATCGAAGCGACTGGCATCCTCCGCCTGCAACGCCATTGCAATTGCATCTGCGGCCTGACGCCAGGCATCTCGCAGATCCGCCTCCGATACATCCGACTGTTTGTCCTGAAGCTCCTGCGCGTATCGATACTTGATGACGGCACGCGCATAACCGAAGGGAAAACTTCGTTCCTCCACCAGATCCTCATAACGATTGACAATATCCTGAATCTGATCCAAAGCAGCAATGGAAGCAAGATCCGCCAACGCCTCGGCAGCCAGGGCGTCTGCTGCCGGATTGTCCGACTGCTCAAGCGAATGAACCACAGCCATGCGAGTCCAGCCAATTGGCCGTTCAAGAGTTTCCCCTGCTGATGAGAGGATTCTGGCGGCCCGCTCGAATTCACCGCCCTGGAGCAGTACCGCCAGACGCCATCCTGGCAACTGAGACCTGATCGCGGAGGCGACATTGGGACTGTCGAGCAGATCAAGCCATTGCATGGCGGTTTGCGTGGATGAAGTCATGGACTGAGCCATTGCCATCCCGATGACCGTCCAGGCAATAGCCTGTTCAGGAAGCAGATCCTGAGACACATCACGAGGCAGCATTTCCTTGAGATCAAGTACCTGAGAAAAATGACGCTCTGCCTGCTCAGCCGGACCGACAGAATCGGTCAACCAGGCCTGGTAGTACCGGCACCAACCCATCAGGAAATTGATCTGGTCGAACATCTGCTCCAACTCAGCCAGTTTGCTGCTGCCATTGGATCTTCCAACCGACCTCTGGCCGGCAGAAGCTCGAACACGCTGAAGTGACCTTTTGATCTTTCCATGCAGCGTATTCAACTTGTCAATCAGGGCTTCTATTCTGCCAAGCAACTCTGGAAGTTGATCTTCATCAAGAACGCGGATTCGATGACGCTCCGCATCTCTTTCAATACGACTGTAGCTGCCCTGATGCAGTACAAGACGCAAATCATCCGCTCCAGGACCGACTTCCTTTTCCAGACGTCGAGCACGCTCCTCAACAGCCGGGTCGTCGGAATCCGCCAGCAGCACGGCGTAGAGTTTTGCCAACCGGAGCTTCGCATCAGCACGTGACTCACCACTGAGCTTCTCGATCCTCTGCTCAAGATGTTCAGCAAGCAATCGTGTCAGGCTACGCTCTTCAAGCCAGGCATCGACCTCATCAGCTACCACATGCCGGCCCGCACCCGCCATC
>JAKVBW010000217.1 GCA_022446945.1 Phycisphaerales bacterium | reverse complement strand
GACGTGCTTGATCCAGATACCATTCTTGATGGGTATCGAGACGAGATTTCACAGGTCGAGGATGCGCTTTCTTTGAGGTGTTGATAATCGGTATCGTGCATCAAGGCTTTTGATGATTCGACAATCGCCTCAGAAAGCCCAATGACCGAACAACACCATCTACTTGCTGCGCTCTTCGCCGCATTGTTGGAAGAGCGTCGTCTGATTGCACTGGCCTCAATGGTAGGATCAAAGCCATGTCGACCAGGGTGAACATCCTCGAAGGGTTTGAACGAACTCCATTTCTGCGTTTCACGTCCTACCTGACAGCTCGGCAACTTGATGGGAAGGAAGGCAAAGTTCTTTTCGGTGCGACCTGCGATGGATTGCCTGCAGGACTGTTGGCCATCTCGCCGGATAAAGATCAGAAAAGTGGCAGCATCAAATCACTGTTTGTTGATACGCCCTTGCGTCGCATGGGTGTTGGCCGTCTTCTTCTGGAGAAGGCCCAGGAGTTTGCTTCTCAATCGCATTGGGAGAAACTCGGTGTAACGTGGTTTCACGATGCGCTCTTTGCCGCGGATATCGAAGCATTCTTCAAGGCGATGGACTTCTCCGCACCAAAGACCAATTCAACATTGTTTCGAGCGAGCCAAGCCCTGCTTGAAATCGCATGCGAAACCAGGATTCGAGAAAGCGCTCCTGGGATCACCATGTTTGCATGGGCGGAGAGGACTGCTGCTGATGAAGTGGCCATGAAGGATCTCAAGGAGGAACATGAGATCGGCGATGGCTTGCACATGGATGGGGAGACATTCCTTCCGATCAGTGAGGAAACAAGTCTGGGGTTGAGGCAGGATGGTCGACTTGCAGGGTGGATGATCCATCACCACGTCAGTGCCGATTGCGTTCGCTATTCGTCTCTCTGGGTCAGCCCCGCGCTCATCGGGCGTGGCTTTGGAATCTCCCTGGCGATTGCATCAGCCAGACGTCAGCACGCAGTGGCCAATGAGATCCCTCGATTCACATTCCTGGTAGCCAACAATAACGATGCGATGCATCGGTTCGTGTCACGACGTTTCCAAGGGGGGGCTCTTGATTCAACGTCGAAGATACTGCAATCAGAAAAGATTCTGAACCACCAGCATCCAGCCAGATAGCTCGGTCAATAATTCAACATGCAGTTCGATTATTCATGAGTGATCCCAAGACCTTCCGGGCTGAATATGGGATTGATGTGCCCGACAACATCGACTTCAACGTCGTCGAGAACACTGACAACACCGTCCATATCACGAAGCCATAAGCGCCCGCCGGCGACGGCGAAATTTCGGATGAAGAGTTGGGCAAGGTGGCGGGGGGTCTGCTCAACAAAGCTGAATGGCAATATATAAATATCCTAGACTGATGTTCGTGAGAAAACCCGTTGGTTACTGATTGCGTGCAGTGATTGCGCTGAAGGCTCAACTGCTGCGGAGTAGCGCGCACGCCCGTTCAAAATCATCAGGCGTGTTCACGTTCAGCAGCAGTTCGCGTTCTCGCGATGCAACCTCGACTCGAACCGCATCCGGGCCCAGGGCATCAATCAACCCCTTGACGGCGTACTCGCCGGCGTCGATCAGTCGTTGTACGTCTTCCAGGCAGTCCGCCCCGATCCTGCACGGCAAGGGCCGGGGCGTCTCTTCGCCTTCAACCTGGAAGATGGTCATGCCATCGATTG
>JAKVBW010000216.1 GCA_022446945.1 Phycisphaerales bacterium | reverse complement strand
GCAGCCCTATGATTCGCCTGACCCCACCGGCCAACGTGTGATCCTTCCCGATCGTTCCCCTGTGCAATCGGAAATCGACCGATTCCAGCCCGAACTGATTGAACTTCAGCCCCACGAACCAGACACGGAATCAGAGTCTCCATGATGAAAGTCATCTCATTTGCAGTCATTCTTGGATGTGCATGCACAATCCATGGTGGATGCAGCCAAAGTAAATGGCCAGCACGTTCACATTTGACTCCAGCTCAGGCTGAAGAACTCAATCAGATTGCCGCAATCAATGCCCACACCCAGAAAATGGAATCGCTCGCTTTCACAGGTGAGATCTGGACCATCGGCGCCGTTGATTGGGACAGCAGCATCCTTCCACTGGTAAGTCCTGACGGCAGGTTCATTGCTTCAAGTGTCGGCTCCGCTCCGAGCAGCGCCGCTCGCCTGGCATTGCCTGGAAACATCATTCCTGGAGACACGAGCGTTGAAGTCTGGGAGATCTTGGGCGGTTACGCAGGGCTTCGCAGCATCAAACGGCTGCCGCCATCTCTTTTGTTGGGTGACAGTGCAGATGATGAGGGCTTCCTTGTGGAATCTCCTCAGGCCGATGGATCTAGATGGATCGGCAAAGTTGACTGGCGTACGGGTGACCTCCGATGGCTGGTCAAGAATGAGGAAGTTAATGCGTTTGCGACATTGGGAACCCGCGGACGCCTGGCATGGTGCAGTCGCCCGGTGGATCGAGAACATTTTGATCTCACAGTTAGATTCCCCGAAGGAACGCAATTCAAGCTACTTGGCCGGGGAGCAGAATGGCTTCTTCCTCAATGGAGTACCCGTAGCGCCATGCTGTATGCATGGCGATTGACGACAACAGGACAACTCTCGCTCGTTGCGCTCGACGGCGAATCTCCTGCCACTATCGCCGGAGAGGCCAAACAAATCGCGATCATGGCAGGCGCTAATCGATTCGATCCCTTCCGCGCCACATCCAATAGACACAATGTGCACGGACTCCCTGCACCATTCGTTGAGGAAATCGTTTTTTATGATCCTGCTAATCACTGCATGGCAGTGTGGATGCCCACCGGGATCAACTCAGACCGGACTGTCCTCTTGGCGATGGATTCGATCGCAGCCACACATGACCACAATGGCAACTTTCTGCTCACCATGCCGGAGGGTCTTCACTGGCAAGGAACTTCAGATCTTCGCCAGATCGTGAGGGTCAATCACGTGCCACTCTTTGCCAGACGCACCACCGATCCCATGCGGCCCTTCCTTCTGCTGGATCCCGGCAAGGAGGTCGTCAGGATCAGGGGCATGAGACCGCAGAACGAACGTCCTGTGGCGTCTCAGCAAGCATCTGGCACCTGAACTTCAATCTCTACTCCTCCTCCAGTTGGAGATAGGTGTGGGGACGGTATAGCCATGCGACCGGAACGAACACGATTGCCGTTCCAAGCATCAGCCAGGTAAAGAACCAGAAGAACGCAGCGCCTGAGAGACGAAGTTGCCCGCCGATTTCGTGATCGCGACTCAGCACTATCTGGCCGTCCCCTCCCGTCCGATCCACCATCATGTCCAACGCAGCACGACGCTGCGCCAGCCATGACTCTTGGTTGTCTGCTTGTGCGGGTTCTTCAAGTGTTCCTCTCAGGACAATCGCTCCGGAAGACAGAAGATCTCCATCTGGCCCTGGGCTTCCGACTG
>JAKVBW010000215.1 GCA_022446945.1 Phycisphaerales bacterium | reverse complement strand
GGTCCAGAAACTCAGTACCCGCCCACAGTCAAACATGATTGCCGCAGTCCGGAGCAGCACCCTGAGGAGGAACTGGCACCGCGCGGGGTAATCGCCAGCCGCAGCAGTGCAGGCGGCGAGGGGACTATCCTCAGGTAAATGTACCGCATAGGCTATCTGTCACCCTGTGGACAGCATCCCCCACTTCGCAAATCCCCTTTGGAGCTGACGCGATGTCTCGCACATACACCTGCTTTGTCGCCCATTTACTGGTCCTTGCCGGGACCATTGTCAGTCCTGCGGATGATCGCAAATCGCTCGTCGCCCCAGACGCTAAAGTGACGAAACTCGCTGGCGGCATGCAATTCACCGAGGGTCCTGTCTGGCTACCGACAGAAAAGAAGCTGGTCTTTTCAGACATCCCCAACAGCAAACTGATGCAGTGGAGCAAACAGGATGGGCTCTCTGTTTTTCGCCAAAGCGAGAACGCGAACGGCAACATTCTCGACCTGCAAGGGCGCATCATTTCCTGTCAACACGGTGCGCGCAATCTGATTCGCATCGAATCGACTGGAAAAACGACGGTACTGGCAGACAAGTTCAACGGAAAACGATTCAATTCTCCCAACGATGCGGCCATCCACTCAAGCGGTAGCCTGTGGTTCACGGACCCACCATGGGGATTGACCGGAGCGCATGAAATTCCAGGGCACTGGGTCTACAAGCTCGATCCCAAGACCAACAAAGTTGACGTCGTCTTGAAAACTCTGGCGATGCCCAACGGAATCGTGTTTTCACCCGACGAGAGTCGCATTTACATCGCCGATACCGGTGGACACGAGCGACACCCGGATCCCAAATACCATGACCTCCCTCCCAGCATTCAGTGCCATGAGATCACCAGGAAAGGTGGCCTGGGCAAGAAGCTGTTTCACATCGAAGCGGGTAGCGATGGCATGGCAGTCGACGTCCAGGGCAATCTGTACACCACGCACAGTGGCAACGTACACATCTACGATGCGAACGGTAAACACCTGGAGCAGATCGATGTGCCTGAAGGGCCTGCCAATGTCTGTTTTGGAGACAACGATTTCAAGACCTTGTTCATTACCGCCCGCACTTCGCTTTACAGTGTGCGCATGACGCAGCCTGGCGCCAGAATCAAAACGGACAATTAAACACGTGGCACGGCGACGGCGTGGGCACGAGAAACCAGCAGTTGCACTTACTGCCGGTCACCGTCACGCAGCAGCTCTAATCTGCGTCAGCCGCGACGGGTGCGGCCACGGTCCGCAAGCTTGATAACCAGGCGGTCAGGTCAGCCAACTGCTGGACATCGAATCGTGCGTAACCGGTCGGCATCACCGATTGCTTGAGCTGTTGACGGCGCTCAATCGTACGTGTCTCAACGGTGACTTGAGTGCCCTCGCCCTGCAACAGGGTCAGCGCGGATCCGGTCTCTTGGATCACGGCCCCGCGGTAGGTCCGGCCATCGGCGGTCACCACCAGCTGCATCGCGTATCCTTCGGTGATCGCCGCATTGGGATCGATAATCGCCTTGACCAGATTCTCCGGTGTCAGCCGGACACCGACCCCCGATAAATCGGGGGCCCAGGGGCTGCCCCGCCCCTGCACCCGGTGACAGGTCACACAACCTGCACCGGAAATCCGATCAAAGAAGACCTGCTGGCCGCGCGTGGCATCCGCCTCTCCCAACCGAGCCAACACCT
>JAKVBW010000214.1 GCA_022446945.1 Phycisphaerales bacterium | reverse complement strand
CTCGCAACACCCGATTGCGTCCCATGAAGCATGGCGACTGCCCGATGGCAATGAACCGCGCGTCGCACTGGCTGCACGCATCCTGACAGACTCTGGGGAAGCGATCACCGCCATCGCTGTTCACTTCGACTGGGTCAAGGACGATGGGTATCGATTCGAACAGGCGAGCGAGACCATTCGCCGAATCGACGCACTCACAACACCATGGATCGTGTTTGGTGACTTCAATGATGTCCCGGGTTCACGCACGATGGTCGCCTTCGAGCAGGTCGGCCAGGATGCTGTGAAACCACCAGAGGCCGCGGCAACTTTTCCCGCAGACCAACCGACAATCGAAATCGACTACATCATCACCGGACCACCGAGTGCATGGATGCCAGCATCAGCGATGGTCATTCCCGAATCACGCACCTCCGACCACCGACCAGTCATGGCGGAACTTCTTCTCATCAGGAACTGAACAACGATGCACCCAGGAAGAACACGTAAAAGGACGACGCATCTCTGCCTCTCGCTCCTCCTGTGCATTGAGGTGCGCAAGTAAAAACGCCCCGAACTCCGGGGCGTTTTTCCATTTCATGATGTTCGTGACAGTTACTCGCACAGCCCCCACTCCCCGAGCAATATGGCAAGATCCACGCCGTTCACCAGCCCGTCACCGCTGAAGTCAGTGAGGGCGTTTGCGCTGCCCCAGGAACCAAGCAAAAGCGTGAGATCAAGACCATTCACCACACTGTCTCCATTGATATCACTCGCACACGATCCGCCGGCACTGTCGCCTCCACTCATCATCACACTCTGTAAGAATGAGGCTGATCCGGCCAACTGCGACCCTGTGATCTCACTCACGACAACAAAGTCGGCTGTCCCATCAAGATCGAGATCCTTCAATACAAATTGCCTTGGCAACAACCCACCCAAGTCCAAACTGCCAAGGGCGTTAAAGACCGTCTCCTGCTCGGCTGTTTGATCATTGCGATACAGCTCAATGGATGACTGCCCACTGTCTAACGTAATGAGAACCGCAATATCTTGATCGCCATCCCCATCCATGTCTCCGAGTTTGACGAGACTAGGCTCACCATCAACAGACAGACCAAGCCACGGCTGATAGGTGCTTCCGAGTTCACCGAAAGCGATTGCCACTGTCTCGAGCAATGGAATCGAAACAATCAAATCAGAGGTCATATCTCCATTGAGGTCTCCAATGACCGCCCCAACTTGCCCGAAAAGAAAGTCGAGCTCCTCCAATTGCCCTAAAGGAGATCCTCCTCCACCCGTAAATTCCAGCAGATATTGACTGCCTGTCTGGCTCACGATGATCGCGGAGTCTTCTTCCCGAACGTGCACGGACGACGGTATTCCAAGCGTTTCCTGGAAGGCCACAACTGATGTCTGATCCGTTCGGACCAAGTGGTCACATGGCACAAATGCATGGCTATTGGCACCAGAGCTTGACCCGTCGCCACATCCGGTCTCACAATCATCGCTGCCGTCATCAATGCCACCACTCCAGTTGTCCCAGCTCACGTAGACATAATCGTTGAGCTCTGCTCCGCCAGTTTGGAAACCACAGCGAACCGTACCAAGTGCGCCCGCAGGAACGCCGCTGGCGCCCCCAGGATTGTCGACGGCAGCAACCACCCGATCGCCTACCGAGAACAGCGCATCGCAAACACAGTCCAAATCTCCGAATGAACGCAGATCGAGAAC
>JAKVBW010000213.1 GCA_022446945.1 Phycisphaerales bacterium | reverse complement strand
GAATGCAAGTTATTTCATGACGAAACAGGCTCGGGAAGCCGTCATCGAAAATCAGAATGATGCCGACAAGATCGAGAACCATAAGCAGCAGATCGTCGATATTCACACAGCGGAAGAAACCTCGTCACAACGACTTGATGAAGCTGAGGCAACATATGAGGAGACTGTTGCGAGGATCAATGCACGTTTGAATGAACACATCAATACCGCAACGTCTGACATGACGTCACGGATCACTCAGATCGATGCCGAAATCGAACGACAGAAGGTGCTCATGCTCGGGCAACCGGATGTACTTGAGCGCATCGAAGCGATGAAAATTGCAGTCACAGACGCTCAGGCCGCACATGAGCGGCAGATCACCAACAGTATTGCGGGACTGGATGAAAAGTGGGATGCCCTGCACACACGCCAGTCGGAAAATCTTGCCGCACAGGGGCAAGTTGAAACCGGCCCGTTTACTGGCGGGAACGAAGAAAAGGCTCGCCTCCAACAAGAACGCGCAAATATGTTGGATCGACAGAAGGAAATCGAATCGGAACGTGCTCTACTTGAGTCACTGCTTCGAACGGGACCGGATGTCACCAAGCAGCAGAACGAGATCGCAGCCCTCGAAGAGACACTCGCCACCCAGCGTGAGTCACTTCGTGCCAAGCACGAACCTTCAATCGAACGACTCGCCGCTCAGCGACGTGGACTTGAGCTTGAACTATCAGACACCCTGCTGAAGCTCAACACTTCGGCGGCAACAGAGGTTGCTGAACTCGACGAAGCCTACCAGAGTGATGTCCAGGGCGTTGAGCATCTCATTGCGACCAAGGACGCCCGCATTGAGTCCCTACACGCAGCCAACTCTGAGATCTCGGATAGGATTACTGAACGCAACGCCGCCATCGATGCCGAGTTCGAATCTATCCTCTACTACCGAATGGCAAAATGGTTCCAGAGTCAACCAGGACTGCCCACGAAGTACGACTACGCCATGGTGCAGTGGTGTATCTTCGCTCCAATCGGTGCGTTCTATAGCCTGATCAGCATCACCCTTGCATTTGTCGGCAAATCACTTCAAAGCAATGCCAACCCATCACGTGCCCAACGTGAACGGGCGAAACTGTCGGCTCGACGGGAAAAACGACTTCGTAATCTCGATGAACGAAACAAGGTGCTTCAGGAACGAGTGCGGGAGCAAGATATGGACCTCATCTCCGCTAAACAGAATACGTTTGAAGCAATCAAGCAGGTCCCGCAGACACTCAAACTGCACGATGGAGATGTCGCACGTCCGTCCAAGGCAATGACTTGGATCCCGTGGTGCGCATGCATGGTGATGTCACTTGTCGCCATCGGCTCGGTGGCATACGGCATGACTCGTGCAGAAATGCGCCCAATGGCATTCGTGCACACCACACCGGCAGCACACTTGAAGTCCCCCGCTGCAAACCAAAATCATATGCAGGACATGCTTGACCCCGTAGTCACGATTGAGACTGCAAATGGCGTCGGAAGTGGCTTCTTCGTTCGTGCTGATGGACTGCTTGTTACCAATGCACACGTCGTCGATGAGTTCAAAGAAGTGAATGTGCTGACTCGACAAGGACCCAGCAAGCTTGGCCATGTGGTCCAGTACGATGCAGATCGAGATCTTGCGCTCGTGAAGATCGAAGGCGACGATTACCCGATGTTCACGCTCATGGATCCTGCACGATCCGAACTTGGC
>JAKVBW010000212.1 GCA_022446945.1 Phycisphaerales bacterium | reverse complement strand
GGCGTGCTGATCGCCATGCCGGCCGGCTGCATGGTGGTTCTGGACAACGACGCATCACGCTGATCAAGCGGGCTCACTCATCTCATCCTCACGGCAAAATGGCCAGATCTTTCGACGCCAATATACCAGGGGTGACATCATGAAAAGCGACATCATCCAGAAGAAATATCCCAACGAACCATGACCCATGAATACTGGCCGTGACAACACCAACATCGGCAGCACCACCAATAAGATCGGAATGATTACGAGGACGTATGAGGACAAGAGAAGCAACTTCCTCCAGAGTCCATCCCGCAATTTGAACACGATCAAAAGCAGCAGCAGGATTGGAATCGCATTGCACAGCCAAGCCACCTGCAGACAGATTGAATAGACATGCACGAGCGGTTTCGAGAAAAAAGACGAGTCTTTCTGGCCTACTTCATCAAGCCTGCTGCTGTACAGCAAAAAGGCGGCGATGATCGTCTTGTCGGAAACGGATTCCCTGACTTCTTTTGAAGGCATGAATGCTTCGTACACATCGTCATAAAACGGATTCCCTACGAGAAGCTCCCAGGACATCGCGGCTGCATCGTGACCGTATATGACACCCTTGTCTCGATCCGGATCGTCGATCACAGGCAAGAAGAACGTGACAATGAACACGACAAATGCAATGCCATATCTGCAGGCGAGGAGTTTCTTGGACAATGTTCTCTTGAACCAGCGACTCACAGCTCGATCAATTCCATGTCCGACTCGACCGTGGTCTCGGCCTCGGGCATGTGCACTGCATCCAGGAAGAGTTTGAGGCCGGATTCAGTCGCCATGGTCTGCCGCGTCATGGCCGCATTGAACCAGTCAGGTCGCACACCATCATGCAGCGCCAACAGGTCGATGGCGATCTGTGATTCGCTCTTGCAGTAGTCGACGGGCTCGATCGCACGCTCAAAGGCCTGCAGCCGTCCATCGACGTTCTCGAACGTGCCGCTCTTCTCCATCCAGGTCGCCGTCGGAAGAAAGACGTCGGCGCGATCATCAAGTCGGTTGGGCATCGTGTCCAGCAGCAGCGTGAATCGATCACCAAGCGCCGCCTTCATGGAATCCGTCACCCAGGCACTGGGGTAGTTCCCGGTCAGGACGACGGCATCGGGGCCACCGTCGGTCAGGGCCGCTTCAAAGCCCGCCGCATCGGTCACCGTTCCGCCCAGCGCATCCAGCACCCGACGAACACCACGGGCGTTTGGCGCTTTTTCAGCCCGCATCGTGTATCCACCCGGGAACGTCTTGTCCTCGCCGGAGACGGGAACCGGCCCGACGGCAAGCAAGGCATTCGGATCAAGGCGACGGGCCATGCGTCCCAGATGCCATGCATCCTCGCATGTCAACATGGGACTGATCATGCAGGCGATGCTTCGATCGCGCAGTCCGTCCATCGCCGTGGCGAGTGCCGTATTCCAGGCCTCGTCCGCATGTTCCGGTGCCCACGCATCGTGACCACGCACCGCGGGAACCCTGCGGCGGGACTCGTCATGGATGAACTTCCAACCCCAGCGGATTTCATCGGAGATCCACCAGCGATTGACGTCGAGATTCGTGCGAGGCTTGATCCGATAGACGGTGCCGTGATTGTGCTCGACGCTGATGTTGTCGCCACCACTGGTCAGTCCATCGATCGACGGCGTCCGGGTGAGGTACCAGACGCGCTGCTGGAAGAGAAAGTCCTTGTCGAGCAG
>JAKVBW010000211.1 GCA_022446945.1 Phycisphaerales bacterium | reverse complement strand
ACCACCGAACTCCCGGTGGTGTCATGGTTTCGATTGTGGTGTGGTGATTACAAACAAATACATCGACTCACAAATGCAGCAATTTCACGTGATTTGCCATGTCAGGCTCTTTCTGTTCTTTGTTTGCACCACTACCGTATTGTTTCAATCGATTGTGTCGTGGTTCGTCGTATCCGCGACTCATCGAAAAGCAACATGAACTGGTGATGCATGCCAGGAGAAAGAAACGATGAATGTTGTCATCTCATTGTGCGATGCATTGACATTGATTGCGGTGTCTTCCTCGCGATGATCCGGTTGCTCTGTTTCCACAACTTGCCTCCTTGCCGATCAGAGAAAGAGACTTGCTATGAAGATTGAATCAACGCGTCGTGATCACTACCTCACGATGGCTATGTGTGGATCTGGGGCCATTGGCCTTGTCGGGAGTTCCGTGCATGCCGATGTGTACCACGACAGCAATACCTACCATTTAACCCTCTCGTCAGGCTGGGAATACCTGAATGTGCCGAACGGAGGCGCTTCGTTCCGTTTGACCGGATCTCGCAGCTCGTGGAGCACTGTCAGCCATTCAGAATGGAGCTATGGCTCGGCGAATCGTTCGAGGCTTGAATACAGTTACACGATCTGGACCAACATGAACTTCGGCGTTGATGGAATGGACTTTGCGCTCGTGAATCAAAACGATGCCATTGATTCCGGTCTCGGTTTCATCAATGCCAATTTGTTCGAGCGCCAAGGGTCGAGCGAGTTTTCGATTCGTCGCAGCTACTATGATGGAGAACTTGTAAGCAGCAACAGGAACTCAAACGTTCAGCAGTCTTTCTTCGGAATCCTGGGCCAAGGTGATCGTGCGTTCTTTGGTTTCGAGCTTGAGACGAACTCCGGCGACACCGTATACGGATGGGCCGATTTCAGTGTTTCCTCGGATGGTTTGACGCTGACCCTGCACGGCTGGGCATACGACACCACAGGCGGCAGCATCCTGGCGGGGCAGACCGAGGCTTCCACTCCGGTGCCCGGCATCGGTGGCCTGGGGGCACTGGCTCTTGGTGCGGCAGGCATGCGTCGCAAGCGAAAAAAACTGGCCTGATCGTATTTTCCGAGTTTCGTGCGTGCGTACAGCCTTCCTGCTCGCTCTATGCGCAGGGGTGCTCGTCGAACTTGCACGTACCAGCATGTTGCCTCAGGATGCGCGGATGAAGCTCAGGATGATTGGTCATCCCGACGAGTGGGGAGCGTAGCCATGGAAAAGCTCATGGTGCATGAGGTCTGTCACTTCGATGCGATCACAATCACTTGAACTGATCATCCTCTTCGGAGTGATCCCCATTGTCCTGCTGATCATGCGCGTGAGCGGCATTCGGATTCCGCCGTTACCTGTGCTTTGGATTGCGGCAGTCGCCTGTCTCATCCTCATGAAAAGAGCAAAGAAGGGGAGTGCTGATGCCGCGATGGATAGCGCTGATCGCAGGATAAAACCAAGTCGATCAAACATGATCGAAGTGATCCTCGTCATCGTCATCTGCAGCGGCCTTCTTCTCATCGTTTACCCGCTCATCACGACGAGTCCGATGTTTCAGTTTCCAAGGGAGCGTCCGCTTCTCTGGGTCGTGGTGCTGTGTCTGTATCCGATTCTTTCGGTGATTCCGCAGGGCATCGTTTTCAGACGATGGTTTGTCTTGCGGTATAGCTCGGTTCTCGGGGTCAGCGGGATGATGGTCGTCATCGGCGCATTGTGTTTCGGTGTTTCA
>JAKVBW010000210.1 GCA_022446945.1 Phycisphaerales bacterium | reverse complement strand
CCATTACGAGAAGACCGGACGCACCGATCGCTTTCCACTCAACCAACCGGTCTCATGGATCATGGAAGCGGAACCTGTCAGCTCCGGTGTCCCCGAGCGAGTGTTCTTTTCCACGACTGCACACCCCTACGATTTTCGAGAGCCATCCATGCGTCGCCATGCACTCAATGGCATCCTCTGGGCAGTCGGCCGAGAAGACCTCATCCCGGAAGATGGTGCACGCGCTGAAGTCGTTGGAACATACGATCCAACACCAGCCGGATTCGGCACCGTATACAGACAGGGTGTACGGCCCGGGAAGGTCGGCGAAGGCAAACACACCTACGGAACACAATCGGAGGCGCCATCCCAATGAAAGCAATCCTCAAGACACTCTGCATGGTTTGTATTGCTGCCACTGCCGCACACGCGCAGGATCCAGAAGCACCGAAGCCTTCCATGCTCAGCAAGGAAGACGCCCGAGGCACCTTCCCAACCGTGCCCTTCACAAAATTCAGCGGCCCATCACTCGATGGCAAGGACATCTCCATTGATGACTATCTCGGTACGAAAGTACTTCTGATCGACTACTGGGCAACATGGTGCGGGCCATGCATCCGAGAGATGCCACACCTTGTTGAAATGCATGAGAAGTACGGCGAGAAGGGCCTGAAGATCCTGGGCGTCTCGTTGGACTCCCCCGATGCCAAGGAAAAAATCCGTGCAACCATGGACCGCCTGAAGATGACCTGGCCGCAGATCTACGATGGCCAAAAGTGGAAGACCTTGCCGGCAACATCAAACAACGTGCGTGCGATCCCACACACGATTCTCCTCGATGAACATGGGGTTGCGCGTTTTGCGGGTCTGCGAGGAGATTCTCTTGAAGCTGCCATCCGTCGGATGATTGAAGAAACACCAAACAAGGGCGAACAAGCCAATCCCGAGCAAGCCGCTTATGACGACCTGATCCTTGAACTGGGTGTCAATCAACGTGCGCATCTCTTGATGTGGCGAAGCAACGAAGATGGCCTTGAAAAACTTGCGGCATATAGAGCGGCGTACCCGGAATCCGATCGCCTCGAAGAAGTGATGTACCTGCAGGCAATCGGTCTCTGGAACCTCTACCGCTACAAGGAGGCGGCCGATGCATACAAGACCTATCTTGATCGCTTCCCCGATGAAAAGCGTTCAAGCCTCTCGATGACGAGACGTGTGCAATCCTTGATCAGATCGGATCAACCCGAGGCTGCGCTTGCTGCGATCGATGCATATGCCGATGGACCTGCTGCAGATCAGCGCAGCATCCACTCTGCCGATGCCCTGGCCCTGGCCGGCAGACCTGATGACGCGCGACGATTCCTCAAGAGCTGGATCGATATGACTGCCTTGCCCCGGGGCGCCGACCGCATGAAGGACATGGCCCGTGAACAATACGAACGGCTCGGCTGGATCGGCAAACCTCTGAAGTCGTTTGAAGTGCCCTCCGCTGATGGTGGCAATCCCCTCACGCCTGAATCGTTCAGAGGCGATGTCTTGCTTGTTGATTTCTGGGCTGCCTGGTGCAGGCCCTGCATGGCACAGATGCCGCACCTGGTCGAACTCTACACCGCCTACAACGACAAGGGCCTGGAAATCCTTGGCGTGAGTCTCGACAGTGATCTCAAGCGCATGCAGGATGCCGCAGCAAAGGCTGGTGCGCACTGGCCGATGTTCTTCGATGGCAAGAAGTGGGACAACGAACTTGCCGAACTCTTCGATGTCCACCGCATCCCGATGATGATCCTGGTT
>JAKVBW010000021.1 GCA_022446945.1 Phycisphaerales bacterium | reverse complement strand
ATGACATTGAGAATCTGGAGTGCGATGCCGGGAACCGCACAGAGTTTGACATCACCACCATGTGCGGCGGCTCGAGCATGAAGCCGAATGATGGCACCCACTCCAATGCTGGTCAATGCCGTCAAACCACTGCAGTCAATGATCAATCGCGTGACACCACCATCCACGATTGCGAGAACGTCTGAAGTGAATGCGTGGGATGTTGAACCATCCAATCCACCGTCGATCGCAAGCACCATGATGTCGCCATCAATCTCTTGAGGAATGAATTGCATCGTCAGTCCTTCTTCCCAGCCATTGCGGCCCTTGCGTCATCAATGGACTGAAGACAGGACTCAAGCCTGCGTCGAGCGGCATCGCTCAATTTGGAATCTTTCATGGCAGCATCCACACGTTTTCTCGCTTCAATGAGAGTGCTGCGGAGATCAGTCCACGAATCCTTCGACAGCAATAAAATCCTCAAAACAGTTGGGCACAAACTGTCGATCGAACGATCGAGAATCTGACGGGTTGGTTTGACACCTGCATCGATCAGCAACGACACGACGTCTGCATGACAGTGTTCAACTGCTTCGTCGACAACTGACACGCCACCAGGACCTGTTTGAGAAGGATCGGCGCGATGTTCGATCAGAAGCGCAACACACTCCGCGCATCCACTCCTCGCAGCTGCAAGTAAGGCAGTCCAGCCCAGCGTGGTGCTTCGATCAGCCCTTGCCCCTGCTTCGAGCAACTGACCGAGACATGCTGCATGGCCTCGCAGCGCAGCGAAATAAACCGCATCGTGTCCCTGATGGTCAACTGCGAGCAAATCAGGATCATGAGACAACAGTTCTCGTAGACATCCCGCCGAACCCCACCATGCCGCTGCCATCAGTGGCGTCACTCCTCCTTGGGTTGCCGCGTGAGGATCTGCACCATGTTCAATCAACAATCGGGCAACGGATCTGCATGAAGATTGACAAGCTGCTAACAGCGCCGTGATGTGATCAGGCCCGAACGATGCATCCGGATCAGCACCATGCTGAAGCAGCAACAACGCGATATCGGGCCGACACTCGAATGCCGCGCGAAGCAATGGCGGCACACCATCAGGCTGCCCGTCAGGACTGACCCCGCTGGCAAGCACCGAACCGACCGCTTCGCAATCACCTGAGCGGATCAACGCCCCCAAAGGCAAGTTGGACCCCTTCTCTAGGATTGCCGCCTCTCTGGGAACGGCTGGAACTTCCGCTGTGGGCACAGCGGCCCGCAAGTCAGCTCTGAGCACGCCAAAAAGGGTGATCCCAACAAAAAACGCCTGAATGAACGGCCTCAACATGGCAATAGGGCCTCCTCAAGGTTCACAACCGCAGTCTATCGGTCAGGGATGAAAGAATCAGGCTCTCTGTGGGTTGTCCCTCATTGGAGGACTAGATGACTCAGATTCGCCCCATTGCTGATGCCCATGCTCCCGTGCACTCGGATGATGTGGCCGTCGCGCTGGACAGAGTGTGGCCCGTTGTCTCGGTGCGATGGGTCGATGCCGAAGCGCGTGGCGGCCCTGGGTGGGAAGATCCTGAAGACATGGTTGATTTCGCACTCCGTCCTTTGGCCGAGGTGCACACGGTCGGTCTGCTCATACACGAATGCAACGAGTTCGTTGCACTGACCGATTCACGCGGCCCCGATCAGGTGGGCAGCGTTCAGAAGATTCCCAAGGCTTGGATCACCGTGATGGAAATCATGTCGCCCAGCGATTCAGACATCCCCCCTTCACTTCCGATGGACGGCGCACGCGTCGGCTGACCTCCTGCATGCCTCCATGACAGGACCGTCCAGAGAAACTTCTTGACAGCAAAAAAAAAGGCGGGGACGAGTTGATGACTCGTCCCCGCTTCTTCTCTCCTCCCCCAAGGACGGGGGTTGCCCCCCACTTTGCCCTCGGGATGTCGCTGACTGCTCGGCCGGGCTGAACCAGACCCACTTCTCAAGACGCGATCTTTCGATCGTTCAAGACAAGTTGGCGCTCACGGTGATCTCGGCGGGCGGCCCCGCCTTACCCGGTGCACATCGGGCGTGTCGGTGTCCTTCGTTGGCAGCGGCCCCATCGCAATGCCTCGCGTTGGGTGTTCTTTTGCATTACCGCTCCAATCGTTTCGAGCGATGCCGATTCCTTGCACGGCGTTCGGATCTCCCTGCGCTGCCGTCACAACGCAGGACTCCATGCTGAATCTTCATCGTCCCCCTCGCGGTCTTGGCAAGACTTCCGCCAACCTGGCTCGTCTCTGTAATGTTTTCACACTTCAGAATCTTCGCCGTTCCCACATCCGGTGTGGGTTGAAATTGGCTGCTTGACTTGGTCGCGCGAGGACGTCCACGGCATCGAATGCTCAGGCCGCCGGAACCGCCGGCCCGGGCAGCCATGCCGCCCTCGAACGTTCCACTTTTCGAGTTTCATCACCTCTGGTGCAGGACACTTTTGGTGTTCATCTCGGTGGACTGATTGGACTGTCAAGATCATCTTCATGCGAACACTTCATGTCCGAAGACATTTTGTGTTTGATCGCTGATTCATAGATCCGTGATTGATGATGTGGCCCATGCTCTCCTGAGCATGTGTCCTTTTGGACTTGTCCCGCATCCGTCTTCTCCTTTCAGAGCACGTCATGCGTTTCTGAACAGCCTGTTCATGAATCTTGCGATCCATGTAAGACCATCCACACTCCTTCGCTTGCGCGGTTTCGTATCCCTCGCCTGAGCGAGTTCGTCACAGTCTTGTCAATCACCATTCGATTCTGCAGTGTCGTTTCATTGCTTCATTGCAATGAAAGACTCGAATGTGACTTGAGCAACGGGTGCCCCCGCGGGTCCGGAAACCGCGAGATGGAATGTCGGGAAACCATTCGCTTCGAACGAACATCCTTTCGGACACACGTTCCTTCCGGATCGGGGCGTTGCTCGCCGTCCGACACGTACTTCTCCGCTTTTCAAAGAGCCTTTCGCCAGTTCGGCCTCGGCCGAGCAGGCAGCCACAACGCGTCTATTAATACGCCACGACTAGAAGTGCTGCAAGCAACTGAATAGTGTGGATCAATTAGGGGAGAAGTCGGTGGATAGACGGTGGAAGCCATTCAAAAGGCTTGTTTTTAGGGCTTGGAGAGTACTTGGCTTGATAACGGAACTGACGAGATTGTGGCTGCACAAAGCATCAACACGAAAATGAACTGTTGTCATCTCATCCTTGAACGCATCAATTCCCGGTGCCATCCCTGAAGTCGTTGATCAGCTTCGGGATCTTCTGCCGCCACATGAAGAAGAATCGAAACCGCGCCTGTGCGACGAGCCATACTCAATCTCTCTATCGGCACGAATGGGTTGCGGAGGTTTCCCTCGGTATTGACAATTCTCCATGTACCGCGAATGACTGTCCCAAGAGGCAATTCGTAAACATCTTCCAGCAGGAACGTCTGACGCCAGTGTGGATCCCAGTCGGGCGCGTCGAAGAGTATGACCTCCTCACCATGCGGAAGCGAGGCTGTTAAACGCAGGGCCGTACATGTACCCATGGCCCGCGGGGTGATGCCCACCAGCTGAACATCCTCCTCAAGGACAAACTGATCCTCCACGGTCGATGATGCACCAGATGCCACATCGATCCATCGGACCATTGAAATCAGAGTGCGAAGCGGCCTGGAGTTCTGATCCGCGGTGACTTCAAATGCAATACGATCCTGAAGTCGCAATGGCCGACCCAGAGGTCGGTAGTGCACCTCCATCGCAAGATCCGATCCTCTAGGCACGTCCCAATGGAACCCTTCAGGCAAGCGAAGTTTGCGATGGCCTACTCCCGTTCCACCGAGTTCACCGGAAGGGCGATCTCGAATATCACCGGTCATGTAGGTACCGAACATGTCGTCGCGACTGTCTTTCCATTGAGATGCATCGGTCGGATCCGCGAGATATGTCACCGCATGGACAACTTGTGGTGCTGTGGAGTAGTGCTGAATGCCCCGAACATGGATTGCATCATCATTCCCGATCGGAAGAACAAATGTCCATTTGTCGCGATCTCGACGTCCCCAGTTCTCCTTGCCCTCAGCGGGCACGGTCCAGGTTTCCGGCATCGTGACGACCACATCGTCTTTCGCCGGAGATTCCGGAGGTCGTTTGGCTGGCTTCAGATCGTCACCCATAGGATGTGCGTTATCAGCCCAAGCAGCCAGAATGCCGATCTCGTGATCGCTCAGGCCCCGCTCATCTTGCAAAGGAAGGCCATATTCGCTGGCAATCCAAGGCGGCATCAATCCCGATGCCGTCACTTCCTTGATGAAACGCGCCCGTAAAGCGACGGATTCTGGATCATGGAGCGCAAATGGCGCGGGTCCACCATCATGGTGACAACTCAAACAGTGTTGCTCAATGATGGGTCTGACATGCTTCCATTCGACGGACCCGACTTCCACACCGATCGCTGCAATGGCCCCGAGTATCAGCATCAGGGTTCAGCACGCTCAATAAAACAACCTAGCGGTTTCCTGTATGCCGGGTCCACCGTCTGCCCAACAATGGCGCTGGCGATGGCCTCTCGAGCATAGTGTTCAGAAGCCTGGTCCCTCCTGTTCCCAAGAGAGGCATAGAGGTTGTTGATCAGACCCTGATAGATGATCTCAACTGTTGGTTGATCCGTTTTGACAACGACAATCTCAGGCGTCACTGTTGCGTTCAACTCCTTGGCGAGTGACTGATCCGTATCCAACAGAATAGGAGCAGAAATTGCAAACTTGCGAGCATGTTTCTGGGCAGTGTCTGCTGTGACATCACTTCTGGCATGGACAAGATAGAACGCTGCGCCTGCATCGACCGTCATCTTGTGCAATCGCTCGATTTCTGGGGCAATCGCATTGGCAATCGGACAATCTGGACTCGCAAAGACAATCACCACAAATGGCACATCGACGCCAACCAAAGGCTTCTGAAGAGCACCTCCTGTGTCACGTACTTCGACATGGCGTGTGCGCAATCCGGAATCACATGACATGGCCATCAGGAGACTGAACACAGCAGCCAAGCAGGTTGTCCATCTGAGGTTGCGCACGACGCTCAGGGTAGGCCGCAGAACGACTCTGCGTATGCCTGGCAGGCCGCATCCCAATCTTGGCAACAGTATGCGTAATCAGGATTCTGTTGGACACACTGACAGACCGGGGGTGGAATATTGAAAGCACCGCAGCCCTCATCACAAGGTCCACCGCCACCACCACCCCCGCCGCCAGCTTCAACGTTGCTGATGTCGGGGTTCCCATGCCAACAGCCCTGAACCCAAGGAAATCCCTGCGCATCGAGATCAAATGAGATCGCGTGGTAGTGGTATCCCCTCTCTACGGTTTCATGACCGTTACATGCATCAAGCGCAAGATCACCTGACGCATCTTTGGCGTACAGACCTTCAGATTCCCAGGGGCCGTAGACGGGGTATCCATCGATTGCATAAGCGATGATTTCAGAATGCCCATCTCCATCGCCATAACCCCAAGGAGGCGATTGGTGATAGTGGTAACGTCCGTCAGGAGAGGGGTGGCCGTTGTAATCATCGAAGCAGATCGTGCTCGGAGCGTCGATACCACCAGCATCAAACGGGTTGTAGAAAGCAACACCATTGAGCATGACGCCAACCTTGCCCATCGTGTCCATGTAAACCAATTCCGACTGATTGCCAACCTGTGGCTCTATCGGAATACGCCAAGTGTCATTCTGATTTGATGGAGTGTTCGGATTGAAACATCCGGTCGAGCCATCGAATGGGCCCATGGGATGATCGGCCAGACCCGTACCAGTGATCACAGCCACTCCAGCCGCGTAGTCAAATACAACCGTCATGTTGTCGTGGAATGGATGGCAAGGACGCTGCCACTCCTCAAGAATGAGCAACAATTCCGGAACACCCGTGATCCCATCACCATCAATATCAAACCCGCCGGTTGTCCCCCAGGTTGCGATCGCGCTCAGAATGTCATCGGCATTAACTTGCCCGTCTCTTGTCGCATCACCATCGCAACCCAGCCGCGTCTGCGAGTTTGCAAGGACCGAGGTTGAGACGACAGCGAGTACAGTTGCAACGCACCAGATTTGCTTTATCACACCCATGACTCCCTAGCCCCAGTCACCATCGCCTTCGAGCGGCAGATATCAACACTATGACGTGCAAGGTGTCCCAAGCCAAGCGTATCCACGCAAATTGGGTCAACTCCACGTTATCGTCAGGCACCATGACCGCATTGGCCGAGATCCTGAATCGCATTGCTGCCTCTGCAGTCCCTCCGGAGGAAACCATTCATGCTCTCGCTGCGAGTGATCCGCACTTCGAATCGTGGATACCTCTGGTCAGCAGCAGGCTGGTGCCGGGTGAAGATGTGCAAGCCAGACAGGCTGCTGGCGCCTTCTATACACCACCCCAACTTGTTCGATTCCTCGTCCAACAAACGCTAGAACCCTGGATGGATTTGAACAAAGGCCTTCTTCCTGAAATACTTGATCCGAGTTGTGGCACTGGCCGATTTCTGATCGAGGCTGGCGAGAGACTGGTTGCAACCTTGCCGGGAGATCCGGAAACAGGTTGGCAGAAAATCGGTCCGATGTTGCATGGATACGACACGGATTCGCTCGCGATCGCATGGCTACGTGGCCGCATCGCTGCACTCGCAGGGGGAGATGCAAACGCTGCCGTCAACATCAGACTCACCGATGCGCTCGACAATGATGCATTGCCATCTGCAAGCGTCGACATCGTTCTTGGTAACCCGCCTTTCGGGACACCCTTGAAGAGCCAATCTGCAGAATCGACGCGAAAGCGAGCAGCCTGTCATACCGATGTGCGACTGCCTCCTTATGCGGATCAGGCATCCATTTTTCTACTGCTGAGCGCCCACGCACTGCGAGAGAATGGCCGACTCGGCATGGTCCAACCTCTGTCTTTTCTTGCTGCACGCGATACACAAACCATCCGATCAGCCATTCTCGAATCGACGCAACTCGACTATGTCTGGTCAACTGACGCGTTCATCTTTGATGCTCAGGTGCATGCATGCGCGATCGGACTTAGACGGGACGGTGAGCCTGCTCCGATCCAACGCTTTCGATCAATACCCCCTCGAGCATGCACGCCATGCCAGAATTACTTGAATGAGGGATGGGCAATACTTGCAGCACCCGCATTTGATATCCCTGATCTTCCGGAACACTCCTCACATTTGAAGTTGGGGCAGATCGCAGACGCCACCGCAGACTTTCGTGACCAGTACTACGGGCTCAAGAACGCTCTTGAAGAATGTCCTGGTGAGATCCCCTTGCAAGCGGCACCGGTCGTCACGACTGGACTGATCGATCCAGCTTGCTGTTACTGGTCCAGACGATCTGCTCAACTGTTGAAGAAGCGATGGCACAAGCCCATTGTGCAACTCGACAGGCTGGATGAAGCGATGCGCAACTGGGCGAAAATGCGACTCGTCCCCAAGATCCTGCTTCCAACACAGACGCGTGTTCTTGAACCCTGTCTCGATTTAAATGGACATTGGCTGCCAAGCGTTCCACTGATCACGGTGACGACACAAGACATTGACATTCTTCCACGGATCGCAAGCCTCCTGGCCAGCCCTTTCGCCGCACTCATCGCCATTCAACGGCATCTTGGACTAGCGAGAAATCCTGATGCGATCAAACTTGCGGCGCGAGATGTGCTGGATCTTCCGATACCTGCTGATGAACAGCAATGGATCAAGGCGGGGCAGTGTTTTATTGAAGCCCAAGATGCCGCGACATCAACGGACAGAGATCATGCTTTGGAGCAATCCGCAAGCTACGTGCATTCGGCATTCAAGATCGACGATGCGATCTCTCAGGATCTGATCGCGTGGTGGCGGCAGCGGTTACCACGCAGCTCACTGAACGATTGAACAATGAGTTCCCCCACCTGAGGATCATCTCCTTCAAGTTAGGGCCGGTGCTAGCAGATTGAAAATGGCCTGAATGTTCAGCGAGTGCCGAACATGCGGTCTCCTGCATCGCCTAGCCCAGGCAGGATGTATCCCACTTCACTGAGTTCTCGATCCAGTGCTGCGGTGAATACAGGCACATCTGGATCCGCTTCGTGCATGGTCTTCACACCTGTCGGCGCAGCAACGAGGCAGACGAGTCGCACGTCCCGACAGCCGTTCTCTCGCAACACTTTGACAGCTGCAGCCGCAGAACCCCCCGTTGCAAGCATGGGATCAACAAGAAAGACCGGCCCTTCCGAAATGTCATCCGGAAGCTTGCAGTAGTAACTGACCGGTGCAAGCGTCGACTCATCGCGATAGAGGCCAATATGACCCACACGCGCTTCAGGCATGAGAGAGGCCACACCGTCCGCCAAACCAATGCCTGCACGGAGAATGGGAACAATCGTCACTGGGGCTGCAAGTCGAAAGACTTCTGTCTCTTCCAAAGGTGTCTCGACACGTGATTTCCGCAGCGGAAGATCTCGACTGATCTGGAAGACCATCAGTCCCGCTACTTCGGAGACCAACGCACGAAAGAACCCCGGCGGCGTCCCAACCTCGCGAATGCGCGCCAACTTGTCCTGAATGAGGGGGTGCTCAAGAACATGCAGGTTGGGATGTTCGGGATGTGACATGCGACTCACGATACCCGGCAGCGCGACAAGAGGTAAATGCTCTCTTCTGCGATCTTCTCGTATCGATCCAAACCTTCGAAGGAATGAGAGGGTCGCAACAATGGGCGATACAGGACTCGAACCTGTGACCTCACGGGTGTGATCCGTGCGCTCTAGCCAACTGAGCTAATCGCCCAAAGGGGCCGGAGATTATATCGCCCCCGCATTCGCATTCGTTCAGTCGTCTATGCGAGACGGCTCGCTCTCGCGGTTGACTGCCTGCTCGTCCATGCCAACGTCGCTTTCACTGGTCAATTTGGCTTGTGAGTCCTCTGAGGGCCTCGCAGACTCTTGATCAATCTCGTCCTTGATTCCCTTCACACCCCGCTTGAACTCAACAATGCTCTTGCCAATGCTGCGGCCGACTTCAGGCAGACGGCGTCCGAAAATCAGGAGGCCGATGATCAGAACGACCACCCACTCCCATCCTCCAGGCATGCCGAATGCGAGTACGCCGAGGCCTGTGACTGACAAGCAAGTCATGTTTGGGGCTCCTGAACCGGGTCGAAGGGGGATCCGCGATCTGTCCGCTAGATCCCTGGCGCGTCATGCGTCGCCCACAGTGTACCCTCGGGAAACCTCGATGCGGAAGTTTGAGCATCCTCTGACTGGCCACGAAAGCATATTCATGCCGATGCAAGAGCAGATCCCCCCAGCAGTTGGGTGACTTTGACACCAAGGAACCCCTTCCACATGGAGCCAGTCCTCATGCGAGCTCGAATTCTTTGTGCCACAGGCCTGATCAGCGTCCTTCTCGGGTGCCAGCACGAACAGATCACAACCCCTACCAACGTCGTCGAATCCGTCTACGCTCGCCCACTACCCGCTGGCGCAAGTCCTTTGAGACCTGTGGCGCAGCCGGAACGTCTGGCAGCAATCGACCACGCATGGCAACAACGGGATCTCTTCCTGAGAGACGCTGCCAATGAATCGATCAACTGGTTCGACAAGGAATCCACCCTCCAATGGTTCCCCTGCTGTGACATCACTCACGAACAGGCGCGGGCCAGCGTCGTTGCCTTCAGGGATCTCTGTGAGGAATCTAAGGATTTGGATTCATTTCGATCGGCCCTGCTGAATCGATTCGACGTCTATGAGTCGATCGGCTGCGACGATGAGGGAACAGTCCTCTTCACTGCCTACTGCTCCCCGACCTTCAATGCCAGCAATGTTCGACGAACAGGGTTCGACACCCCGCTCTATGGAAGACCCGATGATCTCGTGACCCATCAGCAGTCTGGTGAACCACTTGGGCGGCGTCGCGCAGACGGCAGTATTGACCCATGGCCTTCACGAGCGGAAATCGATCGCAGTGGAATGCTTGACGGGACAGAAATCGTCTGGATGGAGAACCCACTGGATGCGTACATCGTGCATGTGAATGGTTCGGCGAAACTCAAAATGCGAGATGGATCGACCATGTACGTCGGCTATGCGGGCAAGACAGATCGCCCGTACGCCAGTCTGGGCGCAGCACTGGTCAATCGCAAGTTGCTGAAGTCAGGCGAAGTCAGTCTTCAAGCCATCCGTCGAGCCTGGAAGCGAGATCATGCCTCCGTTGAGGAAGCAATGAACGAAAATGAATCGTTTGTCTTCTTCCAGGAATATGACGGTGGAACTTGGCCTGCGGGTTCACTCGGATTTCCTGTGACCGCTTCACGCTCAATCGCAACTGACAAGAACATCTTCCCGAGGGGGGGTGTCGTTCTCGTCGACACCGAAGCCGTCAGATTTTCGGGAGACAGTGAACGATTTACCCAGTTCATGTTCGACCAGGACACTGGAGGCGCTATTCGAGCACCCGGTCGAGCCGACTTGTATCTCGGAGCGGGCCCGATGGCCGAACTTCTTGCGGGACGCCAACAGAATGAGGGGCATCTCTACTACTTCTTCCTCAAACCGAATGAAGTCGCAGCAGTCAATGAAAACTGGAGTGGGCCCCGTACGTTGGCCTCACACTGAAGACCATCCGAGAAAGGGAGGCCATGGGCGAGGCGGTGCCGCCTCCGCTGCAGCTGAGTTTTTCGTACTGCGTGCATCGATGCACATGACCCCCTCCTCAACCGAGATGTCCCGATCCGCGTCGATGCCCGCAAGAACATGAAACCAGAGTTTCATGCGATCGCGGATCTCGACATCTTCATCCATCAACAACAACAGTCCTGTCCAGTCCTGCATTGCTGTATTCACCGTGGCAAGCGAGTCTTCCATACTCGAAGCGGTCTTCGCAACAATGCAGCGACCCGTGCCCCATTGAGGCACATCGAAATCGCTGGCAAACCCACTCAGAGAACCCATGCTTTCTCGAACGAGGCTTTCACGCTCGGAGTTCGGAAGATTGCAATGCGATTGACCTGCTTCTTCTCCAGGCCATCTGGAAGTGGCATCAAATCCGATCTTCCCACCTGCGCCTCGCGCAGCCGCAGCATGATCGAGTATGTCCAGAGGACCGAAAGTGCGCTCAACATCACGACCAAAATCCACATTCCTGAACAGGGTTCGGAGTACTGATTCTTGATCATGTACATCGACTTCATCCGCATCAACGACAACAAGACATTTGGTCCATGCCATCTGACCTGCACCCCATACTGCGTGCATGACTCGCCTAGCCTGCAAGGGGTATGCCTTGCGAATACCGAGAACAGCCCAGTTGTGGAAACAGCCCGACATGGGAAGGTCGTAGTCGACAAGTTCAGGTATCAGGGTCTGAAGCAATGGTAGAAAAACACGCTCGGTTGACTTGCCCAGCCAGTAATCCTCCTGGGGTGGCGGCCCGACAACTGTCGCGGGAAACACTGCATCACGCCGATGCGTCACCGCAGTCACATCGAGAATGGGATATCGATCTGGCAAAGAGTAGTAACCGGTGTGGTCACCGAAGGGCCCTTCCAATACCGCCCCATCACCAAGCGGCTCGCCGGAGGTAGGTTCCCACCCACAAGCGCCCGCATCCGTCCGCACAAACCCTTCGATGACAATTTCGGAATTCGCCGGCACTCTCAGTGGAACCGTTCTTGCCTGGACCATAGGGATCCCACTTCCCTCAAGAAACCCTGCCAACAAAAGTTCGCTGATTCCCGGAGGAAGCGGTGCTGTCGCTGCATAAGGAAGAACAGGCTCCCCTCCCAGACAAATCGCGATGGGCATCGGCTCTCCAATCGCCTTCCAACTGCGCCAATGCGCTGCACCATCGTGATGAACGTGCCAATGCATGGCCAATTGCGTAGGACCAAGCAGCTGCGCCCGATACATGCCGATATTGTGACTGCGCGGCTTTTTGGATTCTCGATCGGATGCATCGATCGTGTGCATTCCTGCAAGTGTGATGTAGCGGCCAAGTCCACCCGCAGTTCCTGCTTCCTCTGCAGACATCGTCCAACCAACTGATTCGGGCTCCCCGTCTAATGGCCAGCATTTGATCATCGGAATCCTGCGAAGATCAACCTCATCGCGGCTGCTCAAACGCACGACCTCCTGACAAATCCCAGATCGAACAGATCTTGGCGCAGCACGAAGTAGTGGGAGCACTTGTTGAGCGCGATCAACCAAATCGCGCACTCCGCTGGGCGGAGTCAGATGAGCAAGTGCATCAATCCGATCAGCAAGCTGCTGAAGTCCTCCATCCTCACATCGCAGCGCAAGATCCATTCTGGCCGCACTTCCAAAAACGTTGATCGCCAGAGGGAAGTCACACCCTTCGACATTCTCGAAGAGCAGTGCCTGCCCACCGAGTCTCGAAACTTCTTTATCCCTGACATTCGCCCCTGGACGGGATGCTTCACGCTGAGATTCCTGTACAGCGTGCTCCGCAATCTCAAGCAATGGAGACACCGATTTGACGACTCGGCGGAGTTCGCCACGGTTCTCAAGAGTCTCAAGGAACGATCTCAAGTTTCGACGAGTTCGGAACATGTAGTGGAGGATATCGCGATGGGGCCTCTGTACACTTCTTCCACATGGCGGCTGTGATCGACATTCAGGATGTTTCGAAGAGTTTCCGGCGAAAAGTGCACGCACTCCGCGGTGTCTCCATGCAGGTGGACCAAGGGCAGATCTTCTGCCTGCTCGGACCGAATGGTGCCGGCAAGTCCACACTGGTGAAGATCCTCATGACTGTTATCCGGCCATCAGTCCTGTCCGGATCAATGCTGGGGAAACCAATCGGACACAAGCCGACACTCCGGCGTATCGGGTATCTCCCTGAACATCACAGATTTCCCAGTTTCATGACCGCCGGGCAAGCACTGCATTACTACGGAGGCCTCACAGGAATGAGAAGGCCGGCGCGACGACGTCGCGTTGAAGAAATGCTCGAACTCGTGGGTATGACCTCATGGAGAAATCACAAGGTCGGAACTTTTTCAAAGGGAATGCAGCAGCGTATTGGCCTTGCACAGGCGCTCCTGCATGATCCTGAACTTCTCCTCCTCGATGAGCCCACCGATGGCGTTGATCCTGTTGGTAGACGAGAGATTCGAGATCTGTTGCTCCAACTGAGAAACGAAGGCCGAACGATACTGATCAATAGTCATATCCTGGCGGAACTTGAGTCGATCTGTGATCAACTCGCGGTGCTTGTCAAGGGCCGCGTCGCCATGGAGGGCACCGTCGACGCGCTCACTGAGGGAGGCGTCAACTGGTCTGTCAGCTACCGAGATGCGAGTCTCGAATGGGGTGACAGCAAGATTGAACAACTTGAGGATCGGATCGTGGTCACTTTGCCGGGTGATTCTCTGCATCAGGTCCAAAGCACCATTGATCGAATTCGTGATGCGGGCGGTTCCATTCTGGCGGTCAGTCAGAATCGAGAATCACTTGAGGATCTCTTCATGCGTGCGCTTAAACAAGCCGGAACAGAAGATGCTGCGAGTCCAGGTGCCGTTCGGGGGCGCAAAAAATGACAAGTCTGTTAGCAATCCTGAAGGAGTCCTGGCTCTCATTGCGTGCCGAACGCCTCTTTCGAGTCGTCATGGGACTCAATATTCTTGTCATCGTCGCGTATGCCTCGATGGGCTTCACAGATACCGGATTCACTCTCTTCTACGGACTGTTTGAAGAAGAGAGCGAGTACATCAACACGCACTCCCCACTGGCCAAAACGCTTTATTTGGGAATCTATTCGGCTTTCATCGTCAATATCTGGCTTGCTTGGGCAGCATCGATACTGGCGCTGATTTCAACATCATCGATCTTCCCCAAATTCCTGTCCGAAGGATCAGTCGAACTGGTTCTCTCAAGACCCATTCGCCGAACGACTGTCTTTGCGATCAAGTATGTCAGTGGGCTGATCTTTGTGATGCTTCAGGTCACCGTATTCACCGTTGGCGCCTTCTTCGCAGCTGGCTGGCGGATTGACGTGTGGGATCCGGCCATTTTCCTGGCGATTCCACTCCTGACTCTCTTCTACAGCTACTTGTTCTGTGTGAATGTTTTTGTCGGTGTTTTGACAAGATCAACGCTAGTCGCTTTGCTGGCAACCCTGCTCTTCTGGTTCGGAACCTTCGGCATACGAACTGCTGATGACCAGATACAACGGTTCTGGCTGATGAGCGAAACAACTGCCGATGAATCGACTCAAAGACTTTTCGAGTTAACTGCCGAAATCGAACAAGCCTCGCTTGAAGATCAAACAAAGGTTGTCAGGGAACTCAGGGCAGAGAGAAGAGAAACTGAAACTGATCTTGCCAATGCCGATGAGGCAATTGAGCGACTGAATCCATGGAAATCGGCAATCGGATTCCTTCGAATGGGACTGCCCGAAACCGCTCGAACACTGGGGCTGCTGCACAGGGAACTCGAACGAGGTTCTAACAACACCCTCATGGATCTGATGTCCGGTCGCGCTTTCGAGGAAGATTCCGATTACCCACAAAACGAGTTTCAAAAACGACGGATGGATGCTGAAGAAAAGAGTTATGAACGGGAGTTGAGCATCCCGGGATGGAAGATCATTGGAAAGTCTCTCATCTTCGAGTTTGTCATTCTCGCCTGTGCGATCTGGATCTTCCGGCGCAGGGACTACTAGGACGCCTTAGAAGGCTTGTCCCCGCCTTGGGCAAGTTCCTGAGAGCGGTCGTGCGCAGCGCGAACGCCGGCACGAACTGTCTCCATGAATCCTGCCTGACACATCGCGCCGAGACCTGCTTCTGTCGTTCCACCCGGCGTGGTCACCTTGTGTCGAAGTGATGAGGGCGGTGCACCAAGTTCGACCATCATCGCTGCCGCTCCACGCTTAGTGCCGGCGATCAAAGTATCTGCAACTTCAGGTGACAGGCCAAGTGCAATCGCTTCTTCCCGGACAGCTTCAGAAAGAAGAAATTCCCAGGCGGGCCCCGAACCGGCAACAGCCGTCACAGCAGAAAGCAACGACTCGGGTACATCACATACAGAACCGACGCCTTCAAACAGATCATGACAAAACTCTCGATCATCATCCGTACATGTCGCGCCGCATGCGATAGCAGTCACACCTTCTCCTATTGCCGCTGGTGCATTGGGCATCGCTCTGGCAATTCGAGCATGGGGCCCGAAAACGGAGTTGATCGCTTCGATCGTCACACCGGCCATCACTGAAACGATCAATCGAGATTGTTTCGAATCATCGTGACTCTGAAAAGCAGCGAAGTCCTGAGGGCGAATACACAACAGAACGGTTCTAGCATGTTCAAGAGAAGCCAGTGAGTCTGTGACTTCAAAACCCAATTCACTGATTGCTGGATGCCTTTCCGCGTCACGTTCGATGACCAGAATGGACTCCGGGTCAAACGCTCCAGCCACCTTGATGCCTCGGAGAATGGCACCGCCCATATGACCGGCACCCAGAACAGCAATGTCGATAGTCATATACGCAGCATACGGCCCCCTTCCCGAGATACCATGGTGCCATGGCTGACACGATCCCCCCACTGCCCTTCGAGTCCCCTCTCGTGGAGCTGGATGCGCAGATTGAAGCATTGGAGAAGCGGGACGATGCCGCTGCGCTGGCGGATCAGATTGAATCTCTTCGAGAGAACCGCAAGGCTCTCCTGGAAACGATGTACGCGAATCTTGCACCCGTCGACGTTGTGAAAGTGGCTCGCCATCCCAACAGACCACAAACGGCGGATTACATCAACAGAATCTGCCGGGACTTCAGGGAACTTCATGGCGATCGTCTTTTCGGAGACGATCCAGCGATCATCACCGGGTTTGGCCGCATTGGCCCCTACAAGGTACTTGTGGTCGGTCATCAAAAAGGTCGGACAACTGAGGAACGTATCAAATGCCATTTTGGATGCGCCCATCCGGAGGGATACCGCAAAGCTCTAGCCAAGATGAAACTTGCAGAGAAATTCGGTCTACCCATTGTCACGCTCATCGATACTCCCGGCGCCTACCCAGGTGTTGGCCCTGAGGAGAGAGGGCAGGCGGAAGCCATCGCAGTGAGCATGCGTGACATGAGCAGGCTCCAAACTCCCATCGTCAGTGTTGTCATCGGTGAAGGTGGATCGGGCGGTGCACTCGGTATCGGGGTGGCAGACCGGGTCGACATGATGCAGTTTGCCTGGTATTCGGTGATCAGCCCTGAAGGCTGCGCGGCCATCCTCTGGAAGGAAGCCAATGAGCAAACCAATGCGGATGCTGCCAATGCACTCGCCTTGACTGCCGAGAACAATCTGGCGAACGGCATCATCGATGGCATCATCACTGAGCCGGAAGGTGGCGCCCACCGCAACCCTGAGGAAGCAGCGGTACGGCTCGAACGACATCTCGTTGACCGTCTCGGCGAAGTAAGGCGGCTGAACACCCGAACGCTGGTCGAGAACCGCTATGAGAAGTTCAGACGCATGGGCAGCATCCTCGAAGCTGAAGCCAATCCAGCCGACTCAAGCCATTGACCCCCCGTCAAACTGACCCTATCCTCCCGGGACTCGGCTGACCGCAGGTCGGCCCAGCGGTGACCTAAATTATTGTCAGATAAGCATTTAGATGTTGCTTGCTCTGGCGGTTTTTTCCACTGAACCCCGCGAGGATCCGCCCGTGGCGAAGAAAGCGAGCACCAAGAAGGCTGCGTCCAAGAAGAAGGCGACCTCCAAGAAGAGGACGAAGAAATCCACCGCGCCTCGATCTGCAGCCAAGAAGTCTGCTTCCAAGAAGAAAACGGCCAAGAAGAAGACCGTCAAGAAAGCCGCCTCAAAGAAGAAGCCAAGTAAAAAAGCTGCGACCAAGAAGAAGACCGCCAAAAAAACGGCGTCCAAGAAAAAGTCCAGCAAAAAGGCTGCGTCCAAGAAGAAGGTAGCAACCAAGCCAGCTCGGAAAAAGCAGTCTTCGGCGAAGAGCAAGTCGACGAACACATCCAAGAAACAGACGACTGCCCAGGACGCTTCAACTGAACCAACAACGACACGCAAACGGGGCCGACGAACGGTCATGGAAGCTGCACTTGCGGGAGAACCTGACAAACAGGGCTACGTCATCGTCAACGGCAGGCGAGTGCGACGCGTCTCTGTGAGCGCAGTCAAAACCACGACACGAAAGAAATCATCGAAATCGGATAACAGCAAGTCTTCAAGCAAACCACGCCGAGTCGCAAAATCAAGATTGACTGAATCTGATCTCGCTGAATTCCGAAATTTGCTGCTTGCCAAACGCCGTGAAGTGCTCCGCGCGCTCGACAGCATGGAAACCGAAGCATTGAGATCTGACTCAGGTGAAATGTCGACCATGCCCATTCACATGGCAGATGTCGGATCCGATGCCTATGAACAGGATCTGATGCTCGGCATCTCCGCATCAGAGCGAGAACGCATCAGGGAGATTGATGCGGCACTCGCTCGGATCGAGAATGGAACGTATGGCATCTGCGAGATTTCCGGGAAGGCCATTCGCAAACCCAGACTGAGAGCCAAACCCTGGGCGCGCATGAACATTGATTCCGCCCGCGAACAAGAACGATCTGGTCGATATCGACGGTGAACGACGTTCTGTGGCCATTCCAGTGATACCTGCAAGACGATCTCCGACCGCTTGGCTGATCCTGATCGCAGTGGTGGCTGTTGGTCTCTCAACAGATCTGATCACAAAAACTCTCGCATTCGAGTCAGTCGCAGGTGCGCCTGTGGTTCTGGATCGATCTTCCGCCATCGAGAATCCTAGATACGCCCCCATCCCGCCTCATGATGGAGTTCAGGTTCTCCCCGGCAATCTTCTGGATCTACGACTTGTTCTGAACAGCGGCGCTGTGTTTGGAATTGGCGCACACCAGCGTTGGTTCTTCGTCTGCTTCAGCTTTGTCGCAATCGCAGTCGCACTCTGGATATTCGGATGGCGAACAAGCAGCCGTCACCACCTTCTCCACATTGCCATTGCATGCATTCTCGCAGGTGCTCTTGGAAATCTGACAGATCGTCTGATGCTTGGGAGAGTTCGGGACATGCTGCACATGCTTCCGGGCTGGCATCTCCCATTTGGCATGACCTGGCCCGGCGGGAATCCCGAAGTATGGCCATGGATCTTTAATATTGCGGATGTACTGTTGCTGACCGGAATGGCGATGGTCATGATCGACACGTGGAACCGCGGCAGGATTGAACGCCAAACTACTTCCAGCGAACCCGCTGAGTGATCACGAAGCGGGAATCAGATCTGTGGGTTCAATGCTCGGGGAGACGGGACGAATCGGGCTGAGAGGATTCGAACCTCCGACCTTCTGACCCCCAGTCAGACGCGCTAACCAAGCTGCGCTACAGCCCGTATGTGGTGAACCATCCATGGTACCCGACCGCTTAACCGGCGGACCAGAGTCCGCTGCTGACGGACAACTCTTCGCGACGATCCACCAGCGTTCATGGCCGAGTGCTGGGACTCAGGCCAAAACGGACAGGGTGGGATTCGAACCCACGGTACGGAAAAACCGTACACGGCATTTCCAGTGCCGCACCTTCAGCCGCTCGGTCACCTGCCCGGTGAGTCGAGGATTGTAGGGTCGATCATCGCGCAACGGCAACCGATACCCTCTCGGTCCATGTCTGGCACGCAACAACCCATCAACGGTTTCCTCATCGTTGACAAGCCTGCGGGGCCCACCTCCATGCGTGTTGTTTCCAAAGTGCGCCATCTGGCCGGCCGCACCAAAACGGGACATGCTGGGACGCTGGACCCCCTCGCAACAGGCGTTTTGGTCATGGGCCTCGGCCGCGGGACAAAGTTTCTACAACAAGTCGTCGCGACCGACAAACGCTATCTCACTGAAGTCGATCTCTCCATACGAACGGCAACCGATGATCTGGAAACACCGCCTGAACAGATCGAGGTCAATCAACCACCCACCCAATCGGAGGTTGAAACAGCGTTGCAGGCGTTTCTCGGTGAAACTCTGCAACGACCACCGATCTACAGCGCCGTGAAGATCAACGGCCGCCGAGCCTATCAACTGGCCAGACAGGACAAGCCTCAAGAACCAGCTCCAAGACCTGTTCGAGTTGACGAGATTCGATTATTGGAATGGTCCTGGCCAGTTGCACGTATCGAAGTCGCGTGTGGCAAGGGTTTTTATGTCCGATCGCTGGCGAGAGATTTGGGTACCGCACTTGGAACCGGCGGTTGCTGCATCTCCATTCGGCGAACAGCGGTCGGGCCCTTTACGTGTGAAATGGCAACTGCACTTGATGAACTGCCGGATCCATTACTACAGGACCACCTGCTCGACATCGACGATGTATTGCGCACACTGACGTCAGCAGGATCTTGAGCGCCGAGTCAAGCCACAGTGGCGAGCTCTGCAGGGCGCGGTGTTATCAGGGCATCGATACAGATCACGGGGGGAAGCGGTCCAATACACGCGAAGAGGCTCCGGAAAGACCATTCCGGCCATCATGGCCTTGAAGATGATCTCAATCGCGCAGTTCGACTGTCCAATACGCTTCATTCAGAAAAACCTTCCATGCTTCGTACTGACTCCGACGAAGACGAACAGATCGGTCAGGGGACTTTTTCGGTCGGCGCGGCCTCTTTACAAGTGCCATCCCCGCTTCGTGAGGCGTGCGGTTCCCCTTCCTTGCATTGCAACGAACACAGGCACAAACCAAATTGGACCAACTGTTATCACCACCTCGAGATTGAGGCATGACATGGTCGATGGACAGTTCTGACAGCGGGAAACGTCGTCCGCAATACTGACAACAGTTTCCATCACGGGAATAGAGATTGCGCCTATTCAATCGGACATGGTGGTCAGGCTGCCTGTTGCAGAGTTGCAATCTGATGATCCGAGGGACAGCCAATTCCCGACTCGCCGTGCGAATCCAATCATGGTGGCCCATCTCATACCGTTTTTGCAGTTCTGCAACTTCGATCCAACTGGTCAAATCAAACTGTTCCCAGTGACCATCAATGACGGAGATAACCTCGGCAACGCGTCGAAACAACAAAACGAATGCCTGACGGACTGGAACGACACGTGTTGCCGCATAGCCACGGTTAAGTACCAGAACCGGATCGTCGAGGAAACTCAGTGCTGTCATGTCTCATCGAACGGGCCAGTAGAGCCCGACTCGACTAGGTCCTCCAAGGTTCGGTCGTTATATCGGACGATCTCCATCCACACAACAGCCGGTATCAAGTCATCGGAATTCGATGCCAGACAGATCTCTTGACGGAATCATGTCACAGAACAAAGCGGCGGCCAGATCAAATCAGACAGGCCGCCGCAGAATTCAGTTGTTTGAATGCTTCTGAAAGGCCGATCAGGGAAGATCGAGCAGTTCCACATCGAAAATCAGGGTTGCATTCGGAGGAATGGGGCCGCGACCAGAAGGGCCATAGGCCAGATCTCCGGGAATGATCAGCTTGCGCACACCGCCGACTTTCATCGAGCCAACGCCCTCCGTCCAACCGGGAATCACCCGATTCAGAGGAAAATCAATAGGCTCGCCGCGATCGACACTGCTGTCGAATTGGGTCCCATCTGTCAACCAGCCTGTGTAATGCACGCGAACGGATGATGTGGGGCCCGCAGGTGCTGGCCCTTCTCCTTCGACAATGTCGAACCAGATCAAGCCGGAATCACTCTCGTGTGCGGTGGCTTCCCCCACCTTTCGCCCGAACAATTCATCTTTGTTTGATGCGATCTCGCTTGCGCTCATGCTCATCTCCCCTTGCCCCGGAGTCTGCTTTTTCTTGATCGATTCCTTGCCGGCAATCTGCGCTGCACGCCACTTATCTTCAGCATCCAGACAACCTGAAGCCAGTGACTCCGCCTCCTCGGGCGTCAACAACCGAACTTCGGTGATCATGATGTCATCAAGTGGTGCGTCATCGTAATGGCCGCCCTCCACACCGTGTTTGTGGCCTGTCTCGCAACCCTTGATGGCATCAAGCACAGCTTCACCCGCAACCACTCTGCCGAAAACGGCATAGCCCGCACCATCACGCGGCTGATCCAGAAATGCGTTGTCGGCGACATTGATGAAGAACTGGTTCGTCGCAGAATTGGGCTGGCGCCCTAGTCGGGCCATCGCAAGCGTGCCGCGTTGGTTCTTCAGTCCATTCTGCCATTCATTCTCAATCGGCGGCCTAGTCTCACGTTTGATCATCCCGGGTTCGAAACCACCGCCTTGAATCATGAAACCTGGGATGACGCGATGAAAAATAGTCCCGTTGTATGTACCGGCTTTCGCGTATTCGACGAAATTCGCCACGCTGATTGGCGCTGCAACTGGATCCAGCATGAGCACCATGTCACCCTGAGAGGTATTCATCCTGACGTACTGCATGGATGAAGACGTCTCTTCCGCCACAAGAGGGCCCGACACCATGCACGATGCGAACATGGCGATTGTGAATGTAGATCTTCTCATCTGTATCCTCTGATTGGTTGTAAGTCGAGATTTGCACACGAACGCATCATTCTACCCGCTTCGACATGGGACTGATCAGGTGTTGCCATCACAGTCATCCGTCTCGCCGTGGAGACGCTTGAGGATGGAATCGACTGTAATCAAGGGCCCTTGCCCCATTCCGGGACATGGTGTCTCCCGCTTCACAGCCTCCCAGTGCTGGCGTGATTTCAGATTCTCCGGCCAGAAGGGCCATGTGCGGCACTGTGATGGTCTGGCTGCGTAAATGCGACAACCGGCCTTTCCGGCAGCATCCCGTGTCAGGAAGACACAGTCCATTCCATGCGGCCCCTTGTGCTCACGAAGTGACCACTTACCACGGATCTTCCGGGCATAGCGTTTGAGAAATGAAGCCTCACTCAAACCGAGTACCTCGGCCATCTCTCTTCCTTCCGACGCTGTAAACCAGACTGCACCTGGAGGCCCGGTGCAACAGTTCCCACAGCGTGTGCACTCGAACCGAAGTCCATCCTTATACCAATCGGAGTGCACTTCACCCATCACGCTCGCCCCAACCATCGGGTGTTGTTCCGATGGCATCGATTGCGCAAGACAGGACTTGATTCCCGTTCAATGGAACTTCAAGTGCATCCAATTCATGTGGGCGGTCATCGAACGCCACCCGGTCAAGTGTGAGAATCTCTCGAAACTCCCATTCGAAAGTTTCCCCGATGCGTTGTTCAACCAGATGTTGCATCGCGCGCCGACTGGTAGCGGTCCCCCAGATGTGAGCCTGCCCGAAACGCCTTCCTGCTGGATCTTCTTGATC
>JAKVBW010000209.1 GCA_022446945.1 Phycisphaerales bacterium | reverse complement strand
GGATTCAAAGATCTCCAGGCTTTTCAACCGGAAATCTCGCATCCATTGGGGCTCATTCTTCATCTCTGAGATCTGACTCACGATCTCAGCATCGACTCCCTTGCGAGCCTTGAAGACCGCTTTGGATTCGGTTTTGAAATCGTATTTGTTGATTTCACCGATCTGTTCAGTCGATTTCGAAGGGACATCAGTTGCCATCGATTGAATCCTGTCGCGTAGGCGTTGTTCGAAATTCTCGAGGTTCTAGTGTTTGCTGGGGGATGCGATTCTCAGGAGGTCGCTTCCAGCTCTTCGGTCAGCATGGCTTGGTTGGCCGCATCCGCATCGGGGTATTTTTTGCGAATCCGGTCGTAGCCTTTGGAGTAAAGTTCTGCTGCCAGTTCAACTCCTCCCGTTTCCACGATCCGGCCGCCTAACATGACGTGGGTGAATTCGGGACGATTGTGTTCGAGCAGTTTGTCGTGATGCGTGATGATCAGCAGCCCGATCTGATTTCGACCAATCTCAGCGATGCTTTGACTGGCGAGTAGGACAGCGTCTGCGTCCAGTCCACTGTCGGTTTCGTCGAGCACGGCGAATTTCGGTTGCAACATTGCCAGTTGCAAAATCTCCGCTCGCTTCATCTCACCGCCTGAAAAACCATCGTTGACATAACGACGAGCAAACTCTGGATCGATTTTGAGTTGGCTCATCTTGTCTCGGATCTCTTTGCGAAATTCTCGCATCGGGATCAAGTCTTCTCCCTCCTGGCGGTCGGGATTGCGCACATTGGTCGTTGCATGACGTAGGAAGTCGGCCATCTTCACGCCAGGAATGGCAACCGGACGTTGGAACGCCATGAAGAGCCCTGCACGGGCACGCTGGTCGGCTTCCATCTCCAGCAGATCTTCATCGTTCAGCAGAATCTGACCTTCCGTGACCTCGTAATTCGGATGGCCCATCAGGGCGAGGCCGAGCGTACTCTTGCCAGAACCGTTAGGTCCCATCAATGCATGAGTTTCGCCACGCTTGATCTGAAGGTTAACTCCCTTCAGGATTTCTTTGCCCTCGACGCTGACGTGAAGGTTTTCAACTTTGAGCGTATCTGTCATTAAGTTTTTCGTTCCAAACCAAAAGGAATCATTTCGGCCCTGGTTACTAACCGGTAATTTTCTGATGATCCAACAGCGGATCTTGATCAGCCGGGGCTTCTACAAAACCGGAGTGATGCGGAATCGGAAGTTCGTCTTCCACCTTGTCGCCTGCTCCGAGGAAGCTTGTCACCTCGACGGAAGGCTGCTTGGCGATCCGATGGCCGTTGATTTTGTCCTGGATTCGCATCAAACCTTCCAGCAAGGCTTCGGGGCGTGGAGGGCAACCAGGAACATAAACGTCGACGGGCACAACGAGATCGACGCCCTTCACAACGTGATATCCCCACTTGAAGTAGGGGCCACCACCCACCGTGCAGGCGCCCATGGCAATCACGAACTTGGGATCGGGCATCAGGTTGTACAGGCGTCGCACGCGACTTGCCATTTTGTAGGTTACGGTACCCGCGACGATCATCAGGGGTGCCTGACGCGGTGTCGCTCGGAAAGCACCGGCACCAAATCTATCCATGTCGTAGCGACTGGCTCCAGCTGCCATCATTTCAATTGCACAACAGGCCAGACCAAAGGTCATCGGCCAGATACTGGATTGCCGAGCCCAGTTAATTGCTTGTTCCACCGTGGTCGTCACCACGTTTTCTTCAAAACGTCCCTCGATCCAAGGTCGCGTCATGACACGTTTCCTGT
>JAKVBW010000208.1 GCA_022446945.1 Phycisphaerales bacterium | reverse complement strand
CTGCCCGCCTTCTACAACGCCTTGGACAGATCGAAGCGCACTCGGATCAAAACGATTCCTCGATGACATCGCCTATTGGCTCTATCACAACGTCTTCAGGCAATGCTCGCTGGAAGGCGCGACCATAATTCTTGGTGACGATCCGCGGATCAAGCACAACGACACGCCCGACATCATCTCCCGAACGGATGAGTCGACCAACGCCCTGCTTGAAACGAATGACCGCGCGTGGAACCTGGTCGACAAAGAATGGGTTCTCACCACGAGCCTGAATCGCCTCGTGCCTTGCCTGCACGATCGGCTTGTCGGGAGCATCAAATGGCAATCGGGTGATGATGACGTTCCGAAGGCTTCTCCCACGCACATCAACACCCTGCCAGAAACTGGCAACACCAATGAGAACGGCCCGTTCCTCGTTGCGGAATCGTTCCAAGAGCACCGTCCTTGGCCCATCAACACCCTGCACCAATACACAATGGCCTCGGTCAATCAACTGTGCTCTGCACTGGCCTGCCAGGAGATCCATGGTCTTGCGACTGGTACAGAGCACGAACGCGCCACCATCGGTGGCAATGACCTGCTCAACAACCCGCTCAGCAAGACGATCCATGTAGGCGTCGTCGCGTGGATCAGGCATGGTTGGATCAACAAAGACACGCATCTGCCGAGCAAAATCAAAGGGACTGCCCAACTGAAGCGTCTCGCCTGTTTCACATCCAAGGCGACTCTTCACCAACGAAAAATCATCCGGCCCGGTGGCCAGCGTCGCGCTGGTACAGATGATTGCGCCTTCCCGGCCAAAGAGATGCGTGCGAAGAATCGGAGCCACCTCGATCGCCGCACATGCAATCGTCACGCTCCCGCGACCTCCTCCGCGTTGCGACTGCCTGGTTTCGATCCAGTGGACCATCCCCTCCTGCTTCTGCTCCAGAAGCGCATCTGCAACAACCGCAAGTTCTTCTGCACGCTGGCAATTCGAACCGAGTTCGAGCTCTTCCTGTTCACGTGAGGCGCGCTCTCGAAGCAGTTTGAGACAACCAGCGAGCTTCATCAGCGCCGGAGTCAAGGGATTGTCGACGATCCCAGCCGTCGCGATGCGACCGGAATCCGAATCCTGACTTTCGTGCCACGCGTTGAGATCATCGAAGAATGCGTTGGCTGACCGCTCAACAAGATCAACCGCCATGATGGCATCGGTGCGCAGCGGATCCGATTCTTCAATCGATTCAAGTGTGGCCAGAATGCCACGCCCCTTGCGAGGCTCGTTGAGCATCTTGAGCAAGTGCCTGACTCGCCCCTCAGAGAGGCGCAGTCCGAAGTGTTCAGCGGCAACATCTTCGAGCATGTGCGCCTCATCAAAGACCACATGTCTGTATTCCGGCAGGAACCCGGCATTCTGCATTCGCAGCGCGAGATCACTGAAAAAGATCGCATGATTGCACACCAGCAGATCGGCGCCTTCCATTCGTCGTCTGGCCTGCTGATAGAAACAGGTGTCGTTCGTCGGGCATTTTCGACCAAGACAATTGTTGGATTCACTTTGTACGTGATCCCAGACGCCTGGCCTGGACAACTGCTGAAGCGTCGCAAGTGTGCCGTCGTCTGTCCGCGAAGCCCAGGCATCAATTCTCGAAAGCGAGTGCCGCTCTTCATCATCACCCAGCAGTCGACCTTCACGTTCCAACGCCAGCTTCAGTCGCCGCCGAGAAATGTAGTTGCTCCGTCCCTTCACAAGGACCGCCGTAAACTCATCCGGCATGATCGCTCGAAGCAACGGAATGTCCTTT
>JAKVBW010000207.1 GCA_022446945.1 Phycisphaerales bacterium | reverse complement strand
CAGTAATGCGAGCCACCTGCTGAGAGGCCACTGCGATCTGATTGGTTGCCCCGATTAGGTTCATCAAGCCATCTTGATGGGATCGTATCTCTCTGGAAGAGTGCGTCGCGTGGTCGAGCCAGTTTGTCCAAAGCGCCAGCGAATTCATGATGCGCTCTTCGTTGGTGGCAAGGATTTGAGGGTCGGTCGTGACTTGACTGATGGGGAGGAGCGCTTGATGCATTCTCTGCTTCGAATAACGCAGGCTCGTCGACAATCCCTTCATGAGCATTTCGTTGGGTCGTTCGGGCCAGATAAACGCCTGGCAGGCCGTGCCGATGATGTTTCCTGCTCCGATCTCCACCAGCCGCCAAAGCGCCCGGTGGATGCTTTCGGGAGAACCGACGTCGACGACGCCGGGAATGGACAGGATCATCGTCAAGGCCCCGAGTAAGGGAACCGATGGGGCTGCACTGGTTCGACTCATATAGATGCCCCCACCCATCACCAATGCGATCATGGGCACTTGAATCCAGGGTGCCTGCGGAAACATGATCACGATGCCGATGGAAACCCCACAACCGACCGCAATGGCGAGCAGCCGATGGATGCACCGAGCGAGGGATACGTCTGTTCCGGGCATTGACACGATGAGTGCGGAAAGAAGAACCCACGTGCCTTCCGGAATGCGCAGTGTCATAACCATTGTGATCGAGATCGCGCAGGCAATCACAATTCGCCCGATTGCTCGCCAGCGCTCCGGTGTTAGGGCGAGTTCCAGTCTGAGGAATGCAAGCAGCCTCGGCATCATGGATGAAGAGCGTAGCGCTCTGGAGACCGCCACGTGGCTCAGTGTGTGGGGCATGATTTCGCTTCAGTGACTGAGGATGAGAATGAGTGTGCCCTGGAATTCTGAGCGGATGGACTGACTTGGTTCGTGTGTTGTGTGGGCGGTCGAAAATGCTGGCTATTCTCTGGCTCGAATTCGGTTCAAAGCAGAGGAGCGTGGATGGTCCGTCATATATTTCTTTGGAAGGTGGCCGATGGTGCGGACCCGACTCGGGTTCTCGGGATCCTGAATGAATTGCCCAGCAAGGTTCCTGGAGCGCTGAATTGGTCGATGGGCGCCCATCAAGGGGCACCCGGCGCGTCGGGCGATATCTGGGAGTACGGCTTGGTTTGTGATTTTGAGTCGTATCAAGCGCTGCAAGCCTACTCTCAGCACCCGGCTCATTTAGAGGTGATCGAACGCCTGCTTCCGATGTTTGCAGCCCGCGCGGTCTGCGACTTTGAAGTGGTGCCGTAATGATGGAGCGAGAAGGTGAATCGAATGTCCAATGAATCGAATTCAAAGATGTTGCCCATGCTGCTCTACGGGCATCCTCATACAAGAGTGGGCCGTGTGGCCTGGCTGCTTGAGGAACTCGATCTTCCCCACACCATTGAGGTGATCGACTTTTTTTCGGATCAGTACGATCACACCAATTCCGGAAATCGCCGTGTCCCTTTTCTGTTTGATCCGAATACGGAATCGAGACTCTTTGAGTCATTGGCGATTAATACTTGGCTGATTCAGACGCATGGCTCCGAGTCAATGCTGACTCCGGCGAATGCCACCGAGTGGGGAGATGTCTCTAAGTGGTCTTTCTGGGCCATGACGGAGTTGGACATGCTCCTTTTTGAAGGCCTGATGTACAACGATGGCGTGGGCCATCTCCTAAGCAACGAGAGCCATTACATAGACTATTTTGATCGAACGAAAACCACCGCGCGTCGAAACCGAATTGCCCGCGAACTTCGTTTTCCGATTGGGG
>JAKVBW010000206.1 GCA_022446945.1 Phycisphaerales bacterium | reverse complement strand
GTTCTGACAATGCTCCTAAATGCCGGTTGAATCTGTCCATTTTCTCTCTGTGCGTTAGCTGAACTGCACTGGAAATTTTTGCGGCTTTTCGCTTCTGTTGTGCGATCTCGAATGCACGCTCGGCTTCGGCACGGGTGACGCGGACCGCCTGTCCAGCAGCAGCACGATCGGCGGCAACTGGCCGGGATCACCTGACCAAGCATTCAACAGTTTGGGGTACATCAACACGGGCTTGGCCCTCGCACCGAGCATGACGAATCTGCTCATGGCCAGAGTGGGGGCCAACACTGCTATTCCTCTGGACTCGGGTCAGCCTGATGATCTCCGAGTCGGCGTGGACTTTTTCGTGTTTGGCAAGACAACCACACGCGCCCCCATTTCCGCTCCATCAACCAATGATCGCTTTGTCGGCTGGGAATGCGACCTCAAACTTGACTGGCGGATCACAAGTGATGTCAGTTTCAATTTCCGTTATGGCCTCTTCGTCCCGAACGGCGGTGTCCCCGAGCCAATCGATCAGGTCAGACAATTCGTCTATGGAGGTATCAGTTATGCATTCTGATGGCCTTCGACGCAGTGCACTTGTGATCTTGGCTGCGACTTTGTCGAGCTGTGGTCTGCATGAACGCACATCGATTGACCAATCCGCTTCTTTGCAGTTTCCCACAACAACAGACTCTCTGGACTTCTGGGATGCATTGGAAAAACAATCCGTCACGACCAATGACGACGCCCTCCATGGCCTCATTCTGCTCACAAACACCGATCAGGAGCTCGGCACATGGGATGAACGGGTGCGGTTTGCACGCACTCAGGGCTGGATAGCCGAGGACGCCGAACCTCCACCCCCTCAGGAATCGGCTCAAATGGGCTTTATCGCGGTATGTGTATGCGATGTCCTGAATGTGCGGGGTGGTCTGTCTATGCAGCTACTGGGACCCACTCCGAGATATTGCACCCGAGAACTGGTTCACATGGGGCTACTACCAGGCATAACTGAGCATGAGGCCCTCACTGGGGCCGAATTTACTGCCCTACTCGCCTCTGTCGAGCAGCGGCAACGTGTCGTTGAAGCCAAGGCCGCGCGTGCGGCCCAGTCTGCAACGCCATCTGGAGCCTCTGGGGCATCGGCCCCGAAGGCCCCCGATGCATCCCAACAGGCGGACCCCCCCGCCACTGATCAGGTGGAACCCAGCGAGCCGACATCATGACCATGAGGCATGCCAGTAAAAGAATCGTTACAACGCTGATGGCCGCGTTTCTGGGCGTCACTGCAGCAGCTCAGGAAGCGCCCGTTGAAACGAACACGACGCAGGAATCGTTGCAGCCCGTCACCGCCACCAGCAGGGATGCCGTGCAATCACGCCTCGCAGCACTCAAGGCCATTGCGCTGAAAGCTGCAGAAGCACTTCCAGAAGGCGACTCTCGCGTGCTTCGTGCAGTTGTCATGGAATGGACAGGCAAAGTGCAATGGAGATCGAGCACAACCAGTGCGTGGAAACGAGCGGCGAAGGATGACATTCTCGAACCCGGCGCGATGATTCGGACGGGCCTTCGATCCTGGATGATGCTTCGTGTGGGAATCAATTCTCATGTCTTCGTCGACGGAAGTTCGCGCGTTGTCCTCCCCGAAATTGCCCATGCGGGTGACACACTTCGAACGACTGTACAGGTTGAACGGGGGCGTGCAGACATCAATGTGGGACATGTAGGTCTGACCAACGATTTCTCTGTTCTCACACCCTCAGGCGCATTGGCTGTTCGAGGAACGGGCCTGGCAGTAGCGCACGATGCGCTCAAAGGAACCCGCATTTTCG
>JAKVBW010000205.1 GCA_022446945.1 Phycisphaerales bacterium | reverse complement strand
CGAGATACGTTGGGCATACCCGGTTACCAGTCAACAGATAAGCCGACGCTCGATGAAATGTTCGATTGGCAGTGGCGACTTTGGGTCATGGAACGGATTGCCGATGCCGTTGCGGGGATCAACGGCGGTCAGCCACAGCCCTTGGCGACGATTCATCAGATTCTTCAGATTGACGTCAGAGGTCTTCTCGAAGTGGCGACACCTCCTGCAGCGGATCGTTCCATCAAATTGGGGGGTTCGTCCGGGCGACCGAAGGGCGGTGGTGGTCTCGGGGGCGGTGGCGGACTCGGCGGTGGCGGACTCGGCGGTGGCGGCGGACTCGGGGGTGGCGGACTTGGCGGAGGGGGTGGTTCTGGTGGCAGCCCCCGTGGCCAAGGCAGCGTTGCAGATGTGCCCGCGGCTGGGACACGCAAGTTCGATCACTCTGTCACGGGCCGCGTGACGAATGCAGCATTTGATGTCGTGCTTGTCGACATGGAAATGATCGTTTCTGCAGACCGTATGGGAGAAGTACTTGATGGACTCACCATCCCGATGGTGATGTCCGTGATCGATGTTCAAGTTCGCCGGGCAGATGGATTCGAGGGATTGGAACGCAATGAGTACTTCGGCGAGGGGGCACTTGCGCGTCTGATGTTGACCGTGGAGACGCTTTGGCTGCGGGACTGGACATCAGAATTGATGCCTGACGAGGCTCGTACACAAATCGGCATTCCGGCACGTCCTACAGATAATGCAAATGAAGATGACGGCGATGACTACTGAATCAAGTAGGTACTTTGGAATCAATCCATCATGAAGACGAAGATCCTAGCCCTTGTCGAACAGTACATCGAGTTTGTTGTTCTTGGCGGCGTGTTGATCATTTTCGGCCTCTATGCTGCGCAGCAGTTTGTTGGCAATCCGAACGCTGCCAAGCAGAAAGGCAGCAAGGAACTCGTCAGCCCCGGAGAAGTCAACGAGACACTTGAAACGCGGGCAAAATTGCTGAAGCAGGGATTGGCCGAGGGTGAATCTTCAAGTTCAGGCCAGGCCAATCTCGGTAACTTGACCCCTCCGGATGCATCGGATCTCGGTGACCGTTTCGATGAGATCACGGAAGCACCGATATTGCCAAATGAGTTTCTTGCACTGGCACCTGCTTTCAAAGGCCCTGTTGACGTTACTGGGGATGCGCCTGTTGTTGCCAGCAAGGATATTGCGGTTCCAGTTATTCCTTCGGCCACGGAAGTGTTTGCGTACCAGAGTTATGACACGCTTACCGAGGAGGCAGTTCAATCAGATCCAGAACTTGCAAGCGCATTTCCTCAGTCACCACGCGATGTGTCATGGCTAACGGTTGCGGCGCGTTTCGATATCGATGAAACCCTGCGTCGTTTTGCAGCCAAGGGTCCGGACGGTGGTCCTGCGATCAGTTCTAGGTGGTATGACGACAGAGTCGACGTTTTGGATATCAAAGTTGAACGTCGAAGACAGATGGAAGATGGAACCTGGTCCGAGCCTGAAACGATTGAACTGCTTCCAGGACAGGTCTCTTTTCGGGCAGAGATTGATGGAGAGGTGACTGCGCGTGTACGCGATGCCGTGTTGGAGGAACTTCGCCGCGGTATGACACAGCAGCAGGTTGTGCAACCAGAGTTCATCGCAACAAAATCGGCTCGCTGGGAAGATCCTGAAGAAATCGTGGCGCGTATTGGCAGGGGCGGCGGTGATGATCCTGGGGAAATGCTTCGGCGTTTACTGGATCGCCGCCAACGGTTGGAGATGGATATTCAACAAGCCGGAGGCTCCCCGGGTGGTGGCGGCGGCGGTCTTGGC
>JAKVBW010000204.1 GCA_022446945.1 Phycisphaerales bacterium | reverse complement strand
CACAAGGCACCATTCGAAACTGTCGAATCGCTGACGGTTATGCTGGCTTCCTCGCCGGAGGTGTCTACATCAGCGATCAAACTGACGGGTCGGACATCGTTACCAGCGATTTTGACTTCATCGACTGCGTGATCGAAAACAACACCGGTGGCTGCCCAGTTCTCGGCTGCAGTGGTACTGCCGGTGTGCGCATTGAAGACGGCATTGTGGACTTCGTCAGATGCAGCATCAGGAACAATATCGCCAGCGGCTTTGCAGGGCTCTCGATGGCATCGGCGACAACAGTGTCATTGACTGACACCACGGTGTGCGGCAACTCAAGTTCTGGTCAGATCGTTGGCAACTGGACGGACAATGGCGGCAACTACGTTGGTGACGAATGCCCACCCGACTGTCCAGCGGATTTGAATGGGGACGGCATCGTCAATGGCGCGGACCTCACGATTCTGCTTGGTGACTGGGGCGAGTCCGGAGGTCCAGGTGACCTGGATGGCTCTGGCGATGTGAATGGGGCGGACTTGACGATACTTCTGGGTTCTTGGGGCGACTGCATCGAGTAGTTGTCGTTCGGATCTCGGTCTGCGGACTAAGATATTGGTATGGCACCTCACGCTGTCGCGCAGTCCTCTTCGGCGACCACAACGCAAACGCTCTATCTGATTGATGGATACGCGCAGTTCTTTCGTGCGTACCACGCGATCCGTACGCCGATGTCCAGTCCGGTCACAAGTGAACCGACACACATGACCTTTGGATTTACGGGAATGATGCTCAAGCTCCTCCGCGAGTATCAGCCCTCCCACCTGGCGCTCGTTCTCGATGTCTCTGGTGACAAGGGGACCTTTCGTTCAGAGCTCTACCCAGAGTACAAGGCAAATCGTGAACCGCCGCCGAGCGACCTCAAGCCGCAAGTTGATCAATGCCTGGAAATGCTCGGGCAGATGAATGTTCCGATCTACGGCGTGGAACGTATGGAAGCTGATGATGTCATTGCCACCATCGTCAAGCGGATGCGCCAAGAACATCCAGACATCGCCATTCGCATTATCTCTAAGGACAAAGATCTTCAACAGTTGCTGGATGAGAAGACGTCTTTGATTGATGTACACAAAGACACGGTCACTGATGTCGCAGCATTGCACGAGAACATGGGAATAACGCCTTCCCAAGTTGTCGACATGCTGACTTTGATGGGCGATAACGCGGACAATGTTCCAGGTGTTCCGGGGATCGGCCCGAAGACGGCAGCGCAACTTGTGGCCGAGTACGAAACGATTGAGGGAATCTACGATCGCATTGACGCAGACGTCGATTTGCCGAAGTCCAAGCAGGCAATCAAAGGAAAACGACTTGAAAACTTGGAGGCATCTCGGGAGACCATCCCGCTTGGGCGTGAACTGATCACCCTCAAAGATGACTGCGACGTTCCATTCAATTTGGATGCGACGCGTGTTGAGCTCAACGCCATGGATGCCCCAGCACTGATTGAGACGATGCGAGTCCTGGGCTTCAGCCGGCATCGTGATGAGATGGGGGTCTTGCTGGGGCAAACTGCTTCGGCTGAGACGGCTGATGACGGTGGCATGCTGGGCGGCCTCTTTTCGGGTACTGAGGCTGCGGATCCAACGGTACCCGTTGCTGGTGACTACACAGTCGTGCGCACCAAGAAGGAGCTCGACGCTCTGATCAAGCGTGTGCGTGCTGCGGGCCGCTTTGCCGTTGATACTGAAACAGACGGCCTGTGCGCTCCAGTCGTCCCCCTCGCTGGGATCTCCATCGCGATTGAAACCGGTGAATCGTTCTACATCCCAACCAACTCGC
>JAKVBW010000203.1 GCA_022446945.1 Phycisphaerales bacterium | reverse complement strand
GAGGTAGAGCGTCGACGCAGGATCGGATCCGTCAATGAGCATCTCGGACGTCCCCGTCATGACGGTCGTCTGGTCTCCCGTGTACTGGATGGAGACATGAACGCTGCTCTCGAGTTCAACCGTGATTTCACCGAAGTAGCCGCCGCTATACGGGTCGGGGAAAAGCTCGCCATCGAGAACGGCATTGATCGAGTCGCCGCCGAGACAGAGGGAAACCGATTCGTTGTCGAAGGTGAACGGAACGAAGTCCGACATTTCGGGAAGTGCGCCCCAGCTACCCAGCACAATCGCAAGATCGCCACCGTCGATGGTGCAGTTACCGTCGAGGTCGATCGCATTGCTGCTGGTCCCCCAGCTCCCCAACACGTAGGAGAGATCCTGGCCATCGACCACCCAGTCACAATTGAAATCCGCCCTGCCGTAGCAGATGAGATCGCCACCTGCCGCAGCGGCAGGCAGGAACTGATGTGCCACAAGAAGGACCGCACATGCGGCCACTGAACCTCTGCGCCGCATTCGTTCATCACGGCGACGTTCTCGTCTGAAGCAATCGCTCATGTCTCGTTCTCCGATTGTAAAACCAACGAAGGGCAGCAGTCTGTCAGGACATCGAGACAGCATTCACCCGTGGTACGTACTACTCCTCTTGGCTCGTCAACATCTGGTTCCGCGGAAGGTCGTGACCGGCACGCGAGCCCAAACAACTCGCCGCACCTCTTGCCCAGATCGATCCGTGGGTCCACACCTTGTTACGAAGGCACCCTCCCAAGAGTGCCAGTACAAATCAATTGATTTTCGTCTGGACTTGGGAATTGCCCCCTGGCGCAGCGCGGGAGGCCCTGGATACAGAAATCACCGAGGCCCATCACAACGGATGGACCTCGGTGATCCGAGACACGCTTCCAATTCAGGTCCCTGCCGATCAGGGTGTCAAGGTCCAGAACTGGATACAGAGATCAAAGATCTCCACCATCAGCAATCCGGACCCTCCCGAACACAGTACATACAGTTCGTGACAAGGCAGCCTTAATCCAGCAACATCGAACATGATGCAGTACATCTCGAAGTACTCACAGTTCGCCTGCATCCTGTCGTGCACGATCAAGCATGCGATCATGCAAGCCGCGTAGCATATCCCATTGAACATCGGGCCCAAATCATCCACGGCAACCTGCACCATGGCCATGTTCATCTCGTACACCGGGGTTTCGAAGAGCAACGCATGTGCCATCATCCCCCGCGTATGCGCACCCCATGCCGATGTCTCGAGGCCATTGGCCTGCATGTCGAGTGCGATTTCCTCCATCAGCACCGGGATGCTCCGGGCGACACCATCGACCTCGACCGTCTGCGAATCGTCACTTCCATCGATTGAAAGGACGGAGTCACCCACCGAGATGGTTATCCGTGTCCCGACATAATCAACGGTTGCAAGTCCACCCGAAGGGAACTCGACCGTGAGACTCCCGAACAGTCCCTTCTTGGCCGGATCTATCGTCACTGCTCCATTGATGATTCCATCAAGGCGACCTCCGCTCAGGCACAGGGAAACCGCCTCGTCGGTGAAGTCGATCGGTTGCCACTCCGGCATTTCCGGCAGCGCGCCCCAACTACCAAGCAGCATCGCGAGATCCCCGCCATCGACCGTGCAGTTGCCGTCGAGGTCACAGGATCGCGAACTCGTCCCCCAGCTTCCCAGGACGATGGAAAGGTCCTGCCCATCGACCACCCAATCGCAATTGACGTCGGGTGGGCTGTAGCAGACCAGGTCATCCGCCATCAGGACAGGTGCAAACTGGTTCGCGACCAGGAGGACTGCGCAAGCAGCCATGGCGCCA
>JAKVBW010000202.1 GCA_022446945.1 Phycisphaerales bacterium | reverse complement strand
CGATGAAATCCGCCAGCCTGAGCGGTCCCATGGGAAAATTGCATCCGAGTTTCATGATGTCATCGATGGCTTCCGGCTCGGCAACTCCATCCATCCATGCCTCGAATGCCTCATTGATCATCGGCATGAGCACCCGATTGGACACGAATCCCGCCCGATCATTAGCCGGAATCGGGTTCTTGCCCATTGCCTCCGAAAGCGCAATGGTTCGAGCCACGGTGTCATCACTGGTCTGCAATCCTCGAATCACTTCGACCAGCTTCATGATCGGCACCGGGTTGAAGAAGTGCATGCCGATGACTCGGTCGGCCGCATCGGGAATGGCCGCGGCAATGTCGGTGATTGAAATCGAAGAGGTGTTGGTGGCCAGCACCACGCGATCTCCGTAGGTCTCGTGCATGGCCTCGAAAATGGAACGCTTCACATCACGATTCTCGGTTGCCGCTTCAACCGCCCATCCAGCCGAACCGGTTTCCTTCATGTCCTGGTGATAGGAGATTCTTCCCATCACTTCCGCCGCCTGCTCGGCGGTCATCCGCTCCTTGGCGACATTCCGGTCAAGCGTCTTCTGCTGATAGGCGCGAGCCCGCTCAAGCTGCTCTGGATTGGAATCAATCTGCATGGCGGCAATGCCACTGCTGGCGGCGGTCAGAGCAATCCCTGAACCCATGGTTCCAGCACCGATGACGGCAATTGATGTGACTTCGTTTTCCATGGGCATCCATTCTCCACTGGGTCTTAAGCGGTGGTGATTTGCGGGGAGGCATCCTAGCGGGGGCTGCTCATGGCCGCATTACCCCCTTCCCGCCTGAATTGTCGAAAAAGCCCCTTGCAGGCGACCCACGGTATGTATATGGTCAATTTGGGCATTTTGGGATATATGGGGAAAATGAATGAAATCCGTGCTTGAATCTGTAGTGGATCGATTCAACGGGGATGACATCGCGACGTGGGACTTCTGATTCGCCCCTGGCCCACGTCGTGAAACATGACAACGGTCGATACCTCGTTGGTACCGACCGTTGTCTTTTCTTGAAATCAGATTCGTCCCAATCAAACGTTCCAGCGAAGGATAATCCCCTCTGCGTAGCCTGCCAGGAACCGGATGATGGGACATGTGAACCGGCTCGCCACGAGGCTCGGCAGGGAAGGAAACAACCACTCACAATTGCTGTGCAGATCATGCCGAAGATCCTTGCAGACCAACCTGAAGATTTATATGTTCGTTTCCCGCACTTACCATAGAACGAGGCCAAGAACCTTTTCGGCAGAGGATGGCAAACATGCATGAAGCAGGATCTGGAAACATTGATGCTCTGAGTTCCATTGCGAACATCTCCAAAAAGACCAAAGTGGCTGAAATCCTCGAGTTCTTCCCTCTGCTTGTCTACAAGAAGCTCCTCGATCCAAAACCAGAAGTCTTCAATGCGATGTTCAAATTCGTCGAGAAGTTTGATGAGCAAACACGGAACATCGCCACGGCCAGAGAAAGTCAGCAAATGGGCGGAGGTGACATGTCCGAAGGCATGTCGGGCGGCATGTCAGCAGCCCACAATGATCCGAAACGGCCAAAAGCCAGCACCGGCGACGTCACAGGCACGGGCGTGATCTCCGGGCTGCCGGAGTTTGAATGGCTGACGCGTGAGGTCGAAAAGTGTGTCATCGAGTATCTGGACAAATCTCAGATCAATACTCGTCATCTCGCGTTGTTCCATCAGAAGAGTTGGCCGGTAGTCACGAGAAAAGACTCCACCATCAACTGGCATTCGCATCCGAATGCATCTCTGAGTGTCGTTTACTATCTCAATGACCTCAAGAAAGACGAGGGCGGAAACCTTCTTTTCCAGAATCCA
>JAKVBW010000201.1 GCA_022446945.1 Phycisphaerales bacterium | reverse complement strand
CAGACGAAATCAAACTCATCGAAGAGGTTTCTGAATGCGGAAATCGGATCTTCGACCAGGTCTTCATGCCGAGTAATGATCCAGTCAGGATTCTGCTCGAGATACCTGATGATTGCAAGGTTGCTGATTCTCCACACGAAAGCGGCGTTCTCGATCAGATCATGGTCAGGGTTCTCGGCCAGTTTTTTCAGTTGATCGATTTCGCCGGGAATGATTTCTTCAAGTCGATCAGTGTATGGGTTGAGAAGCCTGAAATCGGTTCTCCAGTTTCTGATGTAAATACTCGAAACACATGCCGCAGGCTCGCGGACCATGAAGAGTGGCTTGATGTTGAGATGCCGGCACAGAATGTCTGCTGACATGATGGCGATCGGATCCTTGATCACCGCTCGGTCGGCCTTGACCATGCCCAGCAGTCCCTGGGAGCAGTATTTCATTCTGGAAAGAGCCGTCTTCGGAAATTTCAGATCGCAAAGGCGAATGGAGCATCGACGGTATTTGATGTTGATCAGATCCTGCATGTACTTGAGTTCCCGTGCATTTTTATCTTCAGCCAATCGGTAGAAGAAGCAGGGGACCCGCAAGGGCGAATATGCGCAGGGGGAATTCGGATTGAAGGGCTCATGCGCGTAAAGCGTATTGGCGACGGATGCAAAGACCTTCCCGGCCCAGGTTGTGCCTGATCTTGGAGCACCGGTAACGAGGAGGGCTGGTTTTCCAGACGTCCCATTCCGAGTGACATTAGGAGGTGCGTTTTGCATCATCTTCTGGGTGGATTGAAAAAGAAAAGATCTTTGGAGGAATCTTATGCCAATTAAAACACCGTGGTTCGCCAAATGGAAGCGACAGATTAAAGGAAGTTTACATCATTGTTTCATGGAGTTGCGCAACATTCCGGCGGGTGAATTGTTCGAAGGCTTTCAATCCCCATCTGGGCTATCGACCTGGATTTGCTCGGCTGTCGGTCAGGCGTGATGTCGATTGTCGGTTTGGCGTCGACTAACGTGCGGTTGCTTCTGCCCGGACCTCGCGTAGGACGGTGACTTTGATTTCGCCTGGAAAGGTCATTTCATCCTCAACCCGTTTTGCGATTTGACGGGCGATCTGGTGTGCGGTGGCATCATCGGCTTGTTCCGCGTTGAGGATCACGCGAACTTCTCGGCCGGCCTGGATTGCGTGAGCTTCCGTGACATGCGCCTGTTCGGTTGCGATCCCTTCCAGTTGCTCCAGCCTCTTGATGTACATCTCCATCGATTCTCGGCGAGCTCCAGGGCGGGCGCCGCTGACCGCATCTGCAGCCATCACAATGGGGGTGTAGGGAGATGTCGATGGGATATCACCGTGGTGACCCCCGATCGCATTGAGTACTTCAGAGGACTTCTCTCCGAACTTTCGGGCAAACTCCATGCCGATTGCCGGATGACCACCTTCCATCTCGTGATCCATGGCCTTGCCGATATCGTGCAGGAATCCGCAGCGTCGGGCAATTTGTCCATCAAGTCCCAATTGATCGGCGATCATCTGGCTGAGGAAGGCGACTTCAATGGAGTGGCGAAGCACGTTCTGGCCATAACTTGTTCGGAAGTGCAGTTTGCCCATGGCTTCCACCACCTTGGGGTGGATGCCTCGGATGTTGGCTTCGACGACCGCATCCTGTCCGGCCTTGTGTACGCGTTCT
>JAKVBW010000200.1 GCA_022446945.1 Phycisphaerales bacterium | reverse complement strand
AACCTCGCAGATCAACTGGCCGGGCCTGAGCTCCATGTAATAGCTGGGGTCATCGATGGCGCCATCCAGATCGACATCGCGACTCAGCAGGAAGGGGTGCGAAGGATGCAGGACTGGATCTGGGTCCAAGCTGTAGGGATCATGCCCAGGAGTAAAGAAATGGTCGCCAGGATGAATATCCAGGAAGTCGATCCACTTGGCCTTTTCAGCAGGGTCAGCAATACTCGTGATGAACATCGTGAGTGTATAGGGCGCATCACCGGTCGCCGGAGGCAGGAACCAGGGCAGCCGGTCAGCAGAGTCCGCAAGCACATCCGGGTTGCCGCCGAGGTTCACGTATCCGCTGCGACGCATTGTGGTCAAATGACCGGGGTTGTTGGATCCACCCACTGAAGAGAGATCATCATCGATCACGGCTTCCTTGCCGAAGAGTTTGATCTTGTACAGGGGGAGATTTCGGTTGTATGCGCCGGTGGAATCACGCCCAAACAATGGCAACGGGCGATCGTAAGGATTGGCGATCTGCACCACGGCGATCGTGTCGGGCTTTTGGATCTTGTCGGCGGAGGCTTGCTGCTGAAGCACTTGACGACTTTGAGTCTGGTTCGTTGCGAACGAGGCAGAACTTTCGTACCCAGGGGTATAGTCCACGAATTTCGGCTGGACCGTGGAATCCCACCGGTAGTACTGGGGCTGATTTCCAAATCCACCACCCCCACCACCGGTGACATAGTTGTCAGGCACACTCCATGGCTTGTGCACATGGGCCACGAATGACTCGAGAATGAACGGCTGCATCTCCATGCCCAGATAATGCGGATCAGGATTGCTGTCATCGGGGAGCAGGTCGGGGCCGACCAACGTAGGCTCATCCTGCTCTTCCATCAGGACGGGCGGACGCACGGCGCCGTATTCCGTCACACCCGTGTATGCCGGATCCGAAGGCAGGCCAACCGTACGCGTCTGCGTAAACAGTGGAGCATCGGAATCAGGATCCCGAAATGCCAGCATGTTGGCCGCATAGGATGCCGCCAGCTCACGCGTCCGTGTCAGTTCATCAAGCGTGTCTGCAACAGCGGGATCGTCAAAGAGATTGGAACTGCGATTCGGCGTGTCTTCGGAGTTGACAAATGACGAGAGATCGCCGGAAGTCAACGCAAGATACAACGCCATCGGCAATCGTTCTGAGAAGGTCCGCGGCCGGTACCCAGTGACGCTGGTTCCCAATCCCTGCGCGGGGATAAAACGCTCGTGCTCACGCAGGTCGAGCTTCAACCGCATCTGGTCATAGAACTGCGCCAAGGCCCCACTGCCACGGACATCGCCAAAGCTATCAGCGCTGCCAGGTACGCCGAGCCATGCCTCGTCCAGCAGATCGAACCTACCCGTCGACGTCTCAGGTGCTCCTACGACGCCCAAGAGTCCCACTGGCGGCGACAGTGGCCGACCGTGCTGCAGCCCTGAAACGGCAAACAGACGATTGCCCCGATTTTCCCACCACAACCACGGCGGGAGGTGTTCATTTCGAGCACCATTGAAGAGCGTCAGCTTCCGGCGAGTGTCGTGCATCAACTGCCGTGGCGACAACTGATCGGACAGTTCGCCATTCTCCTCTCGAACCGATGCGGATCGCAGCAGTTGGCGGAAGTAATATCCGCCATTGAAAGAGTCATGTTGGGCGTTAGTCGAGAGACTGCGCTCAAATCGCGAAAGCAACCAAGGCTGGTTGTTGCCTTCATTCATGCGGAGCTCAAGTTCATCGGACACTGAAAATGGGGTGAACCCCATGGCCGGGTCCTGCGGACGCGAACCTGCATGCTGCCAGTAGAACAAGCGGTTGATCTGCCGGCGAATGTCTCGATTTGTTCCTATCCCAGGATTGTCATCCCAGTTATCTTCGGCGTACAACTCGGGGAAGGTCAGGTTGTCGCGGATGCCCAAAGCGGA
>JAKVBW010000020.1 GCA_022446945.1 Phycisphaerales bacterium | reverse complement strand
ACCCGTCCCGATCCGCTGAAAAGGTCTGGCCCACTCACAAGTACCCCTCACGCAGATGACTGGCCTGAAGTCGTTGCGACCGCAGTCGAATCCATTCGCAACGGCGACATCTTTCAAGTAAATCTCTGCCGCAGGATCTCACTGCCGGTCGAGGGTGATCCGCGGTCATTCGCCATTCGTGCGCTATCTGAACCTCAGACTGCATTTGGCGCTTTGTTGGAAATCCAAGGCGGCAAACCTCGAACAGTGGTGAGCATGAGTCCTGAACTCTTCTTCGAAGTCAATCAGGAAGGACACATTCGCACACGTCCGATCAAGGGCACCCTGCCAGCTGCCCAGCCGCCTGAAGTTTTGCACGCATCTGCGAAGGATGCGGCCGAACTGCACATGATCGTCGACCTCATGCGGAACGATCTTGGGCGGGTCTGTGAGGTTGGGAGTGTCCATGTCCCGTGCCCCAGACGCATTGAAACGCATCCGACCGTTCACCACGGTGTTGGAGAAGTCTGCGGCAATCTGAAACCTGGAGTCCATCGCACCGACATTCTGAAAGCCCTCTTCCCTGCGGGTTCGATCACTGGGGCACCAAAGATCAAAGCCATGCAGATTGCAGCCAGCCTCGAACCCTGCGCAAGAGGCGCCTACTGTGGCGCAATCACCCTTTTCGGTCCGGGCCGATCCATGGTTGCATCAGTGGCAATTCGTACAGCCGTATTCGAGAACAACTCGCTTGTTTATGGCGTCGGGTGCGGCATCGTCGCTGATTCAGATCCCCTAGCTGAACTCGCAGAGTCGGAAGCAAAGGCTGCAGTGCTCCACAAAGCACTCGATAGTGTCAACCAGCCCGGCGCAACTTCATTTGACGTTGCTGAAGTCCTGCAATCGCCCGCATGATTTGACGTCCCACGACACTGCGATGGGAAGGATTGGCGCTGAAGTCGAAACTCATGCCGCAGTACAAAGATTTGTCGCTCCGTAGATGCCGATGGGCGACACGACCCGTTGCATAGACCGGCGTTCGCACATGAGGTGGCAGTTCGAAGCGAAGCCACCACGTTGCATGCCTGCCTACCGAGCCCGCGTCATCGACATCAACAGCAAGCCCAAGACCACCTCCACCCAGATTGACAATGCGACCTGTATGTTCCGGCCCGACTAGGGGGAGGACGTCGTCATCGATCTCGGGTGCTGGCGATTCCGTCAGAATGCCATCCAACTCGTGCTGAAAATCGACAGCGTTCAATCGTTCCGCAGCAACAACCGACATGGGATCGAGAAGAGGCCACATGGTGACGTCAGGCAACTGCAAATCTGCAGTATCAATGCGGTAATCTCGCCTTCGTTGACACCGCTCGACTGTTCGCGGTGCGGCCAAACGAAGTCCTGGAACACCCGTTGGTGACTGTTGCAAATCCGGCCCCAACGCTTCCGTGTGGAACATCCAACGATTTTGCCCGATGGCCATGATCGCAACAAGCTGCAAGCCCTCGACGAATTCGACTGGTTGGCCCAATGCCACAGGTGTTTCAACTCTGATTTGATCATCATCGATGCCGAGTACACGTGCGCGGAACAAGAGGTCGCCCCGCGTCGGCGGAGCAGCACCTTCTGGAGGACGCACAGCCAGTTCGATAGAACCGCGGCGGTCACGTATCTGCTGCAGGCAATACCGCCAGCCGGCGGTGCGGGAGCGTTGTGCTGGCATGGGTGTGGAATCCCTCCTGGATTGGCCGCAACAGCGCGGCGCCACGAGAGAAGCATCGGTCTGCGTGGCAGCCCAATGAAGGCACACCAGGATGGAAATGCATGAAGGCGGCCTCTAAACCGGCGCGACCTGCAGAATCAATACCCCCCCCGCCTCATCACAGCGAGGAGGCTGAAATCCTGCAGCAGCAGATGCCAAACGGAGCGCCCCTGCCGTCCAGACGCGCATGCGCCTGTCCTCTTGGCCCAGTTCCCAGTCCTCCAGATTGACGGCATCGCCCTCTCGCACGGCCAGCACAGCATCATCCACCGCCCAGACAAGTTGCATCGTGCCGCTTTCGTCGACGCCTGCAGCCCAGTTGCCACAGGCAACCTCAGCCCAGCAATCAGCCGCCAGATCATCCAGAACGAGCATCCCGCCCTCGCCAAGTAGGCCACGCCAATGCTGCAACAGTGACACCGCTTCGTCGACGTCCCAAATGAGCGCAAAGGTGTTGCCCAAGCAGAGCAAGAGGTCGAATCGCTCTTCCTCCAAATCAAGTGTTCGGAAATCAGCTTCCACCAACTCCACGCGGCCAGTCTCTGCTGCGATGCAAGCCAAACCCTCCGGATCCAGATCGACAGCGACGTATCGACTCGAGATCGCTGATGCTGGAATCGCGATGCGACCATTTCCGCATCCAAGATCCAGAACGGATCGATCCACCGCGTGATGGCAGACCCACTGGATCTGCGACGCTGAACGATCAGGATCGTGTGGCATCCAGTCCGTTGCTGTCATGATTGTGACCCCATGGCGGTTTTCAATGAACGCAGATCAGACTGCACTGACAAACGATCCTGAGCAGTAATCTCCCGGCCTCCATAATGTGATGCGTAGAAGACACCGACGACCCGGCGCACCAATGGGGCTACATCAGGATGTTCCTGTTCCAGCAGATCACACCATGCTAAAGGTGGAAGATGGTCAGGTTTCACAAGTTGCACGCGAGCAAGCGTAGACATCAGTGTCCTGTAGATTTCAGCAGCTTGGCCACGTTCACGACGATCTGAACGTGTCACGAGACCCAGTTTCCGTTTGAACGTTTTCCTTCGCTTGAGATCCCTGTACACAATCCAGACGGTGGCCCCAATGAAGATGGCAACGCCGCCAACGTAGATAGAACCGAATCTTCGCAGGCCATAAGCACGGTCGATCCGATTGATCAACTGTCCTGCATGGCCGATTAGACCATCGATTTGTGCTGTAGGGCCAGGTAACACTTCGTCAGCCAGCGTTTCCTGCAAGGCCGAGTCATAGCCGAGGATGTAAAGTCGCCACCACGCCTCTGCCTCCTGATACCACCCGTTGATGGTCCCCAAAAAACCGCTCGCATCGACAACCAGATCGTCTCGGCGTGCAGCTGTCGGATCGAATCGAACCCAGCGATGCGCGTCAACACGAACCTCCGACCATGAGTGTGCATCCCTGTCACGAATCACGTACTCCGCTGCATCTGGGAACTCTGGGGACACTCGAAAACCGGACACGATTCGAGATTCCATACCAAGCCCTTGAGTCAGCAGAACGAATGCCGCGGCAAAGTATTCGCAATTGCCCGCAGGCTCGACTGTGAGAAATCGACGAATTGGATCTACGGATTTCACTTCATCTGACTGGCCAATGCGGCTTAAATCCAAGGTGTAGCGAAACAGTTTTGAGCGAAGATGGGCAACGATGGAATCCGCTGCAAGAATTCTCCACTGAGTCTGAAGACGCGCATCACCGCTGGGTGGGACCGTGGAGACTCCACGCTGGCGAAGAATCTCTCGGGCCATTTCTGCCGCCCATCCCCGCACAGGCTGAAGGGAAGGAGGTCCGCCATCTGCATGAAGAACGCCATCGGTAGATCTCACTTGAAGTGAACGCAATTCACCTCCATCCGTGCGAATGACACCTCTCATTCGATCGATTTCAAGCAGAAGCGGACTTCCGGAACGCAACGCCAGCGCTCCCGCTGGAACAGGGATGTAACGAGGCGAATTCGTGAAATTCATTCGAAGAATCCAGTCGGCCTCCCCGGCCCCAAATCCAAGTTCCGCCTCCTCCGCTGAGCGCACGAAATCTCGGACGCTTCGGCTTCGACCCGATGGTTGCCATCGACCGGCACCGACATACTCGGAAGCTGTCGCCGTTCGAAGATAGAGCTGTGCTGGGATGGACCCAATCCCGCCACCGGCAGGCGTCAGTGTCACCGTGCCGACCTCTGCAGGGGATTCGACAATGCGCATTCCAGACACCAATGTCATGGCCTCATCATTTCCTGCACCCGTGCGAACAACTCTTGCCGCCTGCGCTGTGCTCATTTGAGGGCTGACCCCACGTGGAAAGACCACGAACAGGAGCATGGTTCCGAGGACAACGATCAGCACCGTCAGGAAAAGTGCTCTACGGAAATGGAGACGTACCTGCTGGCCGATCGTGGCCCCCCGCTGCTCATCATCTTCTCGAATCCCGCTGACTCCCCGATCACGATTGGCCCCGTAATGGAGTTGAAACAGAAGAATGCAGAGAACGCACAACACCGACCAGCTCGCCAGAACCAGACCGAAGATCAGATCGAATCCTTCCATGCAAGCAAGGACCATGAGAAGAACCGAAAGAGTCAGACGTTCAGCATCAATCTCGACTGTGCGTCGTTCATAAAGTTTGATGACGGTGATCCAGACACCGAACTGCACCAGTGCATCTATGGCTGAATCCGTATTCGGATTCACAAGCAGCCCGAAGATGATCACAAAAAGAAGTAGACCTGTCAGTGCGAGGGACAATCTGCGGCCAATTGCAAAACCACTCAATCCCTCAGTGACCAGACGGCTTGCAGCACCCGCTGTGCCGGCGAGCACGAGCATCCATATCGCGTCTTGCGACAAGCACGCCGCGAGGATGGAAAGCAACACAAGAACATGACTGAGAAATCCGAAATGCCGAAGCATGCTCATACTTCAGCCCCTTCCTCGGAAGTAGCACAAAGACTCTCAAACTGTCTGGAAGTCAGATACAACGCATCACCTCGACCACCAATGGGCCTGACACGATCCGGCTGAACAACGATGGATGCTGCTCTGTCCAGTTGCCCTACTGCATTCCATTCACTCCGATGTGCATCAAGATTCAGATCTGCGAGTCTTGTCATCAATCGGTGCATGTGGCGAGCACCTCGGCGAATCGGCGTTTCATCAGAGACCAATCCCGGAACTACCAATCCGACTTCACGGCCGTCGTTGTGTGCTGCTTGAATAAGTGATGCGGCGAGCTCAATCGCTCTTTCCTCAGCTTCCCTGGCAGAGTCGCCATCCGGAACATTTAGTGAAGCGGTCGGAATCCGTAAATCCAGAACGATCCGCATACGACCCGATGCCCGGATGGCTCGATCGAGGCATATCAACTCATCCCGGTGGGCTGAGAGTTTCCAGGCAATGTCGCGTAGAGAATCCCTACCAGTTGACGGACGAACGCCATACCACTCGCGTCCATCGCCGCGCTGCCGTCCACTGCGTGGACCGTCAAGACGATCGGAAATCGTTGCCCGAATAACTTCACTTTTGAGTGCATGTCTTTGTGGATAGACAACAAGATCGTGCATTTCTCTTGATCGCTTGCCACGGCGCATGAGACCGAATGGAAACGACGAACTTGCTCTGACATCAGAGAGTTTCAGTCGCCCTCTTCTAAGTGGAAGAATGGTCGAGTCGGCCAAAACCTCCTCTCTTGGGCCAACGTGCAACACCCAGGCATCGCGAAGGACCTTGACCGCATCAGGCGGAAGAAGATCCTGCACGCGCACCCCGAAGGAGGGCAGAATTCTGCCACGACGGCGGACGCGATAGCGAAGACGGATGGGCTTGCCGACTTCTGCCCATCTGGGCGCCATCCTTTTGACTTCAAGTGTGCGAACACCCAACCATGACATGATCAGGCTCAAGATCCCCATCACAAGGACACCCGCAAGCAGCAACAGTAAGAGATTGCTTCCCTTGAAAATGGCTGTTGGTGCGATCAAGCCCACTGCCAACAGAAAGGCCACTGCGGGCTTGACGCGAATGACCTCTCGCTGGGGACCGGCAGACGCCGACCCCGGCGCGACGCCACCGATCATGGAGTCTCGTTAGCCGCAGCGACGCCGGACTCGTCCTGACCATCTTCATGGTCTTCTTGTTCGCCGTCTTCTGTTTCACTACTCACTTCAGACGTGGCGGCGCGTGTGGGTGTCCAACTTGGCGCGCGATCCAAACCCTCGACTGCGGGAAGATCATCGATACTGCTTAGTCCAAAGGCTCGCATGAAATCCCGCGTCGTTCCATACAGCATCGGCCTACCGAGTTCTTCTGCTCGGCCCGCGATCCGTATCAAGCGCCGCTCGAGCAAACCTCGAAGAACTTCGCCACATGCGACACCGCGGATCGCTTCAATTTCAGCGCGGAGAACAGGTTGACGATAGGCAATGATCGACAGTGTCTCCATCGCAGCCTGTGACAAGCGGGTCTGTTGACGGAGCGCCAATTGTCTTGCGAGAACAGGGGCCACATCCGGCATCGTCATGACCTGCCAGCCATCAGCCAGAGCGCGAATACGAAACACACGACCACTGCTTTCATAGGATTTGTTGAGTCGATCAATGGCCTGCTCTATGGCAGCAGGTTCCAAGCAAGTCGCTTCTGCGAGCCGCGCTGCGCGGACAGGTCGATCACTTGTGACCAATACTGCTTCAACACGCGCCTCCTCGGATAACGCGGCAACCGCTTCCTTGAATGCATGATTCGTTTCACCCGTCCCGGGTTCGAATTCGTCTTGAGGCAGCGTTGTCTGGGTTGTGTCCTGATCAGTCACGAGATCAGTGTAGCGGTCCGGACAATCATTCCACTCAAGCAGCCTCTTCGGCGTGCTCTGTCAGAATCGTCAGTCCACTTGATCGCACATGGGCGAAGCCGCCGGAAATGGACAACCTTTGACGTGTTCCATCGACATCGAGTTCCAATGACCCATTTCCCAACTTCCCAAGCAACGGCGCCATACCTGCCATCACCCCGTACTGGCCATCCCAAGCGGGGAAACAGGCATAACGCACCTCGCCTTCAAAGACGGGGCCGGAAGGTGTAATGACTGAACAGTGAAACGTCGACGCCATGGCATGAACTCCTCGACAGCAAGCGGCGAAGTGTAACAAGATACGCCGTTCGCAGAGAGGTCAAATCGTTGACGAAGCCCCCATGAGACACGTATAATCCGCTTATCCGGATAAGAGCATGCCCTTAAAGGAGCGAGCAATGACAGCGACCGCCAACAGCGTCTTCATGGACACAGGCCTTCCCTGCATGAGTGATCTGCCATTCAAAGTGCGGGATCTTTCCCCCGAAACAGTGGCCTTCGGTCGCAAAGAAATCGAATTGGCTGAACATGAAATGCCTGGCCTGATGTCCCTCAGAGACCAGTACGCTGAAAGTCGCCCTCTGTCTGGCGCCCGCATCACCGGATCCCTGCACATGACTGTCCAGACAGCTGTCCTCATCGAGACGCTGACAGCGCTAGGTGCTGAAGTCCGCTGGGCCAGTTGCAACATCTTTTCTACTCAGGATCACGCCGCGGCCGCTGTTGCGGTCGGTCCAGAAGGCACCCCCGATGAGCCCAAGGGCATCCCGGTCTACGCCTGGAAAGGCGAAACACTTCCTGAATACTGGTGGTGCACATTGCAGGCCCTCCACTGGGGTGATGGCGAGGGACCGAATCTGATTCTCGATGATGGTGGTGATGCCACCATGCTGGTGCATCGCGGGGCGGAGTATGCAGAGGCGGGCGCTGTCCCAGACCCCTCCACTGGAGAGTCCGAAGAGTTTCAGGTCTTCCTGACCCTACTGACTGAGCTTCAATCAACCCATCCAAATCTCTGGCCACCGATTGCGGAGGCCATCCGTGGCGTGACGGAAGAAACGACGACAGGGGTACATCGGCTTTATCAAATGGCGGAAGCCGGAACACTCCGCTTCCCGGCAATCAACGTCAATGACGCCGTCACCAAAAGCAAGTTCGACAATCTGTATGGATGCCGACACTCATGTGTGGATGGAATCATGCGCGCAACCGATGTGATGCTTGCCGGAAAGACCGCTGTTGTCTGTGGGTACGGCGATGTCGGCAAAGGATGCTGCCAGAGTCTCCGTTCACAAGGCTGCAGGGTTCTTGTCACCGAAATCGATCCGATTTGCGCTCTGCAGGCCTGTATGGAGGGCTATCAGGTCGTCCGACTTGATGAGGTTGTTGCCGATGCAGACATCTTTGTGACCACCACCGGGAACTACAACATCATTCGCGCCGATCACATGTCGAAGATGAAACACAATGCGATCGTTGGCAATATTGGCCACTTCGACAACGAGATCGACATGGCTGGCCTGGCAGCCATTGACGGCATCAAGAAGATTCGAATCAAAGATCAACTGCATGAGTGGCAATTCGCAGATGGGCACTCAGTCCTGATTCTGGCTGAGGGAAGATTGCTCAACCTCGGATGTGCCACTGGTCACCCCTCTTTCGTGATGAGCAATTCATTCACCAATCAGGTTCTGGCCCAGATGGAACTTCATGCGAACGCCGATGCCTATGACTGCCGAACCGTCACAACGCTGCCCAAGAAGCTCGATGAAATGGTTGCCCGGCTCCATCTCGACCAATTGGGCGCGAAACTCACCGATCTGACAAAAGAACAGGCGGACTACATCGGCGTCTCGGTTGAAGGACCGTATAAGCCCGATCATTACCGGTACTGATTCGAAGGAGAGAGGAGCGGTGGCCAGTGGCGTCCTCCTCGGCGCCTCATGATGCCTGACTCCTCTACTATCCCCACATGAGCGACCCCATCGGCCACGAGTGCGGACTGGCCTTTGTCCGTCTCAAGCGTTCGCCGAGCTGGTATGCGCGCGAATTTGGCGACCCTGCATGGGGGCTTCGCCGGCTTCATCTGCTCATGCAGAAACAACGGAACCGAGGACAAGATGGTGCGGGGCTGGCAACCGTCAAGTTTGACATGCCGCCAGGCGCTGCGTTCATCCGTCGACTGCGATCCCATCAGGAGAATGCGATTGAACGCATCTTCAAAGCCGCCACAGGCGATCTCCCTCGATTGAGTGAAGGCATGGATGATCAGCAGTTGAGATCCGAGGCGGATTTCATCGGCGACGTCTACATCGGCCATCTTAGGTATGGAACACATTCAGGCCACTCCGTTGCCCACTGCCACCCATTGCTTCGCAAAGACAATACGGCAAGCAAAAATCTTGCGGTGGCCGGCAACTTCAACATGACCAACTCAAGAGAATTGTTCGAGAGGCTGATCGACTACGGACTCAGCCCCGTGGGCGATTCAGATACACAGGTCGTCCTCGAACGCATCGGGTACTGCCTGGATCTCGAGCATCGACACCTTCGCGCAACAATGGGGCCAGGATCCTTCCTCGGACTTGAGGGCCGTGCCCTTGCAGAGGCAATCGCAAAGGAACTGGACATTGCACGAGTTCTGGGAAGAGCTGCGGAAGACTGGGATGGCGGTTGGCTATTCGCAGGATTACTGGGAAGCGGCGATGCATTCGTCTTCAGAGATCCTGCAGGCATACGTCCTGGTTTCTGGTACGAAGATGATGATGTGGTGGCAGCTGCATCAGAACGAGCACCGCTCGCCACGATCTTCAACGCTCAACCGAAGCAGGTGCCTGCCATCGAGCCAGGCCACGCACTGATCGTTCGACGAGACGGCACTACTTGGACAGAACGCTGTGCCCCTGAGCGGCCCATCCGGCAATGTACTTTCGAGCGTATCTATTTCTCTCGAGGAAACGATCCGGACATCTACAACGAACGGAAGGAACTGGGCCGCAAACTGGCGAAGCCCCTCCTTGAACTCGTTGATTGGAATGTTGAAAGCACCGTCTACAGTTTTGTGCCGAATACTGCGGAGACCGCCTACTACGGTCTGGTCGCCGAAACCCAGCATCTTGTCAGACATCGACAAATCGATGCGTTGTGGGAGAAGGTTCAATCCGGTGACATCACACGCGAAGAACTCGAACAACTGAGTCCTCCTCAAGTTCTAGCGGAGAAGGTGGCTCACAAGGACCAGCGCCTGCGTACCTTCATTACACAGGACCGTGCTCGTCTTGATCTTGTCGCTCATGTCTACGACATCACTCAGAACATCGTCGGCCCCAAAGATTCGCTCATTGTGCTCGACGACTCAATCGTGCGCGGAACGACACTTCGAGAGTCGATCGTCACCATCCTGTCCCGGCTGGATCCGAAGCAAATCATCATCGCCAGTTCAGCCCCACCGATCAAGTATCCCGACTGCTATGGCATCGACATGAGTCAACTCGACAGATTCATTGCGTTTCAGGCAGCTGTCAGTCTCGTGCGTGAACGAGGTAATGAGTCGCTGCTCGTGGAAATTGAGGAAGGCTGCAGAGCACAAGCGGACACCTCCCCGAGCCGGATGGTCAACCATGTCAGGCGTCTCTATGACGAATGCACCCAGGAAGATCTCCAGCAACGCATCGCTGAACTCATTCGGCCCGCAGGTTTGCCCTGGAAAGGGGCACTGAGCGTGGTCTACCAGACTGTTGAGGATCTGCGAGCCGCGATGCCGAAATACACGGGAGATTGGTACTTCACAGGCGACTATCCGACCCCTGGGGGCCTCCGTGTCCTCAATCGGGCCTACCTGAACTGGAGAGATGGTTCTCACGACCGTGCTTATTGACCCAAAGGGCATCTGCAGAGCCTCAAAACCCCGCTCGGCTTGACTTCAAACCCCTTTCGTGGTCCACTACGCGACTTGATTGAACGCGTCGCCCAGTCTTTTTGGGCGGTCTGGAGAATCCCTTCATATGGCTCGCTACATCGGTCCCAAGGTCAAACTATCACGCCGCGTAGGTGTCCCGATCGCGGACATCCCGAAGCACACAGCCCGGAGACAGCTCAATGCTCCCGGGATGCACGGCTACCGCAATAGGCGGCCGAAGGACTATGGCATCCGCCTGACCGAAAAGCAGAAACTTCGTTACCACTACAGTCTTCTTGAGAAGCAGTTCCGTCGGTACGTGGTTGAAGCAAGCCGCCGCAAGGGCAACACCGGCGATGTCCTCCTGCAAATTCTTGAAAGTCGGTTGGACAATCTTGTTCGACGCTGCGGCTTTGTTCGAACGATTTGGGCAGCCCGCCAGATGGTGGTGCATGGCCACGTCCGGCTGAACGGCAAGAAGGCAGACAAACCAGGCATCTCCATTAAACCTGGTGATGTCATCTCGTTCAAAGATGGCATCCATAAGGTCGTTCGAGAAAACATGGAATCACTGGCAGGCCACTTGGTCCCCGAGTGGATCGATGTCAACCCTTCTGATCTGACGGCTACTGTGTCCGGTGCCCCCACGCCAGATAGGATTCCCTTCGACGTCAACACTAACCTCATTGTCGAGTTCTATCGCTGAGTCCCGTGGGCCTTTCCGGTCACGGGATTCCACGCTGATCGGCTACGACTCGCTCGGAGCCGTCTTCCATGCGTACCCGCGAAAAGGCTAATGAAGAAGGTCATATTCGATGAATCGCCTGCTTCGCAAGTACAACCGCATCCTTCTCGCCGTCTTTGGCGTCGGCCTGATGATCGTCTTCCTCATGCCGCAGTTGCCAGATCTCATGTCGCAGTTTGGTGGTCAAGGATCCCTCATTGCAACCATGGGTGAAGATGGCGAAAAAGTCACGCGTGAAGACTGGCAGATGATCCAGCAGCAGATGCAAATTCTCCAGCGGATGGAAGGTCAATTGATCCCCCTACCGATCATCGGTTCCTTGGGGAATGACATGGAGCAATACTTTCTGCTCGTTCATGAGGCGAATGAAGCTGGTTTGATCGGGGGTGGTGCATCTGCCACCATCAATCCTGATGACATGCTGAGGTTGAGTCTTCAGACAGGATTCCCCCCCGCTGCAATTCGACAAGCCCTCATCAATTACTCCGGGATACGGCGTTATCTCACCATGGTGGCCTCTTCGGGTCGTCTCTCTGACCGCCGGCTCAGATTGGAATCTCGGCGCATGCTCGATGGAGTCGATGCGCGACTTGTCGTCGTCCCCGCAACGGTCCAGGACACTGCTGGCACGCCAACGGATACTGCGATGCAAGCTCACTTCGACACATGGGCTGAAGTTGAGTCGGGAGAAGGTGACCATGGGTTCGGGTACCGCTTGCCGGATAGAGTCCAAATGGAATGGATCGGCGTGCCACGAACATCCATTGAAGCAGCGATTCAATCCTCGATTGATGCAAACGACATCGAACTACGAAAGTATTGGAGCCGTAACAAAGCGCGCTTCGCGATCGATGATGATGCGGGGAACGGCGAAGTACCCGATGAAGTCCGTTCAGCCTTTGTTCAGGCGGAGGTTGATGAACTCCGTTCCGCGATCGCCAGAGCCGCAAACGATGCGCTACGTACACCACGAAGAGGATTCGAAAGTTCTGAGAACTTCTTGGTGCTTCCCGACGATTGGGATTCTCAGCGTCTGCCTCTGGAAGACTTGCGCAACATTCTGGCTGAACGATTTGGTCTGCCGCTTGACGGGGAGTCTGGCTTGCCAACAGCAGGTCGTACCGAGTCTCTGCAGGACCTTTCAGCAATCGCAGCAATGGAGGGCATTGGCGCAGCTGGGACAGATCGATTCGGTCCATCACAGACAGGTGCACGAACACGCTCGCTCAGTGATCTCCTGACGCGAACCCGCGAGTTTGGCGGAATGGGAGAAGTCCCGATCCAGGAAGGTGTTGCTGGCCCGATATTGGACGATGCCAATGATGGGCTCTGGATTTTCCGGATCACGGACACTGATCCCGCCCGTCCACCCCGCGACGTTCAAGAAGTTCGTGAACGGGTGACAACTGATCTTCAGAGATTGGCAGATTGGGAACGACTTCAGGATCAGATCTCTGCAATCGAACAAACGGCTCGATTCGATGGTCTCGATGCTGTGGCGGAGGCTCATGAGACAACCGTGCGTGGTCCGTTGAACTTTCAGCGCAATGTGCATCCGAGCCTGCCCCGTTCACCACAAGTCTCAGGGCTAGGACAAGATCAGGCTGTGGTTGACGCCCTGATCGATGCATCGATCGCTCTGAGTCACGAACCCCTGACAGAAACAGATCGTGCCGAACGTGTCGTCGTGGTCCCTTCTGACCGTCATATGGCAGTCGTGATTGCGGAACTTGATCGGCGACGGCCTCTTCAAGCTGCTCAATTCGATCAACTTCTTGGTCAGGGAGCATTGGCCCAACGGATCATCAGTGATGAGTTTGCTGGATCCGATGGCCTGACTCTTGCAAATGCATTCTCCAACGAGTCACTCCGTGCTCGCAACAAGTTTGAGCGCGTAGGTACGGAAGAGTCGACCGAAGAGGATGATCTCGGTCAGGTTGCTGACGCAGCAACCGATTCGAATCCTTGATTTACATCATCGACGGAGACATCAGGGATGGCCGACAAACCTCAACCACTTCCAGTCGTTTCATTTGAACAGTTCACCAACTTAGATCTCCGCGTCGCGACGATTATTGCAGCTGAACCTCACCCCAATGCAGACCGACTGCTGCGAATCCAACTCGATGATGGAACATCTGAAGGTAGGCAGGTCTGCGCAGGCATCAAAGCCTGGTACGACCCTGCATCACTTGTCGGAACACAGGTCGTCATTGTCGCCAATCTCGAAGAACGAACGATTCGGGGAGAGAAGAGCCAAGGCATGATCATGGCCGCATCTGCAGTTAGCGAAGATGGTGACACCGACCGAGTCTGCGTTCTGCGAGTTGATGATTCAGTTCCGCCAGGATCCAAAGTCAGCTGATTTGCCAACAGTGTTTATTCGCTGGCATCCTGCCCACGCACAGCTTCCCAATCTCGATCCGACAGCCACGAACCATTCGGTCGTTCTTCGACCGTTCCATCCCGTCGCCAAGATCGTTCACAGGCGGGCTCACTTCTCAGATCTTCAACACGGATGTGTTGACCGGAAAAAGTCAACCGCGAGACCTCCATCAGATCTTTCAGGTCTTCACCAATCGCTTCAAGATTCTGATCCGCTTCTGGCAGGATGAGACCTGCGTCAAGTGACTTTTCAACTCCAGTTTCCTTTGCCTGCTCAAGAGCGCGAAGCGCTTCATCACGAAGCAACATGGCTCTATCCCATCCAGGATCGACTTGGACAGTCGGGGTCGCGGAGATGGTCTCAAGATGCACACATTCCTCATCTCCATGCATCGCACGCCATGCTTCGTCTGCCGTATGGGGAAGGATAGGTGCCAACAATTTGCACAACTGCTCAGCAACATGACGCATGACTGCCTGTGACCTCACCCGCCTCGTTGAGCTTGCGGGATCGCAGTACAGACGATCCTTCATGGCCACGCAATACATCGATGACAGCGTGTCATTGCAGAAGTCGAAGAGTGCTAGGTGAGCCTTTCTGAATTCATAGGATTTCAGTGACTCACAGACGAATACCCGGAGCTCCTCGCATCTCGCAAGCAACCATGCATCCAGAGTATGGCCGGGTACTTCTTCAATGTTGAGATCGGGAGTTTCTGGATCAATATTGCTGAGTAGATATCTCAGAGTGTTGCGGACTTTCCGATAGGACTCCCCCGCCAGTTGAAACAACTCGAGATCAACCCGAATGTCGTTCTCAAATGCAAGACTGCTCACCCACCAACGGCAGACATCTGCACCCACATCCTTGAGCAATTCCTCAAGTTCGAGTGCATTGTCTCCAGACTTGCTCATCTTTTTGCCATCGCGATCGACCATGAATCCATGAGTAATCACTTCTCTGTACGGGCTCTTGCCTGTCACACCTAACGCGGGAAGCATCGACAACTGAAACCACCCACGATGCTGGTCCGATCCCTCCAGATAAAGATCGATCGGAAACCCGATGTTCCTCCGGCGCATCACTGCATTCCATGAGGAACCTGACTCCATCCAGACATCGAAGATGTCATATGCCTTGCTGAGCGAATCGATATCGACTCCAGCAGGCGCTTCCGGATCTGCGGCGGCATCCCACTTGGTCAACAGTTCATGTGGTGATTTCACGAACCATGCATCGGAACCTTCCTGTTCGAAGACCTCTGCTACCGCACGGACTGTCGAAGCAGTCAGAAGCATCGAACCATCGGGCATGAAGAAGGCGGGTATGGGCAAGCCCCACGCACGTTGTCGTGACAAACACCAGTCTGGACGAGATTCGACCATGCCACGCAGGCGCTTGCGTCCCCAATCTGGCACGAAACTGACATCCTGATCGATCGCCGTCAAACCACGATTGCGTAATGACTCGCCGCCCCCAAAGTCCGCATCAACAGCAACAAACCACTGTTCGGTACTCCGAAAAATCACCGGTGTTTTACTACGCCAATCATGCGGATAGGAGTGCGTGTAAGCGACGTGATGAACGAGGTGCCCTGATTGTCGAAGATGCTCGACAACTTTCTCATTCGCATCCCAGACTGACAGACCTTGAAGCCAATCGGGAACGCTCAGGTCATATGTTCCATCCTCAAGAACCGGGCAATAGATATCCATTCCCGCTGCGAGACCGACAATGTAATCTTCGGTGCCGTGACCTGGAGCTGTATGCACCAAACCTGTGCCATCTTCCAAAGTGACATGATCTGCTTGAAGAAGCGTGCCGGTCCGGCTGCAAAATGGGTGTTCATAAGTCAGGCCAACCAGATCAGCACCAACGCACTTGCCAAGAATCTCGACGTCATCGACTCCACAGACTTCCGACAGGGCTTCTAGTCGTCCCTCGGCAACAACTGTCAAAGATCCTCCAAAACGCACGAGCACATAGGACAGTTCTCCTCCTACGGCGATCGCCATATTTGCAGGGAGTGTCCATGGAGTTGTCGTCCAGATCATGAAGGCTGGTCGTTCGTCGAGTTCTAGGCCAAAGGCCTTCCCCACAGCAGTTGCATCCAAAGCGGTGAAATCTACCCATACAGATGGGTCTGTTCGATCCTGATACTCCAGTTCAGCCTCAGCAAGCGCGGTCTCATTCGCGATGGACCAGTGCACTGGCTTCAGTTGACGATAGACGAGACCGGCCTCCACGAGATCTGCAAAAACTTCGAGCACCGAAGCTTCATAGTCCGGATCCATCGTGAGATAGGGATCTTCATAATCGGCAAGCGTCAATAAACGCCTCATCTGTCGCGACTGCACCTTCTGATACTTTTCCGCATACTTGCGACACTCTCGGCGGATGGCCATGCGACGCGCATCGTCATCGAGACTGCTGAGTTTTTCCATCTTGCCCGAAGCAACCAAATCTGTCATCACCCGATGCTCAATTGGCAGTCCATGACAATCCCATCCCGGCACGAACGGACAAAGTTTCCCCATCATGCCCTGTCCACGCACCACAATGTCCTTGAGGACTTTGTTGAGCATGTGCCCAACGTGAATATCACCATTGGCGAATGGTGGGCCGTCATGAAACACAAACCGGTCGCAGTCCGACCTGGCATTCATGAGAGATGCGTACAAAGACTGTTTGTCCCAACGCTTCGTGGATGCAGGTTCGTTCTGAGACAGATTCGCCCGCATCGGAAATGAAGTCTTGGGCAGATTCAGCGACTTTCGCCAGTTTGTCTTCGCATCCTGAGACATGAGGTGGGCAATGGTAGAGCAACTGCTCCTGATCAGTGGAGGTAGGTGGCGACGCACGCGAGCCCTAGGCCCGCCACCAGTGCAAGGCTCAGGAGCATTCGATCATGGGAGTGAGTCTGAAGCTCTGGAAGCAGATCAGCCAAAGCAATACAGAGCAGAATCCCCGCTGTAACCGCAACAGCTGGTCCAGACCAGGACGGATCTGCGACACCGCCCGCCCAACCCCAGGCCATCAGGATTCCCAATGGCGTCACGCAGGCGTAAACAAGATTAGAAAGCCAAACGATGCCTGTTGGCCGCCCATCTCGCTGCATCAGACTCACAATGGCAAGACCATCAAATGGCTTGTGCATCACAATCCCGATCAACAGCGCCAGTCCGGGCCAAGGAACTCCCTGGCCAGACTCAAGCAAAATGGACGCGCCAAGACCTAATCCAGCCAAGATCGCATGGATCGAAAGGCCTGCTGTCGCCCCTGCCCAGGACAATGCATGGTTCTGGTGCTCGCATGTCGTTTCATCAGGCTCATGGTGGTGGAAACAAACAAAACGCTCCAGCAGGTACATCGAAAGGAAGCCCCCGATGACCCATAGCATCACTGTTCGAAGTCCTGACACATCGCCAGATCCATGATGATGGTGACCATGTGCTTGCACTTCAGCCTGAGCACTCATTGCTTCAACAGCATGTGGAATAAGATCCATGGCAGCAATACCGGCCATGACACCCGCAACAAAGCTCAACAGAACCTGAAGCCAGCGGTGTGATGGACGCCATATGAGTGGAATGGCACCCCCCAAAAGAGACACGACTCCGGTCAGAATGCATGCAAGGAGAATGGCGGAAGAAAGTGTCATCGAATGCAGGCCTTGAGAATCAAATGTGGTGGATGAGCGGCATGGAGCAGATGGGACTCGAACCCACAACCTCCTCGATGCGACCGAGGCGCTCTCCCAATTGAGCTACTGCCCCTGAAAGGCGGGGCATTGTAGCAGGCTGCGAGATGCTATTGCTTGAACTGAAGATGAACGTGCAGTCCATCGGAATGCCAATCAAATTTGCAGGTGCCGTGCATCTGATGTTCCGCAAACCCTCGTATTAAACCAAGACCTGCGCCGTTGGCCTGGTCGGGCTCAGAGCAGGAAAGTCCACCCGTTTCAATCCAATTCAATGTGACAAATCCATCCTGATTAGACCAATCAATAGACAGACTCCCTCCCGCTGCCGCCAAGGAACCGTGTTTGACAGCGTTCGTGGCCAACTCATTGATCAGAAGACACATTGGCAACGCAGTTTCTGAACTGATGCGTACTTGTTCACCCTCCAGGATCACCGAATCTTCGGGAGCCCATGGACGAAGAATCACTTCAATCGCATCCTCAAGATCCACGCCCGCGCGTGGTGTGACAGCAAGAAGTTCGTGGGCACGTGCCATCGCTTGGATTCGGCCTGACAACACAAGCAGACCATCCCTCGTGTAATCTTCAGCTGCTAATTGCATCTCGACTAGAGATTGGATCGCCGCAAGCGTATTACGCACCCGATGATCCAGTTCTCGGAGCATCGAACGGAGTTTGGCCGCATCTGAATCCAGCATGTGACTTACCGATCGATCATTGTCCATGCGATTTGAAGTCAGGCCAGCGGATGTGGACAAGATCCGCATGACCCCTCCTACACCCTACAATCAGTGAGATGTCCGCGTCGCCAACATCCAGCCGCCGGACCGGCACCTCGAAGAAAAAGGATCCTCGCGATACGCCCGCAATGCGGCAATATCGCCGATTCAAAGAATCTCATCCGGACTGTCTGCTTTTCTTCAGGATGGGCGACTTCTATGAAATGTTTGATGATGATGCGATAACAGCCCATCAGGCACTTGATCTGACATTGACAGAACGCAGCAATGGCATACCGATGGCGGGTGTTCCTTTCCACGCGGCAGAAAACTACTTGCAACGCTTGATTGGCCAAGGCTTCAGAGTCGCCGTTTGCGATCAGATTCAAGATCCTGCAGAAGCCAAGGGCGTGGTCGAACGTGCTGTCACACGTGTACTGACGCCCGGCACACTCGTCGATGAAAGCCTTCTGGATGCAGGGCATGCCAACACCACTGCCATCGTGAGTTTCGACGAAAATTCTGGATGCGCTGTGCTTGCCTCCGCTGAGCTCTCTACTGGACGATTTGATCTTGTCGAAACTTCGTTGAATGCGATCGTTGATGAAGTTGCTCGACTTGCTCCTGCAGAACTTCTGATATCCGAAGATCAGCAAGACCACCCTGTCTTTGTGCGAATGATGGAAGTTCTTTCATGTGCAAAAACCATCCGCCCACCCTGGACACTGGATCCTGAAGAAGGCGCGAGACTGATGCGCGATCATTGGGGGGTCGCCACACTCGAAGGCTGGGGATTTGTTGAGAATGCACCTGCAGTCGGCGCTGCGGGAGGCTTACTTCGCTTTCTCTTGGACACTTTCCCGGGAGAAGAACCCCGCCTCAGTCATCTCCAACCCCCCTTACGGCGCAACGATGCACGCATCATGCATATTGATGCGTCAACACTCCGCAATCTGGAAATTGAACGCACCATGCGGACGGGCGGGATGGACGGTTCACTGCTCGATGCCTTGCAGTGTTGTGTGACATCAATGGGACGCAGGCTCCTCAGAGAGTGGATCTGCTGGCCATCTACTGACATACAGACCATCGAATCGAGACACGATCTCGTTGCAGGAATGCTTGCTGATCCGGGCATACGGAACGATTTGATCGAATCTCTCAAACAAATACAGGATGTCGCCAGAATCGCAGGCAGAGCATCTACAAAACGGCTGACACCGCGTGACATTAACGCAGTCGGGCGATCGATTGGGCAGTTGCCACTCGTTCGTGAACGACTAGAAGTGCTACCTGCCGCGTCATCACTCCTCGAAGAAGTGACAACACTCGAATCCACATTGGCAAATCTTGGTGAAGACATCAGAACACGCTGTGTGGATGACCCGCCTGCGCACATGCGTGAGGGGGGGCTCATGCGTGATGGAGTCGATGCTGATCTGGATGCGGCAAGAGCACTCCAGACAGACGGTTCAACATGGCTGGAAACATATCGGGAAGAACTGTGCGATGAAACAGACATTCCTTCACTGAAAATTGGATACAACCGAGTATTCGGTTACTACATCGAAGTAACACACGCACATGTCGATCGCGTTCCAGCACATTTCGTTCGCAAACAGACACTCAAAAACGCAGAACGTTACATCACTGATCGTCTCAAGTCCTATGAAGACGAGGTCCTCGGCGCGAAGGAGCGGGGAATTGCCAGAGAACTCGAACTCTTCGAAGAATTCATCGAAATCATCAACGAACATGGCGATGCACTACGCAATTTTGCGATCACCATGGCCACCATCGACGTGATCTGCTGCTTTGCAGAACTCGCAGAAAAAAGACATTTTGTGCGTCCTCAGATGACTCATGGAACAGATCTCCACATTACTGACGCTCGACACCCTGTACTCGATGCCAAACTTGGATCGGATTTCGTTCCAAACGACTGCATGATGTTGGGCAGCACTGGCGAACATACGCCGGTGCTATTGATCACCGGCCCGAACATGGCTGGCAAAAGCACTTACATCAGGCAGGTAGCGCTCATCACACTCATGGCCCAAGCAGGTTCATTCGTTCCAGCAACGGAAGCGATCATTGGAGTTGTGGATCGCCTCTTTGCCCGAATCGGCGCATCCGATGAACTTCATGCCGGCATGTCGACATTCATGGTCGAAATGACGGAAACCGCCAATATTCTTCATCATGCCACCGAGAGAAGTCTTGTCATTCTCGATGAAATCGGCCGCGGAACCAGCACACTTGATGGATTGTCTCTTGCCTGGGCAATCACCGAAGCGTTGGCTGATCGAAAGTCGCGCACACTGTTTGCGACGCATTACCACGAGATAACAGAGCTTGGAGATCGGATTGAATCCATCGGCAACCGCCACGTTGCGGTGCAGGAGTGGGATGATCGCATCGTTTTCCTCCATCGGATTCGCCCCGGTGCAACGAACCGATCCTACGGCGTCCATGTCGGAAGACTCGCCGGCCTGCCGGAGCCAGTGATCAACCGAGCACGCGATATTCTGAATTCGCTTGAAGTCCAACACCTGGTCGAAGATGTCCCGCCAGCCGGCACTGCTTCCCATGAACAAATGACACTGTTTACGCAATATCTGCAACATCCCGCCATCGAGAAACTCCGCGAAATCGATATCAATGCCATGACACCCCTAGAAGCATTTGACACACTCCGGAAGATTGTCGACACGCTGAATGAAAATGACTAACACGCCCGCCAACATCTTCAATACTGCATTCCAGGCCGGACTGAACTGGGACGATTATTTGGCATCCTCTGGTGACCATGCTGATGCGTGGCGAGAAGCCCGCGGCAGAGTCTGCTTGAGTGACAGCCAGAAAGCACTGCTTCAGGATTTTGATCGATCCATGCAGATACTGGTGGTGTCTGGAGCATGGTGCGGCGATTGCGTCAGACAAGGACCTATTCTTGCCGCATTCGCTGATGCATGCCCGTTGATGCATCTGAAATTCATCGATCGGGATGATTCTTCATCCCCCATCTCGATGATCAGCATCAACGATGGGAACCGCGTCCCTGTTGTGATCTTCATGGCGGAAGACGGAGCGTTGGTATCGACTTATGGGGATCGCACCCTGTCCTACTATCGGTGGATGGCTGCCAAGACATTGGGGCCGGCGTGCCCCGTGCCAGGCGCGCCGATCCCTGAAGATGTCTTGGCATCAGTAACGCAAGACTGGCTGAATGAATGCGAACGTGTCCAACTACTTCTTCGCTTGAGCCCTAGGCTGCGCGAGATCCACAGCGATTGATCCCGCCGGGCCTTGACGCACGCGCCTTTCCGAAGCTTGAACAACTTGGACAGTTGCCCGAAGCGGCTGCAATGTGGAACATGCGGAACTGTCGTCGCCATCATGTTCCATTGAGACGCCCGAGCGTCGCGGAGAAGTTGATCGAATCACCGACTCGCATGTCCTTAGTTGCGCCTGATTGCCATTCACAGCAATCAATCCCCACTCGGGAAAGACCGCGATCACCGGCTCACTGCCACACCCCATCCTGCAAATGCGCTCCATCACGCTCTGGAGCTGGGTCGCTGTCTTGGCCTCTCGGTAACCCAGCGGAAGTTCAAAGACTTGAGTCTCATCAGCAATGGGATGCCGCGTAGCCCTGCCGCGCGCCGTTGCAATTCGAACATATTGGTGGGCATCGATGACCCAAACGCTCCGCCCACCAGCCAGACCAATCTCCATCACACTGACGTCGGGAAGCTCTCCAACCAGTTCGACACATGTGCGAGACGTCACACCGTGAAGTGACAATGCGGGTACAACAACATGACTGTCTGCAGGTTGCAACATGATGTTGCTTTCGGGAGAAGAATCCCGGATCGTGTCGACCCATTCAGAGAGAGTGCCTCCTTTGAAGTGCACATTGAAAGTCTCCGGTGATGCCGCAAACAAAAAAGAAGACGATCCAAGGACAGCAACGATGCCTGCATGTAATGTCATTGTGAACAACTCCTGTAGTGATTCGTAAAGAACAACCTGGCGTGCCCATGGAGATGCAGCACGACTGACAGTTCTCCTAGAACTGAACTCATCTCATTCGATTGCATGAGCAGCGATGAAATTGATCGAATTCGCGCGTGGTCCCTCACACGACCCGACCTCACAGCCTCAGGTTCTATGCCTTCCAGCCAGTTTCAACCGGAGGCCTCGCAATGGCCCACAGGCGTTCCAGCACCGCTCCCATCCCCTCTCCAGTCATACCAGAAGCGGGCAGCACCTCCTTGCCCGTACCGTCACGAAGGATGTCCATGACGTCGTTCTGCTTCCCTTCATCGATCAGGTCGCATTTATTCAGCAGAACAACTTCCGGCTTGTGCGCGAGAATATCTCCGAATGCTTCCAACTCACCGCGGATCGTTCGCCAGTTCTCCAGCGGATCCGATCCATCAACCGGTTGCACCTCGACGACATGCAAAATCACAGCCGTCCGTTCAACATGTTTCAGAAAGTCATGGCCCATGCCAGCCCCATCCGCAGCGCCCTCGATGAGTCCCGGTAGATCTGCCACCACCAATCGCCGCTCACCTGAGATCTCAGTGATTCCAAGATGTGGTGATGTCGTCGTAAATGGATAATCAGCGATCTTCGGATGGGCGCCGCTGATCGCTGTCAGCA
>JAKVBW010000002.1:2758-48139 GCA_022446945.1 Phycisphaerales bacterium | reverse complement strand
CCATGCGCCGGGTTGCGGAACGCGAGCCTCATCTGACGCCCGAGCAGATTCGGGACGAGATTGCAGCTGGACGCATGGTGATCCCTGCGAATATCCGCCATCTCGCCGGATCACTTGATCCGATGGCGATCGGGCGGGCATCTCTGACAAAGGTGAACGCCAACATGGGTGCTTCTCCCGTATCCAGTGGCACAGACGAGGAACTCGAAAAGTTGGATTGGGCTGTGAAGTGGGGGGCAGACACCGTCATGGATCTTTCGACGGGGGGTGATGTGGATGCTTGCCGTGAAGCGATTGCGGGTGCTTCAACGGTTCCGATTGGAACTGTTCCGATTTACGCCATGATTCTTGAGCGACGCTTGGAAGATCTGGATCGAGAGACAATCCTGAGAGGGATTGAGCATCAAGCCAGACAGGGCGTCGACTACATGACCGTTCATGCTGGACTCAAGCGAGCACATATTCCGCTTGTACGCGATCGCTTGATCGGCATCGTGTCCAGAGGCGGCTCTTTGCTTGCAAAGTGGATGCTGACGCATGGATCGGAAAATCCCATGTACGAAGCTTGGGATGACATTTGCGACATCCTGCGGCGTTACGACGTCACATTCAGCATTGGAGATGGTTTGCGACCCGGCGGTCTCGCGGATGCGACAGATCAGGCACAGTTGGGCGAGCTTGAAACGATTGGAGAACTGACTGAGCGAGCGTGGCGGCATGGCGTGCAAGTGATGGTGGAAGGTCCGGGACATGTGCCATTCGATCAGATTGAATTCAATATGAAGTTGCAGCGCCGCCGTTGCCACGGAGCGCCTTTCTATGTACTTGGGCCATTGGTAACAGACATCTTCCCCGGTTACGACCACATCACATCGTGTATCGGCGCGACGGCTGCTGCGTGGCACGGTGCCGCGATGTTGTGCTACGTCACGCCGAAGGAACACTTGGGTCTTCCGAAGAAGGATGACGTCAAACAGGGTTGCATTGCCTATCGGATCGCAGCGCACGCTGCAGATGTTGCACTCGGTATTCCAGGCACTCGCGATCGAGATGACGAGTTGACCCGCGCGCGAGCAGCGCTCAACTGGCAACGACACTTCGATTTGTCCTTCGATCCGGACTATGCACGAGCGATGCATGATGAAGATCTAGATGTGGACACCGATTTCTGCGCCATGTGTGGCCACGACTGGTGTTCGGTGCGGATCAGCAAGGAAATACAGGAGTTTGCGTCAGGGAAAGACGCTGCGTACGCATGGGACCGTCCAGAGATTAGCGCGGCGTTATCCGATGAACAGAAGACAGTCCTCGAACAGCGGGGCGTTCTGGATCCGGAGGAAATCCACCGCTTGGCAAGCAAGACCAAACGCCAAGTGACCAGCAGTTCAGGATCGCCTGCTGGCTGCCATAGTGATCAAGTCGGCGTGCAGGAGGCCAAGGATCATCAGCAGGCTGCTGGTATCGAGTTGGTGGAATTGCGAACTGGCGAAGTGACTGGTATACCGGATCATGATCCTCTGATTTAGGAGCTGCAACGGGTGCAAGCAGTGAATGCCGACCCTAGGCCATTTGTGCTCAGAGTGGTCACGTTCCCCAATCTGTATTTGTGGCTCGTCTTTTTTGCCTCCCTTGACATCATCATGACTCGCCTGATTCTGTTCTTCAGAGGAACAGAAATCAATCCGATTGCCAATGTCGTCATTGAGACATTTGGTGTCCCTGGTATGAGCGTCTTCAAGTTCGGGATCGTCGTGTTTGTGATCTGTGTCTGTGAATTTGTCTGTCGGATTCGACCTCGCACGGCGAAAATGCTTGCTGTGTTTTCGGTTGTGGTGACTGCCTTTCCCGTGGCATGGTCGATGGTCCTGGTGCTGACACTCACAATGGCAGAGAAGCTTCCGCCGGTCGAAACCGAGCCCGATCCGCAGAAGCGATTAGTTGTCCTGTACCCTTCTACCTGCGAAGGCATGTCACGAGATTCGTGTCGGCTCGCAATCGGTGAGAGCACGGAGGAGCCAAGGTGGGAAGCAACCGACGCAAGCGAATTGTCATTCTCGGTGGCGGCTTCGGCGGATCGTATCTCGCACGCGAGTTGACGAGGCGCAAATACGCGCTGGATGCCGATGTGATCATTATTGATCGCAACAACTACTTCATCTTCTACCCACTTTTGGTAGAGGCCGGCTGTGGTTCGATTGAGCCCCGTCACTGCACAGTTCCCATCAGAGAGTTTGCGCCGAAATCAGAATTGTTGATGGCGGAGGTTGTTGGGCTCGATGTCTCTACAAAGAGTGTCGATTTTCAACTCATCGGCGACAATGCAGTCAAAGGCATCGAATACGACCATCTCGTCGTGGCGCTCGGGAGCGTGACACGGATCCTTCCGGAAAAAATCGTCAGCGGCGTGCGTGACCACGCATTCTTCATGAAACACATGTCGGACGCTGTCGCGCTACGAGATCGAGCAGTTGAATTGCTGGAGTTGGCGAACGCGATCGACGATCTTGAGGAGCGAAGACGACTTTTGCACTTTGTTGTGGTCGGAGGCAATGTCACTGGCATCGAAGTCCTGGGCGAATTGGAGGTCTTTGTCCGGGAGGCTTCTGCCTACTACCGCAATATCAGCGATGAGGACATCACTTTCTCGATTTATGAATTGAATCAGAGACTGCTTGGTGTTCTTCCAGAGAACTTGTCAGTCTGGGCAACGCGGCAGTTGAAGAAACGCGGTATCAAAATTCATACTGGAACATCGGTCAAGGAAGTTCATGCCGACCGGATTGTTGACAGTGATGACAAAGTAGTGGGTTGTTCAACAGTGATCTGGACTGCTGGAATCGCGCCCAGTCCAGTGCTCGGACAATTGAACGGTCTGCCGCTGAACAAGTTCGGGGGCTTGGAGTGCGCAAGCGATTACAGCGCGGTTGGCCTCGATGGTGTGTGGGGCCTAGGTGATTGTGCGTCGGTGCCAGGTGCGGATGGCAAACCCATGCCCCCATTGGCTCAGATTGCCATTCGTCAAGCGCCGCAGGTTGCCGCCAACATCTCCTCGGTCGAAAAAGGCCGGCCAACCAAGCCCGGAGAAGTGCACCTACAGGGTGTTCTCGTGCCACTAGGACGGCATCGGGGTGTTGCGCAGATCAAGGGCATCCGCGTCCATGGATTTCTTGCATGGGCCATGTGGCGTGCCATCTATCTGCTCAAGACTCCCAGATTGGGGCGGCGCATCAGTGTCTTGCTGGATTGGACACTCAACATGTTCTTTCGGAAGGACTATGTGCAACTGGGCATGCATCCCGCATCCCACCGTGACATGTGCCGTTCTGAAGAAATCGACGCAACGAATCAGGGTTGATGGAATTGGAGCCCTTTCGAGCCTTCTACGGGTCCGTCGAAACGATTGTCCTGCATCACACCTTCTAGTTCATTGAGCCACATCTTGGTCATTTTCGAAGCATGGCTGCCGCGATTTAGCAGGGCACTCGTCATGTCTTCGATGGAGGATGTGGGTTCCAGCAAGTGATGCACGAGACCCATCTTGTATAGCGATTCAGCGGACTGGAGTTGACCACTCATGAGTAGTGCACGAGCAGCACCACCGAGCGCGGGGAGAAGGGTGGGGATGGTGACCGCTGGAGAGATACCGAGTTTGTGGACCGGATATCCGAACTGTGCCCCATGTCGTGCGACAACAATGTCGGCTGACACTGCAAGGGCGCATCCGCCCGCCACTGCTGCGCCTTGCACATCGACGAGCACTGTGGCGGGGCATCGCCGCATTGCTCTGCATGCTTGGCTAAGTGCTGCGATCAGATCATCGATCATCGCAGTGGATTTCTTCAGCAATGTCACATCGAAACCGCCACAGAATGCACTTCCTTCGCCTTGGAGGATGACCAGATCGGCGGTTGCAGCCGTTTCAACTTCCTTTGCAAGACTGCTGAGCATGTCGAGTGTCAGGGCATTGCGACTGTCGGGACGATTCAGTGTGATCGTCAATAGTTTGTCGGTGCGATGGATGTTTAAGTAATCGTTCATGTCATCAGTAGCCAGAATGAAATCCATGCTGCAGCAACCAACATGATGATCGACGTGTAGCCAACGATGTCTCTTGCTCTGACGCCAGTGATGGCAAGAAGGGGAAGTGCCCAGAATGGCTGGAGCATGTTGGTCAACTCATCGCCATAAGCAACGGCCATGATGATCGAGCCGCTGGTCAATCCGGCATCAGCGCCTGCCTGGAGCGCTATCGGCCCCTGGACCGCCCACTGTCCACCGCCACTGGGGACCATGAGATTCACAATGCCTGCTGACAGCATGGTCCAGAACTCCAGTGTTGCGGGCGTCGAGAGATCGATCATTGCTTCGGTCATGCGTTGCGCGAGCCCGGAAGCCACCATGAGTCCCATGATTCCGGCGTAAAGCGGAAACTGAAGAATGATGCCAGCGCATCCGCCGGCAGCAGTTGAAGCGGCTTTCATGATGCTTGCTGGTGAACTGTGCAAGATCAGAGCGGCGCCTAGGAGAAGCATGATGATCGAATTGAGGCCGATGCGATCGATGCCCGATGAGTCGATGGCTGTGATCCCACCCAACAGGAACAGCAATCCAAGAACGCGATTCGTCCATCCTGTGTTGTTGAGCCAGTCTGCGAACGTCTTGCTTGATGGCGGATCTGCAGTTTCCATGTCATCTGAAACGGAGATCACCGGGAGAGTCGTAGTCTCGTCTGATGTGGGGTACAGAAGCATGAGCAAGATCGAAACGAGAACGATCAGACCGCCCGTAATGATCAGATTGCTCGTTGCGAGAATTGTGGTGTCCAACGCAGCCAGAGAACTATTGATGTCAAGAGCATCCGGCAGCACCTTTTTGGCGCCTGAGGGGGTCGTCATCGACAGTGGCGCAGAACCTGAGAATCCACCGTGCCAGACCAACAAACCCGTGTATCCGGCAGCAGCGAGAATTGGATAGTGGAAGGGAATGCCCCGATCCGCCAGAGATCGCCCCGTCGCACGTGCCAGTACTGCTCCGCCGATGAGCCCAAGCCCCCAGTTCAGGACGCCGAGCAGCATTGCAGTGAGTCCAATCAGTCCTGCTGCCGAGCGACCCGATCGCGGAACGCCTGCAAGCATGTTGAGCAGACGTCGAACAAGAGGAGATTCCGCCAGAAGAAATCCACCAAGCAGAATGAGGCACATTTGCATTGAAAAGGCAAGCAATTGCCAAAGTGCTTTCTCACTCGTCCAGCTGGTCAGCAACCAATCAACTCTGTCCAGAGATGTCTGGCATGAATCTGGGAAGCTGCCGAAGATCATGGCAGCCAGAAAGACGCCGACAGTCAACAAGATCGCGATGACCAACGGGTCGGGAACAATTCGTCGGAAGACGGCTGTGATAATGCTCCCGAGGGCTTGCATGACCGTGCAACTTATCAGGCGGCAACCTGGAAGCGGGAAAAAACGCCTGAATGGAGCAACCACCAATGGACACACCCCCACGGCGGGCGGTCCGCCGAGGGGGTGTGCGAGGCGAGTTTCGCTCCAGCGAAACCCATGCAGAAGAGAGGTTCGTAAGATCAGCCAGTGTGCCAGGCTGATGTGACGCGATCAAAGATCACACTTCTTGTCGCCGGTGCAGCTTCTTGAACGGCATCCGCAATGCCGATATCAAGAAAGCTAGGGAACACATCGGTTTCAATGCTTCGCAGTGAAAGTCCTTTGTCGCCAAGAACAGCATCCACGACACCCGCTTCGGGGAGGGGAACGTTCGCGACAGCACTGGAGAGTGCCTGCGCTGCGTGTTGTTGCAGAAGCAGGCCAGCGATATCGAGAAGGGTCTCGTGGGATCTGCAGATGTACCGAACGCTGCCACTCTGACTTCTCAGGAGCAGATCTGCTCGCAACTCAAAGTCAAGAGGGTCATCTTGCCGTTCGATGGCCGTACCGATGGCAAGTCGATCCCCGGGTTCTACCGGCCCGATCACACGGCAGGCCCAGGGTGGTGTGGTCGAATCTGGCTTGATCCCATTCGTGACCCAAGAGGCGGAGGGGAGCGCCTCAAGACCCAAAATGATGTGTGAGATGCTGATACCACGCAGTTCACCTTCGATCCGCTGACCTGTGCGATTCACGGTGAGAGTCTGTGGCGCAAACAGTGATGCGAAACTGAAGGTGGCATCTGAAGGAGAGGGTGTATCGGCATTGAAGTTGCAGGTCATGATTTTGGCACTCGCTGAGAGGTCTCGTGGGGAATGTGAGGGGTGCATATATGAACAACGCCCCGCGGTGAGGCGGGGCGTCGCAGTGGGTTCCTTTGGAATGGTCTTCCTCAGTCTCCTCGGGCGATCCCCGCCTTGACGGCGGTCCAGAGGCCGCGGCATGTGCCGACGACGAAACAAGTCACGGCGATCATGCCACTGGAATAGAGATTATTGAAGGTTGGCGTGGCAGCCACGGCACGACTGCGGGTCAGGCAGGTGCTTCTAGAATGGGCGGAACGCCTCGCGGATTGGGCTGGATGTCCTAGCATGAGCACCTCAGTATGTCATCGACTCACCTTCCAGACCATGATTCCTCTGAATTTCACGGGAAAAAGTCTTCTGCATCGGACTTTCTGTCGCTTGGCATTGGATCGATACTCAACGCGTCGCTCGGGCGAATGGGATTACGACGCCCTCGAGAAGTTCAGCGCCAAGTCATTCCACCCAGTTTGGAGGGTCATGATGTCTGCGTCGTCGCTGAGACAGGGAGCGGCAAAACAGCGGCATTTCTGGCACCGGTCATTCAGAGATTGATCGATGATCGGCCTCCAAAGGGGACGCGGCTCTCTGCTGTCGAGCGGCTTCGTGGCATCATCATTTGCCCGACTCGGGAGTTGGCAGATCAGACCGGGGCCTTGGCTGCGAGTTTGACCAGTGGGACGGTTCTCAATTCCGGCGTTGCCGTGGGCACAGTTGCGATCAGCCCACAACGTGAAGTATTGGCCAAGGGTCTGGATCTCCTGATCGCGACGCCAGGAAGATTGCTCGAGTTGATGGATGAAGGCGTGATCGACGCCACGAAAGTCCAGATCATCGTTGTCGATGAGGCTGATCGCCTGTTTGACATGGGATTTAAACCACAGATCACCGCCATTCTTGCCCGGATTCCGACATCACGGCAAACCATGCTGCTGAGCGCAACGATGCCGGCGGATGTGCAACAACTTGCCGATCGACATTTGGACGCTCCTGTTCGGATCGCCACTCATCCAGGGACGCGAGCGGTCGAGCATGTGGACCATCGTGTCACCATTGTGCACCCCGGAGATCGGGTGGATTTGCTGTTGCATCTTCTGAAAGAACAGACAGGCAGGCGGATGCTCATTTTCTGTCGAACACGTCGGCGAACAGGTTGGGTCGCTGCCGCGCTTGCCAGGCACGGCATCACGACTGGTCAGTTGCATGGAGATCGTTCGCAGTCGCAGCGGAGGCACGCGCTGGATCAGTTCAGCAAAGGCAAGTTGGATGTGCTCGTCGCAACCGACGTGGGCAGTCGTGGCCTTCATATTCAAGGGGTTCGAACTGTTGTGAATTACGATATTCCCTCAACGTCAGAAGATCTTGTGCATCGTTCGGGGCGTGCTTCACATGGTTCGCGTCATCCTGGTGTGTCATGGACATTTCTCAGTGACCGTGAACTCGACGCTTGGTATACGCTCGCGTCATCCGCTGGAGTGCAGCAGGATCCTCAGCCAGTGGAGGGCTTTTCTGGCTCGCGGGGCCGCTCGCAGGCAAGGGGTTCAGTGGGCCCAAAGGTGCGACACGAGACACGTCACAGGCCGGGTCCAGGTCGACGCAAAAGGGCATCTCGCCGCATCGATCCTGATCAGAAGCCCGGTCGGGGTGTCATTCGACCGGAATAGGGTCAGATACATACGGCAGCCTGATCGTAGTTCGTCCCCGGTTACCATCCCCACATGTCCATGCTGCAACTCGTTCGTCACGCAAACCGCTATCGGGAGATGCTCGGTGTTCTTGTCAAGTTCGGCTTCAAGGAGTTCTTTGAAGACGCGAAGCTTGACCTCTTGCTTGACAAGGGCCAGCGGCTCTTTAAGCGCGATCATGTAGAAGTTGTTCGCGGCGAAAGCCGTCCAGCACGTTTGCGTATGGCGTTAGAAGAACTTGGACCCACCTTCATCAAACTGGGCCAGATATTGAGTACTCGGCCGGACATTCTTCCGCCCGAATACATCGAAGAGCTTCAAAAACTCCAGGACGATGTTCCTGCAGTTCCATGGAAGGACATTCGAGCGCAGTTGGAGGATGACCTAGGCGATCTGAGCCTGATTTTCGAATCAATCGATGAGGAGCCTCTTGCAGCAGCTTCAATGGCCCAGGCACACCGGGCAGTGCTTCGGGACGGTGATGCGCCAATTGTTCTGAAAGTGCTCCGTCCGGGTATTGATAGAGTCATTCGCGCGGATGTGGAGATTCTTGAAGCTGTCGCAGATTGGGTAGTGAGGCATACACGGGATCTCCCATTCGATCCGGTGGGTGTCGTGGAAGAGTTTGCCGAGGCGATAGATCATGAACTCGACCTTGCGCATGAGGGCAGGAACACCGATCTTTTCAGATCCAATCTTGAAGAGGGCGAACAGGCGTGGTTCCCTGAGGTTTATTGGAGTGTGACCCGACGCAGAGTTCTGGGACTCGAGGAGATTACAGGGGTTCAGCTGTCTCGCTGGAAAGATGCCGATCTGAGTCAGGAACAACGCGAGTCGCTGGTTCGCAACGGTGCATTTACCGTTCTGCGTCAGGTACTTGACATTGGCTTCTTTCATGCGGATCCGCATCCGGGCAACCTGTTCCTGATGGACGACGGTCGAATTTGTTTCATCGACTGTGGAATGGCTGGGCGAGTTGATACCGAAACGGTGACAGATCTCGCTAACTTGATCCACGGGGTTGCAAGTAACAACCTCGACAAGCTGTATGAAGCATTTATTGCATTGGGCCAGGTCGACGAAGATTCGATTGACAGGCGATCTCTACGAAGAGATCTGCAGGATTTCCTAGATCAGTTCACAGGTGTGTCTTTCGAGCAGATTGAGATGTCTGCGATGCTTCGGGCGTTTACGGATGGTTTGCGCAAGCACAAGGTGCGATGTCCTGCCGACATCGTGCTGATGATCAAGGCATTGACGACGATTGAGGGTGTGGCTGAAGATTTAGATCCATCCTTTGATCTGATCGGTTTTTCCAAGCCTCATGTTGAACGTCTTGTCAAGCGTCAATACTCCTTCAAGGCGATTCAAGAGCGGGTGAAACGCAATGCAGGTCGATGGATCAAGCTGCTGGACATGCTTCCAAGTCGGCTGAACGCTCTGCTTGAAAAGGCAAGTGGAAACAAGATTGGTATCGGAGTCGAGATAGAAGGTGTCCACGCTCTTGAGCGGACCATTCATCATTCAAGCAGGCAATTGTCCTATTCAGTCATCGTTGCAGCGATGATCCTGTCATCCTCAGTTCTCGTACTCGCCTCATCCCGGACGGATTCGGGGACACTTGGCTGGATCGGAGCAATCAGTTTTATCGTTTCATTTTCTCTTGCGATTCTGATCGTCCTCGAGAATCTCTGGATGAAGATGCGTTCTCGTCGGAAGCGTTGAGCAATTCAGCGACGGCGCGAGCATTCCACTTGGGGTGGTACTTCGCGATGGGAGTGTTCCGATAGGACGATCTGCACCGTGGACACTCAAGTGACTGTGGGGCGGCAAGCAGAATCCCCAGATCGAGAACGAGCAGAGCAAGCATGACGACAAAGAAGGTGAAACTGGTTGCGAGGCCCAGAACGGCTGCAAGCGCCATTGCCAACGCTGCGACAATGATGAATCCGGTCACTTGGGGGAGCCGTCGCAATCGAAAGAGGGTCCCGAAACCGCAAGCCGGGCATCTCCGCAGATGTCGCTGGTCGTCTCTGGCCCCAGACCAGTCCAGAAAGACCTCTCTGTCCAGATGCGTCGTGACACGTGATGGCGATTCCGAGTCATCGATTTCCACCGTGCCAAGAGGGCTCCGGTCGATGGATCGAAGTACAAGTTTCATGCTGGGAATGGTAGGGCGAAGATCCTGCTGTCGGAGAAGTTTGACCGGTGGCATGGAAGAGCGGACACTCCACACATGCGTGACTCCATGAGAGGCAGGTTTATCGTCTTCGAGGGCCCGGATGGTTCCGGCAAGTCCACCCAGTTGGCAAGGTTCGCAGCGGTCGCCAAGGCCAATGGGTTGGAAGTGGTAGAGGTCAGGGAACCTGGGGGCACATCTGTTGGAGAGCAAATCCGGGATGTTCTGCTTGACCCTGAGAATGTCGACATGACGATTCGGTGTGAGATGCTCCTCTACATGGCGAGCAGGGCTCAACTCGTCGAGCAGACGATTGCTCCAGCTTTGGATAGTGGGGCACTGGTGCTCGCAGATCGCTTTGTTGGATCAACATGTGCCTATCAGGGGACGGCTGGGGGTCTGCCCATGACGGAAATCATGGAAGTCGCTGAAGTCGCGACGGGGCATCGCATGCCTGATCTGACCGTCATCTTTGATGTCGATGAAGCAACAGCATCAAAGCGGCTCAATCCACTTCTTGATCGCATGGAACAGAAGGGTTCAGCTTTCCATCGTAGAGTTCGGGAGGGGTATCACCAGTTGGCAGAATCAGATCCCGAAGGCGTGATTTTGATTGATGCGACAGGTGATGAAGAGTCCGTCCATCGCGCAGCGATGTCTGCGATTACCAGCAAGCTGAACGACACACAGTCCTCCTGATCACAGATTCTTGTAGCCCCCGTCAAGATCGGCAGGCAACACCCGCATCGCCGAGCCAAGGCTGACCGGTTGCTTCCAGAAGACCACGGACAACATCACGGGGGTCCTCGTGTTGGTGGAAGAGTTGCCGCTGGGATTGCGCACCGTTGCCACTTTGAAGGATCTCTTCGCAGTAGCCCAGTTCCGTAGCACATCCAAGGTGATCCGCGACAGGTCTGCAAAGATCAAGTGTCCGTCTGGCCATCTGCCGCGCGGATGCTGCAAGCATCGTGTCGGGATCCACAAGTGTTGCATCAAGTCCATATCGAACGGCATGCCATTTGTTTTGGCGGGCGATCATTGGATGGCAGTCTGTGAGATAGGCGCCACGATCAATTTCAGCGGAGATGCCGGCGACGACACATTGCACCATGGCCACGAGTCCCAGCAACTGTCTCATGCTGCGAGGCGTGTCCATGATCCGAACCTCGACAGTTCCGAATCTCGCGACTGGGCGGACATCCCACCAGATTTCACGAGAAGAGTGAATAAAGTCAGTTGACTGAAGATGGTCGACCAGCCAGTTGTACTCCGACCAGTTCCGCATCGTTTCGGGAAGACCTGCTGTTGGCAGCGACTCCATGATCTTCGAGCGATACGAAGCAAGGCCCGTATCACGACCGGACCAGCATGGAGAGTTTGCTGACAGCGCAAGCATGACCGGCAAGTGTCGCATCATGCGATCGCACATTTGGATTGCCTTGTCTCCACTGTTCACGCCGACATGCACATGAAGGCCGAAGCAGACAAGCCGTCTCGCAACAAACTGCATGGTGTCCATCAGCCATTGATAGCGGTCATCTGGGGTCAGCTGTTGTTCATCCCATCGTGAAAATGGATGCGTTCCACTCCAGAGGAACGTTGTGTTCGATTCGTCTGCGAGTCCATATCCCCACTCGAGCTTTTCCTGAAGATCGCGTCGAACATCATCGACCGTATTGCAAACACCAGTATTGAATTCGAGGTACCCCTGCATGAACTCAGGCTTGACCGACTCTTGCCAGTTTTCAGGAACTTTGTCGAGTATGGCCTGAGCTCTGGGGACAAGTTCCAGCGAATCCTTGTCGATGATCCCTAGTTCAATCTCGACGCCCAGAGTATGTCTCTCACTGGATTTGAATTGAATTGGCATTACTCGCTCCCGCGTTTTGGTCAGAGTATCGCACGCAATGCCGCAGAGGTCAGTAGGCGGCTTCCGACAAGAAGTGAGGATTCATCGATGTCAAACAGACCGGAGTGGAGGGCAGGGCGGTCATCTTTCAGGCCGGTTCCGGTGCCAAGTCTGATCATTGCCCCAGGCACTTTCTGCTGATAAAAGGCGAAGTCCTCTCCCCCTAGGCTGGGGAGTTCGAGATTGATGACTCCCTCACGGCCGACGACATCACAGGCAGCGTTTGTCATCAACTCGATGACTTCTCGATCATTGTGCGTCGCGGGGGCTTGATGAGGGAATTCGATTTGAGGGCGACAGCCAGTTGCCTTGCAGGCGGCCTCTACGCATTGAACGACAGTACTCCGCAGTGTTTCCGCGACATCGGTTCTTGCTGCGCGAATCGTTCCACAGACTTCAGTCGAATCTGGAATGGCGTTGATCGCATCACCTGTACGAATGGAAGTCACGGTGACACAATGAGCGCGTCTGCTGTCAACGCTCCTCGGCCCCAGTTGATAGAGGAGTGATATGAGATTCACTGCTGCAGGTACGGGATCCACTGCTTCGTGTGGCCTGGCGCTATGTCCACCTCTCCCTTGCAGCGTGATACGAAAGGATTGCAGGTTGGCCGTGAGTGGACCAACCCGCATGCCGATGCGACCTGTCTCGAGATAAGGTTCACAGTGCAGCGCAACGATTTGGTTCACCCGGTCAAGCGCACCTCGCTCAATCATGTCCTGCGCGCCGGTAGAAGTTTCTTCAGCAGGTTGAAAGATGAAACGTACATTCTGTCGAGGTCCACATTCCCGTATTGCTTCAATTTGAGTCAACATCGAAAGGGCTGAGAAGGCGACCATTGTCGTGTGCGCATCATGGCCACAGGCGTGGCAGCAGCCCTCGTGTTGTGATCGCCAAGGCACGTTTTTTTCGTCGGGAACGTCCACGCAGTCCATGTCCGCTCGGATTGCGAACACTGGAGCATCTGGCTGTGCCAATTCAAGATCGACGAATAGGCCTGAGTGCTCATCCTTGATGACTGGGGAAAGACCCGCTTCTGTCAATCGATTCACAATGAGTCCGGTGGTTCTGTGCTCCTGCCCGGAACGTTCTGGATGTGCGTGTAGATCTCTTCGGAGTTCAACCATCTCTGGAAGTGATTTGGCAAGCCATGAATCACAGTGATCCCTGATCTTTGCCATGGCCTGATCATCTTGCCGGTGTGTGTTGTTCACGTCCAATCCACCACGATCTTGCCAAACTGTTCGCCCGATTCAAGATGTTCGAATGCCGACACTCCATCGGAGTATGGCACAACTCTGTCAATGACAGGTTGCACAAGTCCTTTCATCAGTAGAGCCACCGACATTCGAAACTCATCCATGTCGCCCATTGTGGAGCCGAGTACTTCAAGTTGGTTCCAGAAGATTCTGGCGAGATCCGTTTGGGGTGCAGGACCGCTCGTGCACCCGCAACTGACCAGCCGTCCTCCACGGGCCAGCGACTTGATGCATGAAAGATGGACCGCAGCTCCGATAGAGTCCGCACACACGTCCACACCTCTTCGGGAAGTTGCTTCCCGAACGGATCTGCTCCAATCCTCACCCGTGTCGAGGATCCCAATATCTGCGCCCAGTTCCTTTGCGCGGTCGAGTTTCCACTGATGCCGGCTGGTGACAATGGTTCTGCAGCCGAGATGTCGGGCAATCCCCAGACAGGCCAAGGCCACGCCGCCGCCGATACCAGTAATCAGGATCGACTGTTCTGGCTGCAGTCTGGCTTTGGTTGTCAACATTCGGAATGCAGTCAGATGACTCAGCCCGTAGGCCGCAACGATCTGAGGATCGAGATCGTCATTGACAGCAAGAATATTGGCGGCGGGGGCGGTGAAGTATTCAGCGTGAGTGCCCGGCCCATGCTCGCCGATCATCATCAGTTGACGGCCGGCTGGCGTCCTGTCTGGATCCGGAATCTGTGGGATCTCAACGGCAGCATTCAGGATGACTCGCTGTCCCATCCAATTGTCCTCGACGTCTTCACCGACGGCTTCAACCCGGCCACAGCCATCAGATCCTCCCGTCCGCGGAAACGGTGTGTCGATACCTGGCAACCCGCGGCCAACCCAGAGATCAAGATGATTCAACGAGCTTGCTTCGGTCCGCACAAGCACTTCACCATGGGCAGGTGTCGGCTTCGGCAAATCGATCAATGCCACATGAGGTGAGACGGGATCACCTTGTTCTTGGACGCAGAGTGCCTTCATGATGTTGACTGCTCCAATGCGCATCCCAACTTGATTAGAAGATCGCGTGTGCGCTTGATGCCATCGATCTCGGAAAGAGACTCGCCCTCGTATTCGATGCCGACCCATCCCTTGTAACCGTGCTTTTTAACCAACTCGAACATGCGTGCATAGTCCGTGTGTTTTTCGTTGCCCGCTTCATCAAAATCATGACTCTTCGCGCTCAGCGCCTTTGCATAGGGCAGCAGTTCATCTACGCCCTGATAGCGGTCGTACATTTCACGCGTGTCCCAATCGAGCATGAAGTTTCCAAAATCCGGAAGCGATCCTAATCTTGGGTGGTCTACAAGTGCGATGAGCTCGGCAAGCCATTGACCATTGCTCGATAGTCCCCCGTGATTTTCGATCATCACATTCAATTCCATTTTTGAAGCATGGACGAGCAGATCAGAAAGGCCTAGCGCACAGCGTTCTCGCTGCTCCTCAGGAGTCCCCTCTGATGGCACGTTGACGCGGATGCCATGGCAGCCAAGTTCCGTTGCGGCATGAAGCCATCTTCGATGATTGTCTACAGCTTCATCTCGCGCCCTCTTGTCGGGCGCGCCAAGGGCGCCTTCTCCATCCACCATGATGAGAATGCTTTTGATCTTTGCATCGTCACATCTCTTGCGAAGTTGCGCCAGCCAAGCATCATCGGTCGACCGTTCTTTGAAAAACGAGTTGACATACTCGACGCCTGAAACATCAAACTGATCTCGTGTGAACTCCGGGAAGTCCTCTGTCGCAAGTTCTCCACTTCGAAGCGTTCTGTGCAGAGACCATTGTGCCAGAGAGATCGGCCATGAACTGGATGACATGGTGTTGGTTGGCTCCTTGATGTGTGATGCGAGGATCTGCTTCCACGGTCCTGCGATTGCCGCAGCGGTTGAAGCCAGCATTGTCCTTCGATTCAAGATTGCTTGTCGCCTGCGTCATGATCAGTGGACTCTTCCAGATCAAGAACAGTGTGGAATCCTAGAAAGCCTTCTCGCCGGTCGCCGGATTCATCTTCATTCTCCGCTTCGGCGGCCTCAGATTCAGCTTGTTCAAGTACATCTCTGATGGCCTCGACCTGTTCCTTGGACAGGGGGAGGGAGATGACACGGTCATGCCTGACTCCCGGCACCAACGTCGTTAGTGCCGCGACGGCAGGGCCGTCTCTGAGGGCGCTCAGCACATGTTCGCCAATCTGCCTTTCTATCGTCTGGAGAACTGCAACATGATGATGGTCCCCTCCGTCAGTTTTTTCAGGCTTGTTGCTGTCCGTGTCAGTCATTTCAACATCTCCTCTGCCATGCGGGTTGCAGCCTCAAGTGCTTCGGGCAGTTTCTCTGGATCCTTTCCGCCGGCTTGAGCTGCATCAGGCCGTCCTCCACCTCCGCCGCCACATGCTTCAGCAGCGATCTTCACCCAGTCTCCAGCGCGCAGTCCTTTCGCAATGCCATCTTCGGGAACGCGTGCTGCGATGATCGCCTTTCCAGCCTCCTCACTTCTGCAAGCGAGCAAGCATGGCATCTCCGGGGCGAGACCGCGAACCGTATCCATTGCAGCAAGTAGCGAGTCTCTGTCTGCAGCGTCAATCTCTCCGATGATGAATGGTTCGTTGGAAGAATCGACGAGTTGCTTCGCACCATCGACAGCCGTTTCTCGGGATGCACCAGCTGCCGCCTTACGAGCCGATTTGGCCTGTTTGCGCCATCCCTCCAACGCATGTTCAGCTGTTCTTCTGTGAACAAGACCAAGTTCAGATTCGGTGACATCACGGGCGAGCTCATCGACAGCCGACGGAAGTTCATCAGCACTCAGCCCATCTAGTTTTTCTATACGAGCAATGATGTCATTGCCTCTTTGTCGACACTCGGCCGCAGGTGTTCCTGTCAACGCTGAGATGCGTCGAATACCCGCCGCCAGTCCCTGCTCCTGCACGACAATGAAATCGCCAATGGCTGAAGTTGAATCGAGATGTGTCCCTCCACAGAATTCAATCGAGAGATCTGACCAGGCATCTAAATCGGGAGAGGCGGAAAGATCTGATACATCTGCACCAATCGCCACAACGCGCACGGGATCGGGATATCGCTCACCAAAGACTGCGCGAACGCCGCTGATCGATTGCGCACGCTCCAAAGGCATGTTGTCTGCATCGATTTTCAAGTCCGCTTCTCTAGCGGCATTGACCTGCCCCTCGATCTGTTCGATCGATTCGACTGCAGGTACTTCCTGAGCTGTGTAATCAAATCGGAGGCGATCTTCAGCGACCTGAGATCCGCGTTGTTCACACTCTCCGCCGAGCACCTTCCGAAGTGCCAGATTCAAGAGGTGTGTCGCAGTGTGATTGCACTCGATTGCGTGATGTCGATTTTGATCGACACGAGTATCCACGGGGTTGCCGAGATGGAGCGAGCCTTCTGTGACATGCCCCACATGCAGCACCCAGGGGCCTGATCGAACAGTCGTTTCAACTTGGAAGATGCTTCCGCCCTTGCAGTCTCCATCACCTTCCGTGATGAGCCTTCCCGCATCTCCCACTTGGCCTCCCTGTTCTCCGTAGAAGGCGGTTCGATCAAGGACAACGGCCACCCGATCACCGACGGCAGCATTTTCGGTCAACTCGCGCCCGTTCCAGATTCCTCGAACATGTGAGAGGCATCGCGTGCGTTCGTATTTCGGACTGTCATCGGTTTCTTTCGATCCAAGTGCTTCAAGTGCCGCAATGGCATCGGGCGTCAATGCAAGCACGGAATCTATTGAACCACCGCCCAGACGCGACCGGGAACGCGCGGCTTCCATCGCCTGTTCGTATCCCTTGCGATCGAGAGAGATGCCTTGCTCGGTTGCCATTTGCGCAGTGAGATCGATCGGAAATCCAAAGGTGTCATGCAACTGAAAGGCGTCTTCTCCGGAAATCGTTCCATCTTGAGCTGCTTCAGCAAACAGCGCGAGACCGCGGTCGAGTGTGCGGAGAAAAGCTTCCTCTTCGCTACGAATGATCGAGGAGATGTCGTCAGCTTGCTGGACAATTTCAGGAAACGTTTCACCGATCGTTTCGCAGACAGCGGGGATGATTTTGCATAGAAGAGGAGACTCGACGCCCAAGGTCTGCCGGGCGATTCGCACGCCTCTCCTGAGAATCCGGCGAAGCACATATCCGCGTCCTTCGGGTCCAGGTCTCGCACCATCCGCAATTGCAGCCGCTAGACACCGAGCATGGTCAGCGAGGACTCGATAAGCCACATCGGTGGGGTTCTCATCATCTCCGCCATAGGGCGGTGCGCCACTTTCACTCTTGATGGCCTTGAACAGGGGAGCCCACAAATCTGTGTCATAGTTGCTGCGCTTGCCTTGAAGTACTCTCGCGATCCGCTCGAGACCCATGCCCGTGTCGACATGACGTGCAGGCAACGGTGTGAGTGACCCATCTTCAATTCTGTTGAATTGAATGAACACGAGATTCCAAATCTCAATCACGTCTGGGTGGTCGAGATTCACTAACGCAGCACCCGAACCATCTGGAGTGGAATCAAAGTGGATCTCACTGCATGGTCCACATGGCCCAGTGGCGCCCATCTCCCAAAAGTTGTCTTTGCGGCCCCAACGACTGATGTGTGAGTGATCAATATCAGTCACTTCACGCCACAGTTGTTCGGTTTCTTCATCAGGACCGACTCCATCCTCCGCATCACCGCCGAAAACGGTGACGTAAAGGCGGTCCTTGGGCAAGCCCCAGACTTCCGTCAGCAGTTGCCAGGCCCATCGGATCGCATCAGCTTTGAAATAATCTCCAAATGACCAATTGCCCAGCATTTCAAAGAATGTGTGGTGCCAGGTATCCCGGCCGACGTCCTCCAGATCATTGTGTTTCCCGCCCGCGCGGATGCACTTCTGTGTATCGACGACTCGCGACCAAGGCCGGGTTCCTGTTCCCAGGAAGACGTCCTTGAACTGGTTCATCCCCGCATTAGTGAATAGGAGAGTCGGGTCATCATGGGGAACGACAGGTGCGCTGGGCACAATTTCATGCCCTGCGGTATCGCGGAAGAACTCGAGAAACTCAGCTCGGATCTTGCTAGTGGTTCGGGAGGGAGCGTGATCGGCGGTCATGGGTGTATCCAGAGGGGTCTGAGGGCCCGCAGTGTAGGGTGCCGGGGCAAGCAGGCGAGGCCGTTATCCTGCGAGTTCTCCATGGGAGCAGCTACATGACGCGACGGCCAATGGTGGGCGGAAACTGGAAGATGCACCTCGATGCCGCTGCTGCCACAGCGTTGGCAACTGATGTTGCAGGGGGTATAGGTGCCGATTCCCTCGTCGATGTCGCTGTATTCCCGCCCACTCCGTATCTACATCTCGTCGCTGAGATCGCGCGTGGCGCGGCACTTCAGGTCGGCGGTCAAGATGCCTCCGGGGAAACCCAAGGCGCCTATACGGGCCAAACAGCCGCATCCATGCTGTTTGATGTCGGTTGTTCCTGGGCCCTCGTGGGCCATTCCGAACGCCGTCACGGTCTTGGTGAGGACGATGCGTTGGCTTCGCGCAAGGTCCGAGCGGCGCTGGATGCGGGTCTGCGTGTGTTGTTATGTGTGGGGGAGACTCTGGAAGAGCGGGAGGCCGGCCGGACCTTTCCCACCGTTTGTGGACAGTTTGAGCATTCACTTCACGGCATTCAAACAGCGGATCTTGAGCGGATAGACATCGCTTATGAGCCTGTTTGGGCGATTGGGACCGGTCGAACCGCGGGGCCTTCGGAGGCACAGGAAGTACACGCGGCACTGCGTGAAACGGTCGCGTTGCTGTATGATGCGCGGTCCGCCGAGCGTATTCGGATTCTCTACGGCGGATCGGTCAAGCCAGCCAACGCACAGGCATTAATGGCCTGTGAGGATGTGGATGGAGCATTGGTCGGGGGAGCGTCTCTGGAATCCGAGCCATTTCTAGACATCGTGCGGGCAGCGTTCCCGCCGGAGCACTCATGAGTACCACCTATCTTGTTCTCACGATTCTCTTCATCGTCGTTGCAGTTGCAATGATCTTGATCATCCTCGTTCAGCGGCCTGCCGGAGGCGGCTTGGCTGGCGCATTCGGTGGTTCGGGTGGCGGTGGAACAGAAGGCGTGTTTGGCGGCCGTGTGGGAGACGCACTGACAATCATGACCGTGGTTGCTTTCACGATCTACCTGACTCTGGCACTTGTCTTGAACGCGAATATCTGGACCCCGGATCGAACTGCAGAGGCACCTCCCACTGGGACTGAGGTGGCATTCCCGATGTCGGCGGGTGAACCCGGATTCGAGCAGCCTGCTCCGGCGGCAGGCGATACCAATCCTACTGACGCCGGTATCACACCTTCAGCCGAACAGCCAGCAGACGAGGGTGGGGGAAACGAGCAGCCGGAGTCCGGCGGCAGCGGATCCTGATATGCCAAGATCCATGACGGGCTTTGGAACCGCGCATGCTGTCGAAGACGGGTGTCGGTACACCGTCGAAATTCGATCTGTGAATGGTCGTTTTCTAAAGTGCGTGGTGCGACTTCCAGAGGCCTTGCATGGCCTTGAAGCCGACATCGAACAAGCGGTTGCTGGTGTGCTTCGTCGTGGATCAGTTACCGTCGTCGTTCGATTTGTGGATGAATCGGCATCTGCCGCAGCGGATATCAATATTGCAGCGTTGGAGTCATACATGGATCGGCTTGGTCCACTCGCGGAGAAATCCGGACAACGGTTGGATATCGCGCAGTGTGTGATGTTGCCAGGTGTCATCGCAACGGATACGGCGGGGGATCAACATCAGAGCGCTCGTCCAACAGTACTTCGACTTGTTCAGAATGCTTGTCATGATGTCGAGTCCATGCGCACACGTGAAGGCGAATCGCTCAGTAGTGACATTTCACAGCATCTTGATGCCATTGAAGCTCGATTGGGAAAGATTCGTGATCGTGTGCCACAGGTCATCGATCAGTTCCAAGAGCGTCTTCGCCAGCGAATGGAAGCATTACTCAGTCAATCTGACGCCGAGGTGCGAGAAGAAGATCTGATGCGCGAGGTAGCCATTTTCGCCGAACGATCCGACATTGCCGAGGAGGTCGCCAGATTATCTGCCCATATCGAGCAGTTCCGCGAGATATTGTCGAAGCAGGATGATCTGATTGGCCGCACACTTGACTTCCTTGCGCAGGAGATGCTCAGAGAAGCAAATACGATTGGCAGCAAGTGTCTGGACACAGATGTAGGCAGAGAGATCGTTTGCATCAAAGGCGAAGTTGATCGCGTGAAGGAACAGGTTCAGAATCTTGAGTAGTCGCGGCCGACGGAAAGAGCCCGAAGTATCTGAGCCGACGGGAGAACTGTCCCCGAGTGAGATTGCGCGGGTGCTGTCACAATTCGAGTTGGGCGAGATCGAATCAGTGAGGACCTTTCTGGCGGGCTCTTCCCGCGCGCCGAAAGCGAGGGTCGAGACTGATACAGGGATGTTCTTGTTGAAGAGGCTTGCGCCCAATCGTGCAGAGGAAAAATCGCTCAGATTCCAGCATCAGTTGATTCAGCATTTGACGAAGAGTGGTTTTCCTGTAGCGGAAGTGATGCGATCGAAAGAAAACTGTTCCATTGTGGCCAACGGTGAGGATCGATACGAACTCGTTCGTTGGATAGAGGGCCATCGCTACGCGTATGTTCCGCGGGAGGCCAAGGCTGCAGGCGCTGCGATGGCGGGCATGCACGATCTTGCCTCGAGTCTGATTGATGAAGCGCCTTCAGGCCGTGGGTTTCACAATCGCAGGGATGTCGCAAAAGTTCTGATGGATCTCATCTCTGAATCTTCGGGGCAGGTACGTGCGGGTTTCGAACTGATGGGCTCCCTTCTGCGTGCTGCGAGGCGTCGTGTGCGTGAGAATTGGGACTTGTTGCCAGTAACAGTCGTCCACGGTGATTGGCATCCTGGAAATCTATTGATGGGCGTGGACCGAGTGAGCGGCGTCATTGACTTCGAGTCAGTCAGAGCAGAGCCACGCGTCACTGATTTTGCCAATGGCATTCTTCAGTTCTCACTGGAGCGTCATGCCGATTCACCACCAGTTGATTGGCCAGTGGCTTGCGATCTTGAACTTGTTGCTGGCATGAACACGGGATACCAATTATTGGCGAGAGATCCGATGTCCTCATTGGAGGTAGAGACTGTGCCAGATTTGATGATCGAAGCGATGGCTGTCGAGAGCACTATCGCGATTCATCGCAAAGGTCGGATACGTCGCATGGAACCTGAGTTGGTGATCCCATGGGTTGCAGAGCGTCTTGAGTGGATCGATCAGGCCAGAGACAGCCTGATGCAAGCGATCAGCCCACGTGCTTCCGTCGAGGATTGAGACTTACGGACTGAAGAGCACTGCCACTGCAGCGAGTAGTCCAACCAGGATCAACGCTGTTGCGATCACCCAGCCGATGGATGCGAGTGCAGGTGCGTGTCCAGATGCGAAAACGGGTTCCACTGGACCGCCTACGTCCACCATGTCCCAATCGATATCAATTGAATCTCTGCGGTTTGCATTGAGGGCGGCTCGAGCTGCTTCGAGTTCGCCACGCCGAACCTGAACAGGAACACCCCATTCATAGGGGTTCATAACCTGTCCTGCCAGACCGAAGGTAGTGCTGGTACTGCCGAAGGCAAAGGCCTCGATTCCCGCTTCTTCCAGTACTGCAATGGTCAGATGAGCTGAGAATTCACTCGTGGCCGTCGTGAGCGTGACAAGTTGTTCCGGGTCCTTTGTCATGAGTGTTGCTTCAACGAGGATTCCAGCATTTCGATTTGTTCTGGGCCCCATGCCTCATCGAGCCAATGGATCCGCCATGAACACACTTCATCAGATGTGATGTTGGATGGCGCATCCGGAACTCCCTGGACAAGCGTCCCTTCATGGGCAGGCTTTGCCACCACTGTCTTCCCATCGACAGACTCCACTTGCATCCAGAGATGCTCCCGCCGAATTTCTTGGCCACTCGTGTCTTCCCACGGCACCTCGACGAAACAAGAACCACCCTGTTCGTGAGCGGAATCTACTGCTGCAAGAAATCGATCCCATGTTGCGATTGCCATCAGTCGGTGTCGTGATGTCGATCGACTTGATCTGTAGATGGCAGCAGCACCGCAAGCCAATCGTTCAAGCACGTCCAAGGGTGGCCCATCGGACAGTGCACTTGAAAGTCTCAAGACCGGAATATCGCCGGGGATCGCGGAACTGACCTTCAGGTGCAGACCCGGCCCTACTTCAATCAGGGTGTCGGTTGCTGGCAATGGAGTTTCTAGGCATAAAGAGGCAATCGATGCAATCAAATCTGCTGCAACTTCCTGATGTTCTGCATCATTCAGAAAGATGTTGAGTTCATGCCTTCCACACCGATTCAGGCCACAGGTCTGAATGGAGACACCACTATCAAACTCCTCGAGTTCCACGGTCCAAAGCAGATCTTCAATAGGTTCGATGTCACTCTCAACCAAATCACGTCGAAGTGTGGCGAGGTCGAACCAACGTCCTGTATCGCAGTCGAGTATCCCAGATGCAGTGTCATCAAGCATCGTCAATAGGCGAAGCAGGTTAGAGAGCGAAGTGAGCGGATCACTGGGATGTAGCAGAGACTGCACGACGATGGCGGATTGCGTTTCAACTTCTTGAGGCAATCCCAGATTCTCGCCGGCGGCAACTTCAGGCCAGCAAAGCAGGGGGGCAGCCAACTCAGGTACCGAGATGGATGCCAACCACTCCACACCGTCTACAGGCTCATCAGGTGTTGTCAGATCGACATCACGTCCTGAGATGTTTGCGATCCGTTCTGCAAGGGCTTGAGGAGATTTCATCAATCCCGGAGACGCGCCCACCAGTGCGATCGCCGTCGGCTCGGGTCGTTCCAAGACCCAATCACCATGGGGCGTGTCGGTTTGTTCAAATCCCGACATCATCAGCCGGCTCCTTCATGGTTGATGTCAAGGAATGATGTTCACGATACGCCCCGGAATCACAATCACCTTGCGGGGATCTCCTTCGATGAGAGAAGCAATGGTCGGCTCAGCGAGCGCGACTTTTGTCACTTCCTCTTCTCCGGCATCAGTAGGGACTTCGATTCGAGCGCGGACCTTGCCGCTGATCTGAACGGGCAGGACGACAATCTGATCTTTGAGCATTGCTGGGTCGACCTCAGGCCAGGATGCAGTGGAACAAAGTCCTTCGCAGCCAAGCCGGCTTCTGAGTTCTTCTGCGATGTGTGGTGCGAAGGGGCAGAGGACCCTAGAAAGTCGATCGAGCTGGTTGGCTGTGATTCCTCCAGCCTGTGTTGCCGCATTCACAAACTCGATCATTGCAGCGATCGCAGTGTTGTATGCCATCTTTTCGATGTCGTCACTGACTTTGGCGGTTGTTCGGTGAAGGAGACGTTCAACCGATTCGTCCGGTATGTCGACCAACTGTGTTTTGCCGGTTTCCTCATCAATGACGAGGCGCCAGACTCGTTGTAGGAATCTGAATACTCCGATGATGTCTCTTGTGTTCCAGGGTTTCGAAGCCTCGAGTGGACCCATGTACATCTCATAGAGTCTGAGTGTGTCAGCTCCATAATCTCTGATGACATCATCAGGATTGACGACATTTCGCAGCGATTTACTCATCTTCGCAATGATGCGTTCCACAGGCGCATTCGTTGCTTTTTCAACCTCTGCTTCTTCGTCAACCTCGTCGACAGGAACGAGTGAACCATCTTCGCGTTTCCAGGCAAAGCTGGTCAACAATCCTTGATGGAAGAGGCGGCGGAACGGCTCATCGGAGCTGAGGTGCCCCAGATCATGGAGCAGTTTGTTCCAGAATCGCGCATAGAGCAGATGGAGTACTGCATGCTCCGCGCCACCGATGTACAGATCCACACCGCCAGCAGAACTCTCCTTCGGACCGAGCCAATATTGCTCCGCTTCCCTTCCAACAAAGCGTTCATTGTTGTGAGGATCGCAGAACCGAACGTAGTACCAGCATGAACCAGCCCAACCAGGCATCGTGTTCGCTTCTCTTCGCACAGGAGTATCAGGAGCGAGAAGATCGGGATCGACACCTGCTTCACCTGCTGTCGTATGGATCCATTCCTCAACCTTTCCAAGAAGGGGCTGGGGATCATCCGTTTCTACTGGGGCGTAGTCGTCGATCGATGGAAGCGAGACAGGAAGTTGGCCAGATGAAACGGGATACTGCGCTCCATCCTCAGTGTGAACAATTGGGAAGGGCTCTCCCCAATATCGTTGACGAGAGAACAGCCAATCTCTGAGGCGCCAAGTGGTTCTGCCGTGGCCGTGGCCTTCAGTTTCAGCCCACTTGATCACTACGTCTTTCGCTTCAGTTGTAGAGAGTCCATCGAGTTTGAGCGATCCACTAGAAGAATGGATCGCAATACCATTTCCGCTCCAGCAACCATCAGTTTGATTTTCAGGCCCCTCGACGACTTCGAGGATCGGAAGATCGAATTGCGTTGCAAACTCGTGGTCTCGTTCATCGTGTCCGGGCACAGCCATCACGGCACCATGGCCGTAGCCCATCAGGACGTAGTCTGCAATCCAGATGGGGATCGCATCTTTCGTTGCAGGATTGACAGCATCAATACCAAGCAGCACGCCAGTCTTGGTTTTGGAATCCGCCATACGATCGACATCAGATCTGTTTCTTGCGGCTTCCACGTATCCGAGTATCTCATCCCGATTATCAAGATCGGATTTTGATGCAAGCACCCTCTCTACGAGCGGGTGCTCAGGTGCTATGACCATGAAGGTTGCGCCAAAGATCGTGTCCGGACGAGTCGTGAAGACGTCAAGACACCCTTCAATACCGATGAGTGGAAAGTGAAGATCTGCACCCTCGCTTCGGCCAATCCAAGTCGTCTGCTGCATGCGTGTCGACTCGGGCCAATCAAGGTCTTCAAGTGAGTCGAGAAGCCGGCCGGCATACGCGGTAATCCGGAACATCCACTGCCGGAGTGGTCTTCGCAATACAGGGTGCCCACCCCGTTCGGATCGCCCATCAATGACTTCTTCATTCGCCAGAACTGTGCCGAGTTTCGGACACCAATTGACAATCTGCTCATCAATGTATGCAAGGCGTTTGCCATCGAGAAGTTGTCGTTTTTCCTGTTGACTCAATTCAGGCCAGCAGTTCTGAAGATCTCCATCTGCGGCACAGACTTCTCCATCAGCATTGATCAGGAGCGTGCCTGCGTCCAGAGCCTCAACCAGTTCTTGAATAGGTCTTGCGCGATCAGCCGCATTGTCATACCAGGCTGACCATGCCTGAAGCCAAATCCATTGAGTCCATTTGTAGTAGGACTCATCCATCGTTGCGAATTCGCGTGACCAGTCATACGAAAAACCGATCTGTTTGAGTTGACGCCGAAAGGTTTCGATCGCGTTTGCTGTCGTGACTTGAGGATGCACTCCAGTTGCGATGGCGTACTGTTCGGCAGGAAGACCGAATGCGTCCCAGCCCATGGGATGCAGGACGTTTTGGCCGAGCATGCGTCTGTATCGACAAATGATGTCTGAGCCGATGTAGCCGACAGGATGTCCGACATGCAGTCCTGCGCCGGATGGATAAGGGAACATGTCGAGGCAATAGAATCGCTCCGCCTCAGGATCGAAGCCCTTGTCACCGGGATTGGGCGTCTGGAAGGCTTCTTCAGTCTCCCATGCTGATTGCCACTTGCCTTCAAAGGATGAAGCCAGTTCAGCCGAGTAGCGATGCGCGGGACCACTGCCAGACGCCTCAGCGGTCTTCATCGGCAGGTTTTCCTGTGAGTCGTGCATGGAGCCGCATCATATCCCGGTGTGGAGATTGGACCTTGCGGTCTCAATCAGGGCGATCCGCACTTCATTGGGCCATTCGGAAAGTCCTGGCTCAGGACGCCCGAGTTTCCTTTGCATTTTGAAGCAAGGCCATCGCTTCGCCGACGAGATAGAAACTGCCTGTAATGCAGATGAGGTCATCTCGACCCACTGCCTGTGAAGCAATTTCAATTGCTGCCTTGACATTGGGCGCTGTTTGGCATGTGCGGCCGCGCAATGTTGCAAATCTCTTGGACAATTCTTCTGGCTCCGCTGCCCGAGGCTGTCCGGAGGCTTTGGTGAAGATGATTTTATCACCGCCCAAGGCAACCTTTTCAAGATTGGCATCCACATCCTTGTCTGAGTTGCAACCGAAGATGCAGATCATTGAGTCAAACGCAATATGCGATCCGATGCCACGCATCAGTGCATGGAGCGCAGCGGGATTGTGCGCGCCGTCAACAAGAATGCGAGGACGTTTCCAGACCAGATCCATGCGGCCTGGATGCGAGGTTTTGGCAAGTCCCCGGAAGATCGCCGATTCCTCAAACTCGTCGTCACCTCTACCAAGGAGATCGAGTGCCGAGAGCGCCAGAGCGCAGTTGTCGGCTTGATGTGATCCGGAAAGGGGAACAGGAAGATGCATGTAGTGGATGCGATCACCGAGCAAACAGACTCGCATGTGTGCGCCGAGATCGTCTGTCACACAGAATCTAGTGCTGAACTCGATTTCCTTTCCGATGATTCGGAGTTCGGAACCGACTTCTTCAGCCGCCTTGCGGAGGACATCTTCGACTTCTGGTTCCTGTTTCACGGAGAGGGCAGGTACTCCTGGCTTGAAGATGCCTGCTTTTTCCTTCGCGATTTCAGCAAGGGTGTTTCCGAGCAGATGCTGGTGATCCAGATCAATGCGGGTAATGAGGGAAGCCGCAGGCTTGATCAGATTGGTTGCGTCCAGTCGTCCACCAAGGCCGGTTTCCACGATCGCAATATCTGTTGCTTCTTCCTCGAAGTGCAGGAATGCCATTGCAGTCATCAGTTCGAAGAATGAGGCATCTGGGGCCGCCTTGTCGGCTGCTTCCGCGACACGCTTCGCAAGGTCTGTGAAGGTCGCTTGTGAGATCATCTCACCATTGATGGCGATGCGCTCTCTGATGTCGATCAGATGTGGAGACGTATAGGTGCCTGTCGTCCAACCGCATCCTTGCAGCATTGACTGAAGCATGGCAGCGGTTGATCCTTTGCCCATCGTTCCGGCAATGTGTACGGCATGCAGTGCTTCATGGGGGTTGTCCAAGGCCTGGAGCAGCTTCTCCATTCGCACGAGTTTGAAAGTGTCACTATCGATTCGTCCGGGTCGGAGACGTTCGATATTGGGCCGCCCCAAGAGGGCTTTGACCGCTGATGGGAAGGTTTTGATCATCGGCGCAGTAGGTTCGATAGCGGCCTTCTTGGATCCTCCAGACCGCTTTCCCTGGCGCTGAGCCTTCTTTTTGGTCCCGGAACCAGCCTTCGTCGCCGTTTTTCGCGTCGTAGCCATAGTCGACCCACAATATCAAATTGACGCCCAAGATTCAAATGAAAGAACGGAACTCGTTGTCCAGAAACGTCTTACATGAGTTTTGCGTCGTTCGGACATGGCCCCGTTCTGGCTGGGTAGCATCCCCGCACCCATGCTGAGTGATATCGATCGAATTCTCATTGACCGCGATGCGATTGCCGATCGGATCGAGCAGTTGGCGGAAAGGCTGGTTTTGGATCTCAGCGCTGAAGCTGATGAAGGAAGACTGGTAGTCATGCCAGTCATGACAGGCAGTCTGTTCTTCACAGCTGATCTGGTGCGCCTGCTTCCGCTGACTTTCAGAATTCAACCGACAACGGTGAAGTCCTATCCGGGGAAGTCAACACAAAGTCAGGGCATTGTGGAGTCCGCATTGTTGCCCGAGACCATCAAGGGGGCGAGTGTCTTGGTCGTGGATGACATTCTCGACAGCGGTCGCACACTGGACCACCTTCAGACCAGTCTCTTACAGGCCGGTGCCAAGGAAGTCCGCTTCTGCGTACTACTGAGGAAGGATGTTCGCAGGGCTGTTGAGATCGACTGCGATTACGTAGGTTTCGATATCCCGGAAGCATTTGTCGTGGGCTATGGACTCGATTTCGATGGGTTGTATCGCAACCTTCCCGATATTGCAGTTCTGAGAAAGCATGTCGTGGGCTGAAGGGTCAGGCCGGGCTGGGAGTCGTTTCTAGAATCTGCTGCATGATTCTGCGTGCAGTCAGCGTGTCGCCTTCATGCATGGTGGATCGACTGATGATGCGATGGGCGAAAACTGCCAGAACGTTAGAGACCACATCCTCGGGGATGCAGTAGTCGCGTCCAGCCAGGAGCGCTGTTCCCTTGGCTGCTTGGGCTAACGCAAGTGAGCCGCGAGGGCTGACGCCGATCTGAACTTCTTCATGAGACCTTGTCGCGGACGCAACAGCGATGATGTAGTTGATCAATGCCTGATCGAGTTTGACCTCGTCGGTCGCCACACGCAGTTTGACGATGTCGTCAGGAGTTGCGACGGGAGAAAGTTCCCTGAGTTCCCGTCGTTCAGGCTGGTGTTCAATGACACGTGCTTCGTCAGTCGGCGCCGGATATCCCAGACTGATTCGGATAAGGAAACGGTCGAGTTGATTCTCGGGCAGGAAATAGGTGCCTTCAAACTCATAGGGGTTCTGTGTCGCGATGACAATGAAGGGGTCAGGCAGTGCGTGTGTGTGACCATCAACAGTCACGGTTTCTTCGGCCATTGCTTCCAACAGGGCGGACTGTGTTCGGGGTGTTGCTCGATTGATCTCATCAGCGATCACGATGTTCTTGAAGATCGGCCCAGGCTGGAATCTGAAACTCGCTTGCTCCCGCTCATAGATCGTCACGCCTGTGACATCACTCGGCAGCAGATCGGGCGTACACTGAATCCTGGCAATCGACCCATCGATGCTGCGGGCGATGGCACGGGCCAACACCGTTTTTCCGACGCCGGGGACATCTTCAATCAGAATGTGACCTCTGGCCAGTAGGCATACAAGCACACGGTCAACAGCCGCTTCGTTTCCGAGGAAAACGGAAGTGATATTCTTTCGGAGATCATTAAGTGCCGTCATGTTCATGGGCGAGGCGGGCGAGTATAGCCCGGCAGAATCAGATCGCCGAGCCTGGCCCTGATGTGTCTGATGGAGGCGTGGCATGAACGATGTCCCAAAGGTGCTGATGGGGGCTGATGGCCCTGTTGCGCTCGAGGGTCGCAAGTTGTCCAAGACACTCCTATGTCTTGGGTGCCGGTATGACCTTCAGGGCTCACTTGCACTGGGACGTTGTCCGGAATGTGGAATGCCTGTGCCGTATTCGATTGCGGGATCGATTGATCCTCGCGCGCATCAACTGCCACCTGTTCGCAATCCCGAGGCGGTAGGCCGGGGTCTTGTGCTGGCGGCGCTGGCGATTGCGTTGATTGCAACGGCCAACCTGTTGTACATCCTTGTGTTTCACCCACGACTTCCCGTGAGTGTGGAATTTGTGGGAAGTCTGCGCTCTGGAGTGTGGCCCGAGGGGCAGCCTTATCTCTTTGGCACTCTTGCCTTCCTTTCAGCTGCGCTTGGCATTCGTGCCTGGTGGGATCTTCGCTCAAAGCCTGGTGAGAGCCGAAAGGGCCGACGGCGGCTCCCGATTTGGATGTTGGTCGGACTTCTTCTCGCCGCCGGTGGTTTAGTGATCGCCCCATCGGTAGCGGAGGAGAACATCTGGGTGGTGGCGATGGGCCCTGCCATTCCGCTTGTGGGCCTCTTCTGGACATTGCTCGGATTTAGGGGAGTACTTGTTGAAGCTGGCCAGCGTTCCTATCTGTTCCGAACCGATGACTTCCGTCGCCAGAGGATCCCCTCCTTGCTTGCCGGCATTGCCGTGACGATGCTCGCCTGGGTAGCGGCTGGCTTTTCCGCATCCATGGCAGCGGAGATCACGTTGATTGTTTCGCTGGCAGTGGCCCTCATGGGCACCCTCTTTGTGGTGATCGGTGGGTGGTATCTCTTGGCCAATGCCTTGTGGGTTCGATCATCCCTGATTCACCCACCTCCGAAGTTGAGCGAGCTTTTTGAGGCGTCAGAGGGCGATTCTGCCAACCTGGCAGGAACAGAGCCATCCCATCCAGAGGGCTGACAGAGCAGATTCCGTGATCAGCCCCCTATGTAGAGCGGATGGGCACCATTTTGGCACGCCGCTTGCGGGGTTTTCCTTCCCTCCAGCCTCAACCGGGGCTGGCAGAGTTGAGAGAAGGACACCCCCAAGTCAGGAGAACACTGATGGCTGTCAAGGAACTGGCATTTGACACGGACGCTCGCAAGTCACTGCTCGCCGGTGTTGAGAAACTCGCGGAGGCTGTGAAATCGACGCTCGGTCCACGCGGACGCAACGCGGTCATCGACAAGTCTTGGGGTGGCCCAACCGTCACCAAGGACGGCGTGACAGTTGCGGAAGAAATCGAACTACGCGACAAGGTTGAGAATATGGGAGCGCGTCTCGTTCGGGAGGCCGCAAGCAAAACCAGTGACGTCGCGGGCGATGGAACGACGACAGCAACCGTTCTGAGTGAGGCACTCTTTCGGACAGGGCTTCGTCATATCGCAGCCGGTGTTGATGCAAACGCACTTCTCCGGGGGATGAAGGCTGGTGTGCAGACCGTGGTTGACGAGATTGCGGAGATGTCCCGCCCGGTCGAGAACAACATCAAGGCAGTAGCAACGATTTCGGCAAACAACGACACCGAGATTGGTCGGATCATGGCCGATGCCTTTTCGAAGGTCGGAAAAGATGGCGTCATCACTGTCGAAGAGGGCAAGGGACTTGAGACGGAAGTCGAGGTTGTCGAGGGAATGCAGTTTGATCGCGGATACCTCAGCCCGAACTTTGTCACGGATGCAGAGAAGATGGTGGTTGAACTGTCGAAGCCTCTGGTTCTGATTCACGAGGACAAGATTGACAGCGTCCAGATGATCGTTCCTCTTCTTGAGAAGGCAGTTGAGTCAAAGAAGCCACTGCTCATCATCGCGGAGGACATTACGGGCGAAGCATTGTCGACCCTTGTCATCAACAAACTCAGAGGTGTGGCACAAGTTTGTGCAGTCAAAGCACCAGGTTACGGCGATCGCCGAAAGGCAATGCTCGGAGATCTCGCTGTGTTGACTGGCGGCGAAGCAGTCATGAAGGATCTCGGCCAGAGTCTCGATTCGCTTTCGCTGACGCAGCTGGGACGCGCCAAGAAGATTCTGATCGACGGCAACAGTACGACGATTGTGGAGGGTGCAGGTTCGACAGCAGATATTCAGGGGCGTGTAGATCAGATTCGCCGCGAGATCGAGGCAAGTGACAGCGATTACGACCGCGAGAAGTTGCAGGAGCGATTGGCCAAACTCGGTGGGGGTGTGGCTCAGATCAATGTTGGCGCGGGAAGCGAAGCCGAGCTGAAAGAGCGAAAGGCAAGAGTCGAAGACGCGCTTCATTCCACTCGCGCCGCTGTCGAAGAAGGCGTTGTGCCCGGAGGTGGCGTGAGTTTCATTCGAGCCTCTCAAGGGCTCGCAGGAACACGCAAGCGACTCAAGGGTGATGAGAAGTTTGGTGTGGACATGGTTGAAGATGCAATGATGGTGCCCCTTCGGACCATTGCGAACAATGCAGGTGAGAAGGGAACCGTTGTCGTCTCTCGCGTCAGCGAGGGGGAAGGGTCATTCGGTTTCAATGCACTGAATGGCACCTACGGCTGTCTGCTTGATGACGGAGTCATCACGCCAGCCAAAGTCGATCGAACCGCTTTACAAAATGCTGCTTCGGTGGCTGGACTGCTGTTGACGTGCGACTGCATCGTCACGGAGACGCCTTCGACTGAAGAGCACGACCATGGTCATGGTGCGCACGGGGGGATGGATCCCATGGGCGGCATGGGCGGCATGGGCGGCATGGGTGGCATGGGCGGCATGGGCGGCATGGGCGGCATGGGTGGTATGGGATTCTGAACATCGCCCCAAGAGAATTGAACTAGCTGCCGATGTCTCGGCACTACTTAAGGAACAACCGGCCCCAAGGCTGGAGAACAGGAAAGAAGTCATGGCAGTCAAGCCACTAGAAGATCGCATCGTCATTCGCCCACTCGAGGCGGAGAGTCGTACGGAATCCGGCATATATCTTCCCGAGTCAGCCAAGGAGAAGCCCGTTCAAGGCAAGGTAGTTGCCTGTGGGCCCGGCAAACGCTTGGACAACGGAGAGCGTGTGACACCGAGCGTCCGCGAGGGTGACACGGTTGTTTACGGCAAGTATGCGGGAACTGAGATTGAGATCAAGAACGTCAAGCACTTGATTGTCCGCGAGAGCGAACTCCTCGGCATTGTCGAGTGAGATTCTGATTCGACTAACAGGACTGGAGATAACGGTATGTCAGCCAAGCAGATCAAATACGACGCGGATGCGCGGGAAGCTTTCCTGGACGGTGTGAGCCAACTTGCTCGGGCCGTATCGTCGACGATGGGCCCAAGTGGTCGCAATGTCGTTGTTCAGAAATCCTTCGGTGGTCCTGCGGTGACTCGAGATGGCGTCTCGGTCTCCAAAGAGATCGAGTTGGAAGGCCCCTTCGAGAATATGGGTGCTCAAATGGTGCATCAGGTAGCCAAGAAAACGGCCGATCTGGCCGGTGATGGCACCACCACTGCGACTGTGATTGCTGAAGCGATCTACCGCGAGGGTTTGCGACAGGTGGCTGCTGGTTGTAACGCCGTCGCAATCCAGCGAGGAATCAATCAGGCCGCTGGAGTGGCTTGTGATGCGATTGAAGCGTCTGCTTCAACTTGCCGTGGCAAAGATGATTTGCGAAAGATCGCGACAGTTTCGGCAAACCACGACACAGCGATCGGAGACCTGATCGCAGAGGCCATCGGCAAAGTGGGACATGATGGTGTCGTTGAGGTCGAGGAGGGCAAGGCTGCCGAGACGTCTCTTGATTATGTCGAAGGCATGGCTTTTGACAAGGGCTACCTCAGTCCCTACTTCATGACCGATCCGAAAGCCGCTGAGGCGGTACTTGAGGATGCATACATTCTCATTTACGAGAAGAAGATTTCGAGTCTGCCAGATCTGCTCCCGTTGCTCAACACGGTTGCCGGTAGTGGTAAGCCGCTCTTGCTCATCGCGGAAGACGTTGACAACGAAGCACTGGCGGCATTGGTCGTCAATCGACTTCGTGGTGTTCTGCAGGTTTGCGCCGTGAAGGCCCCCGGATTCGGCGAGCGACGAAAGGCCATGCTCGGAGATATCGCTTCATTGACCGGCGGAACGTTCTTCGCCGAAGATCTTGGCCGCAACCTGGAAGATGTCGAAGTTGGTGAACTTGGCAAAGCTAAGCGAATTATTGTCAACAAGGACAATACGACCATCATCAAGGGTGCCGGCAAGAAGGCAGACGTCGATCTTCGCGCGAATCAGACTCGCACACAAATCGACAATTCCACGAGCGACTATGACCGGGAGAAACTCAAGGAACGTCTCGCCAAACTGACCGGCGGTGTTGCTGTCGTCTCAGTAGGTGGCTCCACTGAAGTCGAAATGAAGGAGCGGAAAGATCGCGTTGATGATGCACTTGCTGCAACTCGATCGGCTGCCAAGGAGGGTTACGTGTCTGGTGGCGGTGTGGCCTATCTGCGGGCGCAGACTGCGGTCGAAGCTGGCAGATCCAAAGCAAAGGGTGATACGAAGTACGGATTTGACATTCTTGCTCGAGCACTTGAAGCGCCATGTCGTTGCATAGCGAACAACACCGGGATCGATGGCGATGTCGTCGTTGAAAAGGTGAAGGAAAGCAAGGGCGGATTTGGTTACAACGCTGGAACAGGTGTATATGAGGACCTGGTGAAGGCGGGAATCATTGACCCCGCACTTGTTGTTCGTACCGCGCTGCGCAACGCTGCCTCGGTTGCGGGATTGATGTTGACAACCGATGTGGCTCTGACGGAGTTGGCAGATGATGCCGAGCCCGCCGAAGGTGCGATTGTCTGATGTGTCTTCCTGCTCCCTCAGGGATTTCTTTGCGGTTCAGCCGCTTTAGAAATCCTGAAGGGGAGGATTGAGAGAGTTCGATGCCCACGACCCGGTGCTACTACGAGGTACTCAGTGTCGCCCGGGATGCATCGGGCGATGAGATCAAGCGCGCATACCGTCGGCTTGCCATGAAGTATCACCCGGATCGCAATCCGGACGATCCGAAGGCTGAAGCGAACTTTAAAGAGGCTGCAGAGGCGTACGAGATTCTCGGTGATGACGAGCGCCGGCGGATGTACGATCGCTATGGGCATGAGGGACTGCGTCAGCGTCCTGGTCACGATTTCCGGACGATGAATCCCGATGACATCTTCTCGATGTTCAGTGACATCTTTGAAGGCATGGGAATGGGTGGCGGAAGTGCTCGCCAACGGTCAGCGCGTGGTTACGACTTGGAGTACCAACTCGATATCACGCTTGAGGATGCCTTCGCAGGTACCGAAGAGGAACTGACGTTTACACGTGTTGATGTCTGTAGTGATTGCTCGGGGTCAGGAGCCGCGCCTGGAAGTACTCCGGATACATGCAGTACATGCAGTGGTCAGGGCCAGGTGGCGCAGGCCGGGCTAGGCGGCATGTTTCGAATGGTGACGGCATGTCCGACTTGCAGAGGCAAGGGGAAGATCGTGTCAGACCCATGCACAGGATGTGATGGCAGAGGACGTTGTACTGTCGAGCGCAAACTGAGCGTTCGTATCCCCGCCGGGATTCATCATGGCCAAGCAGTGCGTTTGGCCGGAGAAGGGGAACCGCCACCAGCGGAAGTCGACCCCGCAGGGAACGGGCGCCGAGGTGATTTGCATGTCATGGTTCGGATCGAGCAGCATGATCGTTTCGAACGTGAAGGAAATGACTTGATGGTTCTCGTTCCAGTCAACTTCACACAGTTGGCCATGGGAGCCGAAGTGGAAGTACCGACTTTGGACACGCCCGAGCCGCACTTGTTGCATGTTCCCGCGGGTACGCAGAATGGCGAGTTGTTCCGCATTCCGGATCGGGGAATGCCGGATCTGCGAAATGGACGAACGGGTGATCTTGTTGCCGTGCTCCATCTCGTGGTTCCTCGGCATCTGACAGAGGATCAGAGAACGTTGTTGAAGCAATACGCGGAGACCGAGGATGTGGTGGTGAGTGCCGATCCTCCGGGATTCTGGACACGAATCAAGGATGCTGTGCGGGGCCATTAGGTCGCCGAGCGAGGATGACGATGAATACAGAAGAAGTGCCGCTAGAACCCGTTGATGAGTCGATGGAAACGACTCAAGAGGAGTCGGCTGTCGAGGTTGATGATGCGCTCATCGGGCAGATCACAGATGAATCCGAAGGCGATCTTCGAGCAGTTCTTGACTGGTATGGAAATGAACTGTCCATAGCGCGCGACGATCGACTGCGAGCGCTCGCAGAGTTGTCGAACAATCAACGTCGAGCCGTTGAAAATGAGGTGCGCGTCAGTCGGGCAGCTGTCGCGGGAGCCCTTCGCTCACTCCTGACGGTCTCTGATCAACTTGATTTGGCGCTTGGCCAGGATGTTTCAGCGATCTCTGCAGAGCAGTTGGCCGAGGGTGTGCAACTCGCACGTGAAGAGTTCATGAGGGTTCTTGCTGAGCTCGGGGTCGAGAGGATCGACCCGGAGATAGGCGAGGAGTTTGATCCTCAGCGGCATGAAGCGATGTTGCAGCAGCCTGCTGACGGTATTGCGCCGGGACACATCACCATGGTGATGCAACCTGGCTTCGCTACTGAGCACCATGTTCTTCGAGCAGCGAAGGTCGCTGTTGCCCCCTGACCGGTATGCCGACCTATGACTATCGATGTCGAGCGTGTGATCACCGATTCGAGTTGACCCAATCGATGACTGCCCCGGTCAAGAGGAAATGTCCAGAGTGCGGCAAACTGCAACTGGAGAGACTGATCGGTATCGGCGCGGGCTTCATCATCAAGGGCGGTGGACATTCTGCGAGAGCTGAAGCTGCTGAGATTGCGAAATCCGAAAAGGATTCGGAGACCGCCAAAGCATCTCCCAAGGATTCGCAGGATTCAGCAAAAACATCATCAACCTCCTCGACAACAACAACGCCGGATGCGACTGCTCCCAAAAAGAAATCCGAGACCGAGAAACAGCCCCAGCCCGAGAAGAAGCTTTCCGGCTCCACTTCGACGCCGACACATGCTGCGCGGGAAGGCCGAGGTGTCGGTAATCTCGTTGACAAAGCGAAGCGTCGTGCCAAGGAAGCCTCGACCTCAAAGACCAGAAAGAAGAAAAAGCAGTAGAGGTTATTGATGGTTGCTGCGATTCTTGACGGGGCTTGTATGCGTCACAGTCAATAGACGGCTATGAGCGTGTTCGCCTGATACGATTCCAATCAATGCCTCTGCGATATACGGCGAGGATTCTCGACCACCTGTCCCGTGAAGACGGTCGACAGGCCACTGTGCATGAACTGGCCAGAGCGATGCGTGCGGGAGGTGCTGACAAGGATGTACTAAGAGCATCTGTTGCGGCGCTTATCGCGGAGGGTCGACTTGAACAGTCAGGCGAGCACATACGTTTGCCGTCGATAGGTGAAGAAGTAGTGGGGATCTACAAATCCACGCGTCGTGGTTTCGGGTTTGTCACTCCGGATTCTCCATTACGTGAAGGCGATCTGTACATCCCTCGAGGTGCCTCCGAGGGCGCGATATCGGGCGATCGTGTTCGATGTGCGGTCGCCAGACGACATGGTTGGAAAGGGGGGTCACCAGCTGGAAAGGTGCTGGAGGTTATCGAGCAGGGCCAGGTTGTCTTTTCCGGCACGGTGACGCATCGAAAAGGTGGATGGCTTGTTGAACCTGATGGCCGGCGTCTTCGGGATCCGGTCATCATTCGTGATCCTGGGGCAAAGAACATCCGTACTGGCGACAAGGTTGTATTCGAGTTGCTTGTTGCACCTGATGGTGATTATCTCGCAGAGGGCGTTGTCACAGAAGTCCTCGGTCAAGCAGGTGAGCCGGATGTCGAGACATCAGCTGTGATTGCTTCTTATGGTCTTCGCACAGAGTTTTCGGAAGAACTGAACAGAGAAGCCAGAGAGGCTTCCAAGCTGGTCGAAGAAGAAGATGGCAATCGCGAAGATCTCAGGGATCTGGTAACGATGACGATTGATCCGCCAAGCGCGCGTGATTTCGATGACGCGATATCGGTGACATACGATGCAGACGCAGAAGAGTGGGAACTCGGCATTCACATTGCAGATGTCTCACACTTCGTTCGGATGGATACTCAGCTGGACCTTGAGGCCCGAGCGAGAGGTAACAGCACCTATCTGCCGAGAGTCGTGCTGCCGATGCTTCCGGAAATCCTGAGCAATGGTGTCTGTTCGTTGCAGGAAGGCGTCGATCGGTTTGCAAAGAGCGTATTCGTCCGTCTGGATCGTCGCGGCCGCGTTCAGGACACATGGTTCAGATCAAGCATCATCAACTCGGATAAGCGTTTCACATATCTGGAGGCCCAAGCTTGGATTGATGGCGATGGGAAATTGGCGCGCAAGGAAAGCCGAACGGATACTGAGCCGACAGAACAGGTGATTGAGTCGCTTCTTGAGGCGGACCGCTTGGCCAGAGTGATTCAGAAGAGACGCAGGCGAAATGGAATGATTGTCCTGAGCCTGCCCGAGTCGGAGCTCACATTTGATGACGAGGGGCGTGTTGAAGATGTTCAGGAAGAGGACGATGCATTCACGCACACCATCATTGAAATGTTCATGGTCGAAGCGAATGAGGCGGTATCACGTCTCTTTGATTCAATGCGTGTCGGAATTTTGAGACGTATTCATCCAGAACCAGCGATGGATGATCTGGCAGAGCTACGGATCAAGGCGGGGGTGGTTGGATTTCAAGTTCCAGATGACCCGTCTCGTCACGATCTCCAGTCGCTGCTCGATGCGACGCGTGAGCATCCTTCCGCAAGAGCGGTTCACTTTGCAGTGCTGAGGACATTGTCTAAGGCTGAATACAGTCCAGCAGCAGTTGGACATTTTGCGCTGGCGAGTGAGCACTACGCCCACTTCACGTCACCTATCCGAAGGTATCCGGATCTCATCGTTCATCGTGCACTTGAAGCATGGCTCGACCTTACAGAAAACGGGACTGATCGATTCACCGGCCGCAGGCGACAAGAACTGGAAAGGCGGATGCAGGACGATGCGCGGACTCTCACACAGGATGTTCTCATCGCAGCTGGCCGCCATTGCACCGATACAGAAAAAAACAGTGAAGCTGCAGAGCGAAGTTTGCGTGAGTTTCTTGTCCTGCAACATCTTGCGGATCACTACTTGGGAGAAGAACTGCCTGCAGTCATCAGTGGGTTCAGTCCAGGTGGAATGTGGATTTCACTTGATCGTTTTCTTGTGGATGGACAGGTGACTTGGGAGGCATTTGGGGGGAGTCGTCGTGATCGTTGGGTGGAGTTGGAGGGGCAAGGAAGATTGGTCGCACGCGGGTCAGGATCCATTCTGGCAGTGGGCGATCCCATCACAGTTCAGGTGATGCGCGTCGACCCGACAGCACGGCACATGGAACTTCTGTTGAAGCAACGTCCGGAACGAACAGAAGCGGACCTTCCACGCCTAAGGGGAGGGGGGCGAGGGCGGACCAACCGAAAACGGGGTGGCAAACACCGAACTGGAGGGAAGCGTCGTCGTCGCTGAGACGCCGAGGTTGATGCCTTGCTAGGCTGTTTCTCCCAAATCAGGAGACTTAAGGATGAGCGATCAAGCGGGCATAGAGTCAATTCTTCAGGAGCAGCGTCTCTTTGAACCGCCATCCGATTTTTCTGAAAGATGTGATGGCGTCTGGGTGGAATCCATGGAGATTTATCGAGAGTTGCATCGTCAGAGCATCGAGGCTCCGGATGATTTCTGGGGTGCTGTGGCCAATGAACTGCATTGGTTCAAGCCTTGGGACAGCGTTCTTGATTGGGATTGTCCTGATGCACGCTGGTTCACGGGGGGCAAGCTGAATGCGTGTCATAACTGCGTGGACAGGATCATCGATTTGGGGCATGGAGACGATACCGCGATCATCTGGGAAGGCGAGCCGATGCTCGACGAAGGTCCGGAGATTCGTCGATTGTCATATCGCGAGTTAAAGGACGAAGTCTCCCGTTGCGCCAATGCGCTGAAAGCTCTGGGCGTCGGACGTGGAGATGTGGTCACGATCTACATGGGAATGGTCCCAGAGTTGACGATTGCAGTTCTTGCATGTGCACGCATCGGTGCTCCTCACAGCGTCATTTTCGGGGGCTTCTCATCTCAGGCAATTGCTGATCGAGTCGATGACGCGGATTCAAAGACGATCATCACCTGCGACGGCGCTTGGCGTAGAGGCAAGTTGGTGCCTCTGAAACAGAATGTTGATCAGGCGCTTTCAATGACAGATCGCGTTGAAAACGTTCTGCTGCTCCGCAGGTGCGGCAATGACGTCGATCTGCATGCAGGTCGCGATCATTGGTGGCACGAAGTTGTGGCTGAGGCCTCGACTGATTGCACCTGTGAGGAGATGGACAGTGAGGACATGCTGTTCCTTCTCTACACCTCTGGTAGCACGGGCAAGCCCAAGGGGATCGTTCATACGACTGGCGGCTATCTCGTTCACACATATCTGACCAGCAGGTACACCTTCAACCTCCGTCCCGGGAATGATCATGTGTATTGGTGTACTGCTGACGTTGGTTGGATCACCGGACATTCATACATCATCTACGGCATCCTGCAGAACCAAGTTCCAACGCTGATGTACGAGGGAGCTCCCAATTTCCCCGAGCCTGATCGGTTTTGGGATATCTGCCAGCGCCATTCCGTGACACATTTCTATACAGCGCCTACCGCGATACGCGCTTTCATGAAGTGGGGCGAGGCATATCCGCGTCGCCATGATCTGTCTAAGTTGCTGGTTCTGGGAACGGTTGGCGAACCCATCAATCCAGAGGCATGGATGTGGTACCACCGTGTGATCGGACACGAACAGTGTCCGATCGTCGATACGTGGTGGCAGACAGAAACAGGAGGCCACATGATTACGCCTCTCCCAGGAGCAACACCGACTGCTCCGGGTTCATGCACGCTTCCCTTCCTGGGGATCGATGCTGCGGTGGTCAATGAGGACGGTTCTGAACAACCCGCGAATACAGGTGGGCTTCTCGTCATACGGAAACCATGGCCATCCATGCTGCGCGGTATTCATGGAGACCGTCAGCGGTTTATCGACACGTATTTTTCGCGTGTAGAGGGGATGTACTTTGCGGGCGACAGTGCACGGAGAGATGAGCGAGGCTACTTCTGGATCATGGGGCGCATGGATGATGTCATCAATGTGTCAGGACATCGCCTTGGAACAATGGAAGTTGAGTCTGCGTTGGTGAGCCACGATGCGGTCGTCGAGGCAGCTGTTGTCGGAATGCCTCACGACATCAAAGGAACCGGGATTGCGGCATTTTGTACGCTCGGGCCGGATTGGAAACCGGACGATGCGCTCAGAGATTCATTGAGAAAGCATGTTGCCGATGAGATTGGCGCCATCGCAAAGCCGGACATGATTCGATTTACGGACGCACTGCCGAAGACTCGATCAGGAAAGATCATGAGACGGTTGCTGCGTGATGTCGCAGCGGGACGTGATGCTGTTGGTGACATGACCACCCTTGAGGATTTCAGCGTCTTGGCGAAACTCAAGGGTGAAGAGGAGTAGGGTCGAAGGAAACTCTCGTTAGGTTGTTCCCATGCCGACTTGGACCTACGAAGCTCGAAGCGCGGATGGCGAACTCGTCAGGGGTCGTCTGCAGGCGGCATCTCGCGAGGCCGTGCTGTCTCACCTGCGAGGACGTGGCCTGGCCGCAGTTCGTCTCGGGGAGGTTCGACAAACTTTGCTGGGCAGGCGCATTGGAACTGCTCATCGCGCCAATGTGTTTCGTGGATTGTCTGATCTGCTCGCAGCTGGAGTGCCGTTGCTTCGATCACTTCGTTTGCTGGCAAAAGGAAAGGCGAATCCGGCTTTATCGCGCATACTTGGAGATGTTGCAGATGATGTTGCGGACGGCATGCATCTGGCTGATGCCATGGAAGCAAGGCCAGAAGCCTTTGGTCCAATCCATGTGGCGATGGTGCGTGCCGGGGAGCAGGGCGGATTTCTTTCAGAAGTACTCTCGGAATTGTCAGCACTACTTGAACAACAAGCCACGCTTCGCAGCCGAGTGGTCGGCAATCTCATCTATCCTGCAATTCTGGTTCTTACAGGGATCGGCGCAGTCGTCTATGCATTGGTTGCCTTTGTTCCCAAGTTTGAGCCGTACATGGAAAGGATCGAGGTGCCCGCGGCGACTGAGATTCTTCTCGCGGCATCAAATCTCTTGATCGGCTGGTGGCCACTCATTCTCGGGGTCGTGATCTGCAGTGTCGTTAGTGCTGCAGTATTGAGGCGTCGCCCCGCAGTACAGCTTGCGCTCGGCGCATTATCACTGCGCGTGCCTGTGTTGGCGCCGCTGATCGTCGATTTATCAATGGCAAGATTCGGTCGCATGATGAGTTCGTTGTTGGAGAGCGGAATCGGGCTGTTGCCGGCACTCGAGATCGCCAAATCATCATGCGGTCAACCGCAATTGGAGGAGGCAGTTGCGGGGGCAGCCAGTGCGGTTCGAGAAGGGGAATCTCTGGCGACGCCACTCGCAGAATCCGGGGTTCTCACGGCTGATGTTGTCGAAATGATCGAGGTTGCAGAGGCTGCCAACGCGCTGCCCCGGGTCATGCTTCAAATTGCAGATGGTTCTGAAAGGAGACTCTCTCGCAGACTGGATCTGCTGATGCGGTTGATGGAGCCGATTCTGCTGTTGATCATCGCGGCCATGGTCGTCTTCATATTTATTGCCTTGGTTCTGCCGATGATGAAGATGGGTTCGGCCGTGGGCTGAGCCTAGGCCTCGCTACTGGTAGGATGAACCCGGAGGACTTCTCATGACTCGTATGGCACGAACCGGCTTTACTCTGATCGAACTGCTCATTGTCATCGCCATCCTTCTGGCGTTGGGTTCTATCGTGGCAGTGAATTTTCTGAGCTATGGTGATCAGGCGGAAGTCGATGTCCAGAAAGCTCAATTCGATCAGATCGATTCTGCGATGAAGGGCTTTCGTTTGGATTTCAAGCGTTATCCAAGCGAGGACGAGGGGCTGGAAGTTCTCTGGAATCGTGACGCCCTTGAGGATGAAGAAGAAGCAACCAAGTGGCGTGGCCCCTATCTGGAGCAACCAGTGAAATCGGATCGTTGGGGTCGAGAATTCGACTATGTCTATCCTGGCGATTTGATCGGCGAATCGTTCTACGATCTCGTGTCCTACGGCCCAGATGGAGAAGAAGGGACCGAGGATGACATCACCAATCACGATCGTCGCAAGACTGAGGATGGTGAGTTCGAACAGGAAGAGGGTTTCACGGGCGCGAGCGAACCCCTGGGATCCTGACTCAGTGCTGTGGTCTGCCCACCGCGCATCTCGAACTGGACTGACACTGTTTGAACTGATCGTGGCATTGGCCATTCTGCTCGCGATCGGCGCACTTGTTCTTCCGACGACGAGTGTTCTCATGCAGCGAGCATCCTTTGACGCCGATGTTGAACGGCTTCGCGCGGCGGTGATCGAGACCGGTGTGATTGCAAGGCGCGCAGCAACGCCTCTTGCGATCACATTGGAGGACGATGGGATGGTCGCGCGTCCTTGGCCTGTCGACGAGGGGAGTCAGGGTGACCCTGTGCTTGCAGTTTCGCTGAAGGAGGTTTTGGATCCTGAAGGTGAACAGCTGACAGAACCGCAACTCATCGCGGTAGCACTTCCTGATGGCTCCTATGCGGTGACGGGGCCTTTGACAATTGTGCACGAGGATGGCGGTCAAGTCACACTCGAAATCGATCCTACGAGCGGTATTGTCAGGATTGAATCGCAATGAAAAACCGATGCGGTGCCATTTTGTTGGAGGCACTGGTCGGCCTGGCGATCGTTGTCGGTGTTTCCGCATTCACGCTTCAAGCTCTCGACGACGCATCAGAGGGATTGGAGAGAGCGGATCGCAGACGACGTTGCATGGACACCGCCTCATCCATCGTTGCAATGCTTGATACAGGGATGATCGGCATTGGGGCCTTACGCTCCGGATCTCTTCCGGAGGTAGACGACACAGCTTTGGATGACGGTTCCTCGCGTCCGCTCACTTTGACAGTGGAGACAGAACGGACCATTTGGCCTGAAATCATCCGTTTGACTGTCATGGTCTCAGAGCAAGTCGAAGAAGGAGATGTTGGTGTAGATGCGACATTGCATCATCTCGTGAGACTACGTTCGTATCGATCGGAAGAAATGAATCAGGACGAGCTTCTGGAGGGACTTCCATGAAGCGAGGATTCAGTCTTCTGGAGGTCATGTTGGCGCTGGCCATACTCATTGCACTTTTGTCAGCATTGGGTCAATTCACTTGGTCCGTGGGTCGGTCACAAGAACGTCTGACAAATCGCGCTACAAGACAGGCTGGAATCGATGCAGTCATCGACAGGTTGACCGTCGTATTGGATACGGCGTCGGTGACAGTCCAGGGATCTTCCGGATTTGTCGGGAGCAATACTGAGATTCGATCATTTGTGGCTCAGGACCGACCTGATACATCTATTTCGAGTGGGTTGGCTGCGATGCGGCCGTTTCATGTGCAATTCGACGAATCAGAACGGACTCTGAAGTTGGACGCAGGCATTCCCCTGAGCCTGGGTGATCTGAGAATTCGATACCACAATGGCACGAATTGGCTCGACTCCTACGACTCTCTTGAGCAGGAGGCGCTTCCTCGTGCAGTTCTAGTTGAAGCTTGGATGGATCCTTCCTTGCGTGATCATTCGGATTCTGGACATCCGCCAGATCGGCGTGCTGTCTTGTCTCCAAGTGGCGTCTGGAGGGCTGAAGAGTGAGACAACAGCGGGGAATTGTTCTTGCCTCAGTGACGGTGGTTGCAGCTGCAGCCCTTTGGACAACGGTCGCACTCATCGGGAGGGCGCATGTTGAAGCGGCAGGCATCAATGGTGGGCTCGAGGATGTACAGCGGAGGGCAGCCATGCGTTCGGCTGTGCTTGTGCTCGCATCACAAATCTTCGATCAACGTGGTGTTCTGAGGGGAGGTGAGCAACCGGAGATCGAGCCGCAAATCACATTGTGGGAGTCCGGTCCCATGGCGACCGTTTGCCGTTTTGTTGCGTTACCGGAAATGGGTGTGTTAAGCGCTGAAGCTGGTCGTTTGGATCTGAACATTGCTTCGGACGAATCGCTGGAGGTACTTGCTCCTGAAGCCATCCTTTTGCGTTCTCAGGGGCGCATAGAAGATGTTCGTGATTTGATTCCATCTCTCAGTAGTCCAGTCATCGAATGGACAGCGAATAACGGCGGATCTAAACATCTCACCGTCTTTGCCCATGAACCCAACATGCAATCCAGTGGTGATGCACGAATCAATCTTGCAACACCTTGGAGCGAGGAACTTGCTGCCCGCATCTTGGATCGGTTCGGCGCCGAGGTTGTAGAGATTCTCAAGGAGATCTCTGAAGAAGATCCGATCCGAACGGATGGTGATCTCGCCACATTGTTATTGGCATACTCCGTACCAGCAGAAGACTGGGTCGAAGCATTTGATGCATTTACAACTGATGATGGCGCAATGAGGCGGGGCCGTGTCGATCTGAATACTGCTTCAGCCGAAGTGCTCGCCGCTGTGCCAGGCATCACTCAGGAGCAAGCGGACGCCATTGTGATGAAGCGTGTGGATATCGGCGATGAACTTCGCGCAACACCGGTCTGGCCATTCACAGAGGGACTGCTTCCACCAGAAGTTGCGCCAGTGGTCATGAATCATGTGACCGTAGGTGCATGGACGTGGCGTGCGACCATCGCATGTGGTGAAGTACCAGCAGATGATCCAGAAGCGACTTTGCGTGGAAGGATGGCAGCAGAGGTAGTGATTGATGTCGCTGGTCCACGTCCACGAATTGCATCTTGGCGAGACATCACGATGCGTGACGCAGCAGTCGCTTGGCCTGAGACAGCAGATAGTGTCGAGGAAGAGTCGATGCCTGATGAACAGGAGATTCGTGAACCTGCC
>JAKVBW010000002.1:0-2748 GCA_022446945.1 Phycisphaerales bacterium | reverse complement strand
GGCTGATGGATCATCCGATCCGCCAGCGACAGAGGTTCCCGTCGAAGAGAGGCTTGGGCGATGGCTTCCGTGATCACAGCGACTGTTTCGGTAGCATCATTCCTATGAAGAAGCGCCCCCGCATGGCGATCGAGCTGGGTCCGCGACATCTGCGAGGAGTCGTTGTTGATCAACAAGCCGATGCTTTGCGAGTCGTCGCATCGTTCTGTGAGCCGCGACCGGACCTTCCTAAAGCTGAGGTTGCGGCATGGATGAAGACAGTCTTTGACCGGCATGGTGTTCCACGGAACGCTTGCATTCTGGCAGTTCCAAGGGATGAAGTTGTTGTCAAGAGATTACATCTCACAACACCTCGTGCGGATGAATTGCCTGAGATGGTAGATCTGGCGCTGCGTGACGATCTTCATTTTGGAGAAGATCTACCAGTGATTGACTTTCTTGTTGATCATGACACGAATGAATCAACCAATCTTCTGGCAGCTGCGCTGCCTGTTTCGTCACTGAAACGTGGTCGTGAACGCATGGTGTCGACAGGGCGGCCCATTGCTGCAATGTCGCTGCGATTGCTCGGTGTCAGAAATCTAGCTGGAGATATCCATGGCGCGACAACGGTATGTATCGACGCAAGTGGTGACGATTTGGAAATCACCCTCCTTGCTGGGAGGGATGTGACGGTGACGCGATCGGCCTCCATTTCATCGGAGTCCGATGATCGAATCGAGTCCGTTGTTCGGGAAGTGCGACGTACTTGGCTGAGTTGGCAGGTTGAAGCCGAAGGGCCCGATGTTGACCGCATCATGGTGTTTGGCTCTTCTGAAGTCGCAGATGCAGTCATGACTTTGATGGCGGAACTGTCTTCTGTCAAAATCGAGCATGTCACCAGCAGATCTGGGATAGCGGATTCCGAACAGCACCCCGACTTGTGCTGGCCCTTGCTTGGCTTGATCATGGGAGCGCGATCAGGAGACGCCCTGATCGACTTCTTGAATCCTCGTCAACCCCCAGATCTGGCTGCACGCAGGCGCCAGATGGCGCTTGGGGTGATCGCAGTCTTGATCATTCTTTTTGGAGCGATCTGGACCATTGGCAATGTCAGGACGGCTGGATTACGAAGCAAACTGGCAGAACTTGAAACGCAGCGTGCAAGGCTTGAACCGGCTTGGCTACGCCACCATCGCGATCGTTACAGGCTCACACATCTGGATCTCTGGACAGGGGTCCACCCCGACTGGGTGGGCTCAATTTCAGTCTTGATTGACCGGTTGGAGCCAGTCGGCTCAGTGGTGCTCGATGAAGTGTCGGGCAGTTTGAACTATGGAGGTGTTGACGCACCTCGCAATGCATCAAGTTCAGAATGGACAGTCGATGCCTCGACATCACTGGTTCTCAAGGTGGAGGCTGCAAGCAGGGAACTCGGCGAGTCATTTCGTCAGACATGGGTTCAGGACAGTCAGTGGAGCGTCGGAACAAGCGGAGCGGATACGGAAGATGGTCAGCGACTTCCCTTTGGTTTGACCATTGAGTTGATCTTGGCTGAGGACGACACGGTCGGGAATCAACCGGAGGCAGTTTCGGAGTGATGCTTACACGGCGCAACCAGATCATTGTCATCATCACGATCGTCATCTTTGGCGCTTGTGTCTGGGGTGCAGTTTCTTCGTGGATTACAACACCCCATCGAGTCCTGTCGGATCGAATTGCACAAGTCCAACAGTCTGTCGATCGACGGCGAGCGGATTTGGATTTGGATCATCGCGTGCAGGCGGAATTGAATGCCTATGCCAGCCGCACTTTCGGCGGCTCACGGGAGACAGTTGACCATGCACTTCGGGATGTGCTTTCGGAACTTGCAATCAGTTGCGGCCTCGAACCGGGTCTATCTGTTGATACTGACGCGCCTCGCGTAGTTCAATCTCCTGGTCGTCGTGATTTCAAGGGTTCGGCTTCGCGCGCGTTACGGGACGAGCCAGATTTCGTCGAGATGCCTGCGACTGTCCGCGCACGCGGGACTTGGCGACAGATCAGTGATTTGCTCGTGGGCTTATCAATACAGCCTTGGTTGAACCAAACTGAGAGCATCAGTCTCGTGGGGAAGGGGAACATGGATGATGTTGCAGCAGTCATCAAAGTTCGATCGCTCTACATTCCTGACCGTGATCCTTCCGGCCCCATGCCATTGCCGGAAGTTGACACTGCTGGACGCCTGGCGGTGAAGAGTCCATTTCTTTTACCTGCGTCCGAGCCCACTATCCGGCCCGGGAGTAAACCATCGCCACCACCTCCTCCAGGCTGGGAAAGGTGGCGGGCGACATTTGTCGGGCGGATCGAGGGGAAAGATGAAGTGCTCCTGCAAGCGGGGAGAGGCGGCGTGACCCGATTACACCCCGGAGATGTTCTCGAGGATTGCGAATATCTGGGGAATCGGCGGGACGCTGATGGCTTCGACTTGGCGGTCTTCCGCCGCCACGGTGAAGTCTGGGCTGTCGCTCCCGGGGGCACCTTCCGTGACCGCCAGCCCGTCTCGGAGTAGACTGGCCGTAGGCAGTTTGTGACCGATCGTCACACACCCAACGCCGGTCAGGAGGACAGGCATGGTGAGGCTGAATGGATGCGCCGTCTGGGCGTCGATCGCGTGCGTTGTGTTGGCTGGAATGGGTCGCTTTGCAGCGGCGGATTCCTCGGGTGAGTCATCGACCATTCGATTGGCGTATCGAGGCGCCACGATCAGTGATGTACTCGACTCGCTCA
>JAKVBW010000199.1 GCA_022446945.1 Phycisphaerales bacterium | reverse complement strand
CGACCCGGCCAGCAACATTCATGGCATCAGTTGCAGCGACAGCTGGTGCCACATCGATGAATACATAATCGAACTTGGATCGCAAGGCTGCCATGGCCGCGCCAAATCTCTCATCGCCCAGTCGACTTGTCAGGCGTGTAGTCACCGCACCTGCCGGCACGACTGAAACGCCGCTCTCCGATTCATGGACAGACGCGTCAACAGCTGTCGCATCGAGCAACAACTCGCCTAATCCCGAGCTGTCATCTGCGATTCCAAAGGTCTGGGCTAGGCGAGGCCGTCTGAAATTCGCATCGACTACACAAACACGATGGCCTTGCGAAAGAAAGGCCGTTGCAACATTGCCCACGATCGTTGTAGATCCCGCACCAGGCATTCCGCCAGCAACCATCAACGTGGTATGTCCCTGTCTGCCCATCGCGCGCATAAGAGTCGATGCGACCTGACGAACCGATTCTGCCGTCACACTGGCTGGCTCAGATCGCAAAATGAGTTCCGCATCATCGGGTTCGATCGGATCATCTTCAATATCGGCAACTGCACCCAGCACAGTCACGCCGGGAATCACGCTCAAGTCCGCAAGGGAACGAACGCGTTGTTCAGTCAATTCTCGAAGGAATACCCAACCCAGATACAAGCCGAAGCACAGCAAGACGCCGCCCGGAATGATGTACTCGATTTCCGGGAAACTTGGATCTCGCGGCAGATCAGCTGGGCCAACTTGGCGAACACGGCTCGCGTCCGTTCGCAACTTCATGAGTCGAATGGCGCTCAGTAGCTGCTGTGCATCATCTCGCTGCCGTTCAAGATTATCCTGCTGATCCGTGAGTGATTTATATCGACTGGTATCTGCAGCAAGATCACGGAGCAATGCGTCCTTTGTCTCAAGTTCCGTTTCAGTCGCATCGATCACCCTCTGAAGACGCTCGCGATCAGATGAGAGCAATTTCAATTGTGCATTGAGATTGCGATGGAGAATTTCCTCCTCCTTCATTCGGATCTGCTCTGCAACACCCCTCACCTGTCTTTCGATTGATCTGACTTGAGGCGTATTCTCGTTGTACTGCTCTCGCAAGGCCCGTTCTTCCCCCCTGAGAATCTCAAGACGCGTATTTTGCTGAATCAGAGTGGGATCCTGAGCTGCCAACTGAATGTCCTCATGCGTTGGCTGAAGCGATCCCTCAAGTTTCAGCGCCACTTGCTCGTAACGCGTGGTTGCTGATGTCAACTCCTCCTGCTGTTCTGTCAGGTTGGTGGACAACGTTTCGACTTCAATGGCAGTCTGTGAGTAACGCGGATCTTCAAGCGTCGTGATTCCCTCGGAAATGATGAACGATTGCATTTCATCACCCAAATCAACCAGAGCGCTGCTGAGTCTCTGCAACACATCGTCGAACAACTGCTCATTGGCACTGAACTGCTGATCATCCAACTGCTTGATCTTGCGGGTATATGCCTGCGCAATTGCATTCAGAACCTTGGGGACATCCTGCGGATCATGCCAGGACCAGCGAATCACAAACAGATTTGTGCCTCGAAGAAACGGTGTCTTCAGATATTCTTCGAGATCGTCGACTGCCTGAGCGTAAAGAGGTTGGCCAGTCTGGGTGTCCATGAACCAAGTCTGCATCCAGCTCGTTTCACGAACTTGCGGATTTTGAACTGCTCTCATGAGCACATCACGCTGCATCAGCAACTCAGTTTGCGTACGAGCGATGCGCTCTACTTCATCATCCTCCAAAGCTTGTGAAGTGCCGATTTCAGTCGACTCGGCAAGACCTGGTCGTACTTCGAACAGAATTTCGGATGTGTACAGCGGATAGAAGCGGTTGAACCCAAAGAAAGCCACGACACCGACCACGCCGCCAACAATGAGTGATGCAAGGAGACCCACCACATGCTGACGGAGGACCCGAATCGGGTCAATCGTCGGCCGACGCTGTGGGGTTGATGCGTG
>JAKVBW010000198.1 GCA_022446945.1 Phycisphaerales bacterium | reverse complement strand
GCCGGCGGTCGGTCCAACGCTACAGTAAAGATTTGATCTGCCCGGTGCTGATCTCTGGTTGCGTTCACGCGGGAAACTCCGTCGCCCACACGCCAGAAAGCACACTCGCGGTTCTTCAGGAGTGGGGCTGATGCGTAGGGTAACGACCGGCTTAATATCGGCGGAACCCATCTCAAGAGACATTCAGGCGTTTGAGGACGTGATTTTAGGCAATAATGTGTGTATTCCTTGCTACGGGGGGGTAGATCTGGGACACTTCCGCGTCAGCCAGTGCGATCGGTTCAGACCGCATGACCCGCGCCGGCATGACCACTGTTCGCCATTCGTCGGGATTGGTGACGACTCAACACAGGTTGTGGGGCATCATTGATCGATGTTCTTCCGCATTTGCGGGAGAGGGCTCGGAGACAGTCTCTGTGCGTTTTTGTCTAACCATCTCATTGTTGATCGTGGCTCTTGTATCGGTCACTACTGCTCATGCGGCTGTCGTTCGCGTGCCAGAGGACTCCTTGAAGATCCAGCATGCCATCGACGTTGCAGACCCCGGCGACACCATCGAGGTGGGACCGGGTACGTGGCGTGAGGTTATTGATCTTCGTGGCAAATCGGTTCTTTTGCTGGGCAAAGAGGGAGCGACGAAGACGATCATAGATGGGACTGGCAAGGGCGACAGCGTCGTGCGGTGTGTCACCAACGAAGGTCCAGGCACGGTCATTCAGGGACTGACTCTGACTGGCGGCACCGGCCATGCTGGATTGCATGGCAAGAACCTCTCATTGGGAGGCGGGATGCTCGCATTGGGCGCTTCGCCAACGCTACGTGATTGCATCATCGTGAACAATTCCGCAACTGGGAATGGTGGCGGTGTGTACTGCGGCACAGGGGCAGATGTCAGGTTCGAGAAATGCGTATTCAAGGGCAACAGCGCCGAGAAGGGTGGCGGTGTGTTGTGTGTAGGCAGCAAGCCAGTATTCGATCGCTGCCTGTTTGAGAAAAACACCGCTCGTTATTCCGGCGGTGGACTCTATGCGGCGCGCGGAAGTGATCCGACAGTGCGATCATCTCGCTTTGAACTGAATCGAGCGGCTTACAACGGAGGGGGCATTTGCACACTGGATGCAGCAGGAGAAGTTCTCGACACTGTGTTCGAGCGCAATCGCGCTGTGACAAGTGGTGGCGCGATTTACAGCGGATGGCGTGCCACACTCTCAGCTTCTGCATGTCGGTTCAACGATCCAGGTGACACGGTCGTGGGGGGGACAAGTCTGACGCGGCGCGATTTGCGGCGTGGTGCTTGTGACTTGGGCGAGCAGATCTGTGTCGTTGCAGAAGAAAGAGACTGTCTGGCAGCTGCCGGGATCTACAAGGGTGACGGCACGCAGTGTGCGGCGCCTGACCCGGTTCTTCAGGCCAGACGTCGGGGAGATCTCGATGGTGATGGCAAGGTCGATCGACGCGATCTGTCTATCATGATGCTTCTTTGGCGCTGAATCAGCTATCAAAAACCAACGTTTCCATCAGCCGATGCACATCTTGCATCGGAAGACGATCAGCCAGTTCCATGTCTTCGCTGCACCACAGCAGAGGGTCCAAGGATGGATCACACCGGCCGTGACTTCCCTTTACAAGTGAAGTGTCGATCGGGATGACATTCATCAGTGATTTGAAGCCAAGCCGATTTTGGAGAAGTTTCATGCCGATCGTCACCTTCGGCCAACTCAACTCCGGATCGATGAAAAGTTCTCGTGGGTCATACCCAGGTTTGCGATGAATATCGACAGTTCGCTGGTAGTCGGGCGCCTTGTCGTCATCCGTCCACCAGTCATGGCAGAACCAGCATCCATCCTTGGCGACTAGAACAATGTCACCGGCACGCTCATGATCGAGTCCCGCATTCTTGCGGTCCCCTCCAGTCAGCATCTCATCGACACCATCGAGCTCTGCAAGTAGACCTGCGGTTTCTCTCAATCGTCC
>JAKVBW010000197.1 GCA_022446945.1 Phycisphaerales bacterium | reverse complement strand
TGCTTCCCGTGCTTCTCGGTGGTGCTGGGAAACATGCAACGTGCAAACAAGCTTGGCTGAATAATGGGACTTGTGGTTGAATTGCGACAGTTACTTTCTCGATTTTGATTTCGATGTTGAAGTCCGAGGACATACAACGCAAGGTGACGGTTCTGACGAGTGTGCTTTCGAAATCCCCGAGCCAATGCCTTATGCCCGTGTCATCGTTGACGGCATGACCTATTACACAGACGCCAATGGTCAGATCATGATTCCAGGGTCAGGGGATCAAGAAGTGACCTCTGAGGTATCCGGACGCTTCTTTACGATCAATGACGATTTCGACGGAGGCGTCAGTTCCATCACTGCTGAATTGACGTCGGGCCAACCGTATACGTTCGAACACAATGCATTGAATCAAAATGAATATGACCGGGCAGAAGTGAATGCCTACATCTGGGCAAATCGTACGCGCGATTGGGCCCTGAGCTACTTTCCTGACATTCCTGAGATCGCCGATCAAGAATTCTTCCAAGTTAACATCAACTTAGGCAGTAACTGCAACGCCTTCTACGACGGAGCTTCGATCAACTTTTACACCGCTGGCGGAGGATGCTCGAACACAGCATTCTCCGATGTTGTTGCACACGAATATGGACACCACATGATCAGTGTCTGCGGCTCTGGCCAAGGGCAATATGGAGAAGGTGGCTCTGACTGCAATGGCATCTTGCTCACACGGGAATCAATCCTCGCAAATGGCTTCCTCGGCGATTGTGGCGATGGCCTTCGCAATGCTGACAATGACTACCAATACCCCTGCTCTGGCGGGATCCACGACTGCGGACAGCTCCTGTCTGGTTGTGTTTGGGATTTAATCACCAACCTCGGTGGGGTCGAATCGGATGCAGCGATTGATACTGCCAGTCGACTTTGGGTGAACTCAATTTGCCTCCACACCGGCACCCAAATCACGCCAGACATCACGATTGACTTTATGACGATCGACGATGACGACAGCAACATCTACAACGGCACACCAAACTATGACGTGATTCAAGATGCGTTTACCCAGCACAATATGGCTGGCCCGGAACTTGCGCTTATTAACATCGCAATTCCGAATGGTGCACCACGACTGGTGTCGCCTGCAGGACGAGATTTCAATGTCCGCATCAGTGACATCACAGCCACCTATGCGCCTGGCACTGGAAGGCTCAACTACCGCACTGGGAATACAGGTTCCTTTGTCGCGGCAGACCTGACCCCACTCGGCGGCGACCTCTTCTCAGCCTCCCTGCCCGCAACATCCTGTGGTGAGAACTTTCAGTTCTTCATCTCAGCAGAAACAACCGAAGGGGAGGAGGAGACCCTCCCAATCAATGCACCAGGCGTCCTCTTCGATGCACCAGTTGGTGATGCCTTCGAGACAATCGTTACCTGGGACTTCGAAACCAACCCAGGTTGGTCATCGAGCGGGGTCTCTGGCACGACGTTCGGCGAGTGGGCAATTGGAACCCCCTGTGGCACGACAACTCGTGGCGCCCCTGGCACTGACTTCGATGGCTCAGGACAGTGCTACATGACTGGGCTCGGTACCTGCGATTCAAACACTGATGTCGATGACGGCTGCAGTGTTCTGACGACCTCCGTGTTCTCTGCGGTGAATGAGAATGGCAACGATGCGATCGTCACCTACGCGCTTTGGTACGACAACACCGGCGGCGGCATTGGTGCTGATCCCAGCAACGACATACTTGAAGTCGACATCTCAACTGATGGTGGCGCAACGTGGCGGAACGTCGAGACAGTCGGACCGCTAGATGTTCGTTCTAGCGGCGGATGGTTCCTCGTCACATTCCAAGTATCTGCCTATGCCACACCATCCGAAGAGTGCATCATGCGTTTCACTGCCTGCGACTTTGAAGACGAAGGGTCCGTCATTGAGGCTGCCGTTGATATGTTCTCCGTTGAAATCATCATGTGCGATGACAGCGGATGTCCTGGT
>JAKVBW010000196.1 GCA_022446945.1 Phycisphaerales bacterium | reverse complement strand
CTGCGTTGATGGCGTCATCAAACTTGAAGTCAATGGCGTCGAAGTCTCCGGTGGCTATGACATCAACCCACGAAAAGGGTTCATCTGCCTGGAAGCAGAAGGATCCCCTGCTGACTTTCGCAACATCCGCATCAAAGAACTGCCCGCGAGTAACTCCCCCCTCGCAGAAGTGGCCAATGATGCCACTGGCTTCACGACGCTCTTCAATGGGCTCGATCTCGATGGATGGAAACAAGACGGTGGACCAGAAGGAGCCTGGAAAGTTTCTGGCGGCAAGATCGTGCACGACGGCAGCGCTGGCAATCTGTGGACACGCGATGCCTTCGGTGATTTCATCCTGATGGCAGATTGGCGATGGGTTGGCCCCTCCCAAGGCAAGCGAGAACGCCCCATCATCGGACCAGACGGTGCCGAAACCGGTAAAACGGTCGAGGTTGAGGAACGCGATAGTGGGATCTACCTGCGTGGCTCAAGCAAAAGCCAAGTGAATATTTGGGAATGGCCGGTTGGCTCTGGCGAAGTCTACGGCTATCGAACAGACGCAGCACAACCCGCTGAAGTGCGTGCTGGCGTGACGCCCCGTGTTCGTGCAGATGCGCCTGTCGGCAAATGGAATCGATTCATCATCACCATGCGCGGCAATCGGCTGACCGTCAATCTGAACGGACAAACGGTCATCGAAGATGTCCCCCTCCCTGGCGCTCATGAAGTCGGACCGATCGCGCTCCAAAGCCATCACTCTGCGATCGAGTTCACCAATCTGTTTATTCAGAAACTCGAGCAATAGCTCACGGGTCAGTCGTTTCCATCCAGGCGTCAGCGCAACGACCTGCGCTCGCACTGGTCACATCCCCACCCTTCACTTCGTAGTGGCCTGCCCACTTATGCTCGCGAATCATGCGCGCAGCGTGGAGAAGCCGATCGACTTCCTGCTCGTTGTTGTAGAGTCCAAAAGACGCACGAACCGCGCCAACCCGAACATCAGATTCAGGAGTCGCACCACCTTGCCCTGACAAAAGTCGATCGGCATGGACATGCGCACAGAATCGTCCATTTCGCACAGCGATGCCCGCCTCTGCGCCCAACACCGCAGAACACAACAAGTCACTCACACCTTCGATATTGAATGGCAAGATGCCAACCCGCTCCTCTGGAGCATCAGGGCCGTAAATCGTAACCCCGTCAATCGCTGCAAATCCTTCCCATGCATGCCGCAACAACCGCAGCTCATGTTCACGAATCCGGTCCATCCCAACCGCCGCGAGGAACTCAATCACGCGAGCAAGACCAATGACCCCTGCAACATTCGGGGTTCCACCATGATGGCGATCGGGCGAGGGCAACCACTCCGCGCTATCTGGCCCAACTGTTGTTGCTGTTCCACCACCAGGAAGATAGGGCGGTGCTTCGTCCAGCAAACTCCGCGGCCCATAAAGAAACCCGATCCCAAACGGAGCGTACATCTTGTGCCCTGCGGCAGTCAGAAAGTCAATGTGCTCAGGGTCACCAAACGGCTTCACATCGACCGGCGCATGAGCCATCAACTGGGCAGCATCGACACAAATCAAAGCGCCATGCGCATGCGCCATTCGAGCAATGTCATGAATTGGAGGCATCCAACCAGTGACATTCGCCGCACCACATATGGCCACGAGCTTGATTTGCTCACGCTTCAGAGTTGCTTCCAGTTGTCCCAGATCCAATCGCATCTGATCATCAAGACCAACCCGCACAATCTCGTTTCGGTTGCGATGCGGTAGATCATTGGAATGATGCTCAAGATCGGTCACCAAAACCTTGCCAGGCAGGTGCGCGATGACATGAGCAACGAGGTCGCACGCGTGGGTTGTATTCTGCGTAAAGACGACACACCCATTGTCCAACTCGCCTTTGATGAAGTGCGCACACGTTGCATAGGCCCCTTCAAAACGCTCAGTTGCCGAACGTGCTAAGGCATGGGTGGCTCGGTGAACATTCGCGTATTCCAGCCCTAAGAACTTCG
>JAKVBW010000195.1 GCA_022446945.1 Phycisphaerales bacterium | reverse complement strand
CGGAACGATCTCGATGCTGCCCTTGATTCCTCTTGCCAAGAGGCTATCGCCACCAAGGATGCGGCCCGTCAGTCGTGGGCATCTACTGCTCGGCCTCGTCGGAGCAGGACTTGCCATGACCTTGGGGGCAGTATTGCAGCAAGCCGGACTTGTTCACACAACAGCAGGCATTGCTGGATTCATTACGGGTCTTTATGTGGTGTTTGTTCCCATCATCGGATTGCTGATCGGATACTTCGTCCGTTGGACGACTTGGACGGCAGTGCTCGTCGCCACTGGGGGACTTTACCTCCTCAGCGTGGAGGGACAACCCTCTCTCAACCCCGGGGATCTGCTCCTGCTTGCCGGTGCCGCTGCGTGGGCAGTCCAATTTCTGATTCTGGGATGGCTGGCATTGAGATGTGATCCCGTGCGCGCAACCATCTTTCAAACCGCGTTCGCCGGAATCCTCACATTGATCGCTGCCATGGTGTGGGAAAATCCGAACGTTGTGGCGATCTTCTCGATCTGGCCGGAGCTTTTGTATAGCGGCATCCTTGCTGTTGGCGCCGCATTCCTCATTCAGATTATTGCGCAACAGGACGCACCCCCCGCCCACGCTGCCGTCTTACTCGCATTCGAAGCTGTATTCGGCGCAATTGCTGGTTGGGCTTTCCTGAGCGAAGAACTAGAGCCCATTCAACTCATCGGATGTGTGCTGATGTTCACAGGGATCGTGTGCGCGCAACTTCGACCCCCCCGACCGCTGGAGAAATCAACAATTCCGGCTTCTGAATGATGTGAAAGTCAAGAACTGCGATGCATACCGCAATGCGGCGCCAAACTAACCCTCTGCATCTCGCAAGCGATCGACAATTTCGCGTACGCGGCGGGTCAACCGCATCTTGGCATGCCGAATGGCGGCGCTTGTCATCCCTGTTTCCTTGGCTACTTCGTCAGCCGGCACACCCCGAACGCCGTACAACTCGAAGGCACGCCAAGTGCGTTCTTCAACCTCCATTTTGGCTTCGCCCATTGCACGCTGCAGCAACTGTTCCGTCCATTGACGATCCCATGCCGTATCGAGATCACTCTCAACAGGCGGATCGATCGAATCATCAAATCCTGTCGTTGGCCGTTTGCGACGATGGCGTGCGCGAATGGCATTGAGTGTCACGCGTTTGAGATATCCACGAAAACGGCCTTTGGCTGGGTCATACTCGAAGCGATCGGACACCCTGAAGAATCCAAGCAGCACATCCTGCAAAACATCGTCCGCTTCCTGCGCTGGAAGTCCCGCATTCCGTGCAAAGCCCGCGATAACGCGAGAGTACTTGTCGGCAAATTCCGACCACCCAAGTTCGCGATCATGGGTGCCATCGGCCTTCAGTTTCATGAAGATGCTCGCCCGAGTGGCGTATAGAGGATCGCCTCTGGTCTCAGGCTGCGCAGGTGCATCAGGCGATGCAGCAACCTCAACCGAGGTCTCTCCTGTCTCCGACGGAGGTGGTGGTTTGTCTTCGGGAATCCTGACAAGCAATTTCCACGGCCCGATCAGCAGAATATCCCTGTCATGAAGGCGGACCGCCTCCTCGGATTCCAATCTCATCATGTTCACCGATGTGCCGCCACGACTGCCGACATCGCGGATGTGGACACCACCATCCTTGAACATGAGTTCTGCATGCTCTCGGGACACACTGGGGTCTTCCAGCCTTACAGCGGCTTCTGTACCCCTTCCGATCGCCACAGGCTCCTCGCTGATCGCGCCATCGAAGCCGACGAAGGTCTCCGGACCACTGACAGAAACAAGTTGCAGATCAAGAAATGCGCTCATGTCGATCTTGATGATACGAGGGAGACGAGAATATTGACGGTCAACGCAGCCAGAAATGCCAAAGGCAGATTGTAGATCTCAACCGTCTCGCCTCCGATCGTGATCTGATTATCCATGATCAACTTCCAGCCAAGCGCGACGGCAAATCCGGTACCCATGCCGCAAATGGCCCCCATCCAAGTTGCGCCACGCCACATCAAC
>JAKVBW010000194.1 GCA_022446945.1 Phycisphaerales bacterium | reverse complement strand
CCGCGCGGTACACGCGGGCAAACAACGCACCCTCCGTAGTGTCTTGACAAGTGTGGGTCAGTCGACGAAGGAGGGGCTCCGGGCTGACCCATACATGCCACAGCCGGTGAAAGATGCGATTGGCAACGCTGCGGACATCGTCCGATTGTGTTGTGTGGTGGGGGAACGGGCTTGATTGGCGATCCCTCCGGAAAGGATGCAGAGCGAGCGCTTCTGACGCGTGAACAAGTGGATGCCAATATTCAGGCTCAACAGAAGATCTTCTCGCGCGTCATCACATTCGATGCAGGCGAGCCGAATGATGCAATGTTGGTCAACAATGCCGACTGGCTTTGCGATCTTCATTATCTGGATGTTCTTCGTGACATCGGGAAGCATTTTTCTGTCAATGCAATGATTCAAAAGGACTCTGTGCGGGAACGACTGCATCACCGGGAGCAGGGCATTTCATACACAGAATTTTCCTACATGGTCTTGCAGGCGTATGACTTCCTCCATCTCCGGCGAACGCATGACTGCACGGTTCAGATTGCAGGTTCCGATCAGTATGGGAATATCGTTTGCGGAATTGATCTCATTCGTCGCGACATGCAGGACGAGGATCCGTCCGAGACCCGTGGTTATGGAATCACAGCGCCATTGGTCACGAAATCCGACGGAAGCAAGTTCGGCAAATCCGAATCGGGGGCAATCTGGTTGACAGCTGATCGGACGAGCCCGTGGGCGTTTTATCAATTTTGGAGGAACACCGCAGATTCAGATGTTGGGCGTTATCTCCGGTTCTTCACGTTTCTGGATAAGCCGACAATAGAGGAGATCGAAACACAGCATGATGCGGCGCCTCATGAGCGGCTTGCTCAACGAAGACTCGCTGCTGAAGTGACACAGATGCTCCACGGGGCGGATGAGTTATCGCGTGTGGAGGCGGCAGCTGAGGCGCTGTTCAGTGGTGACATCTCATCACTTGACGAAGCGATGCTGGAGGCGGTGTTTGCAGATGTGCCAGCATCATCACATCCTCGTGCTTCCATCGAGGGCGAGGGCATGTTGCTGGTGGATCTCCTGAGTGAGACGTCACTCGCCTCTTCCAAGAGAGAGGCAAGAGAGTTATTGGCGGGGGGCAGTATTGCGATGAATGGAACAAAGGTCGACAAATCCATCGCATTGGATCGGCGAGTGCTCCTTGATGACCTGTTGCATGGTCGGACCATCCTTCTCCGCCGAGGGAAAAAAGCCTGGCACTGTACGGAGTGGAATTCCTGACTTGTCAGGGCTCGGTTCGCGTGATTTCAAGCGAAACCGTTGGATGCGATTCTCCTGCCACTGATCCAGCGACGGGGGTTGCGACACCATCAGAGTCAACAACAGCGAAGAAAGAGACGACTTTAGAATCGATGGTTCGTTCCTTTTCACTGGTCGTCAGATGAACGATTGCGACGACCGGTGCGCGACCCTGCTCGACCGCTTCCATGATCTCAAGCGATGCCTCAATTTCGACATTCTCGAGAAATGATTGTGGGACCGTGACTGACCATGCGCCGAAATCCTCCGGCGCAGAGGCAATTTGAATTCTGACACGCGGTATTGTCAGGATGCGATGTCGGGCCACCAGTCGAAATGAAACTCTCGCTGTAGCTG
>JAKVBW010000193.1 GCA_022446945.1 Phycisphaerales bacterium | reverse complement strand
GAATCGAAGCCGAGTACGTTGTCGATGTTGAAGTCCGTCATTTCGAACCTCCTCTGCCTGGAAGATCGCGAAGGTCATGTCCCAGATGAGGCTTGAGCCAACCCGCATGCGTATGGAGGGATCCCTGACTTCGGACTCGAACACTGAGAAGTCCGGGACACTTGAACCTGTCCACTCGGACCTTGGCCCTGCCGTACCGAATCAGATGAGCAAGGGCCTTGTCCTTGACCTTGTAGAGCCGCCGACGGGCTGCACCTCGGACGATCTTGGCGATCTGGCTGGCCTGACGGCCACGGGCCATGAGATTTCGGTCCATCTGGGACTTGGCAGCCTCCTGAAGTTCCTTGAATGTGGGTTTGCGATTGGTCATGTGCAGCCTCCCTGCAGTCGAATATGCGTAACTTGCTGTTATCACAACGCTTGTCGTTCTCAACGGCGACCCATTCCCGATGAATGAAGTCCGCCTTCACATCAAGTACGAAGTCACATGACGCCATCTGACGGTTCAAGGGATTTCTGCCCTCGCAGCCATGACGCAACGCACAGGGATCTGCCTGGTGCCCGTTGCTGAGAAACGGCACTTCGATGTGGAATATGGCTTCCCGATCGCCTCTGATCGTGCCGTATCCAGCACGAAATCTGCCCGACCGCCCCGCTGTTGACCAAGCGGCGGCGGTCTCGCTATCGTGGTCGGATGCAGCGTGGGGCCACACCTGGCTTTCCATTGGATTTGCAAGCCTGAAGGCGTTGTTTCGACGCTGAGGAATATGGCTTGCGATTTGCACTGTGGGCTCTCGCACGCGCGCCTATTGGCACGCGCGCGGATCCTCGATCGGGTTGTTTCCTCCTCGGTGCGTTAAACGCCCGAGTTCGGAAACAACTGCTTTTGCACACCTGACGCAGGAGCCCCACGCTGCATTTCACAACATGGCTCGAACACGATCTACAAGTCGAATGCAGGGTCACTCTCCAAGCAGAGCAAGGCCACGGCACGTTCCCGGCACAGCCGTCGTTCGGAGAATAATTTCGAGTGCGTCCCGAGGGGATCCTACAAAACCGTCTCCGGATCAGAAGGCACGCAACGAGGATATACGCACGGCCCTTGGCATCCATCCGGCCTGGGTAGATCTGATCGAGATCTTTCGACATCATCTTTCAATGGGCTATCCAGAGAGAGCCTACTGGGCGATCACCTCGCCCGTGTATACCCGTGATATGCACGAATACGTCGCATTTGTGATGACCTCGCGCAAGTACATTTCACAGCTCAAGAAGTACAGGAATCACTCCGACAAGCTGACACGCTTCAGAAGCCACATCGATCGCTTCGATGACCCTGACGAACGCACCCGGTTGAGACGCATTCATGGCAGCCGGTGGCCAGAGGTGGTCTTCATTGACTTCATCGGCAACCAGCCTCCGAAATTCCCTGACGACCGCAATCTGCTTCTGCAGGTCCTCGGCGGCCGACGACAATTCATAGAATGGGTGTACGGCCAGGACAATCCCAAGCTCCATGCCGCCAAACCACGCATCGATGCAAGCAAGTACATGCTTACCGGCTGGATCATGCATTGGGCTCGATCAAGATTTCCGTGGGTCAAATCGAAGCACATTCATGCAATGGCCTACCGACCGGAGTCCTTCGGCAAATCGACTTCGGCACCGGATGAAGCCGCTGCCTGGGGTCCTCTCTACAGACGTGTTCGAATACCGAAGAAGAATGGACGCACCCGCAGTCTGGACATCCCGAACCCGCCATTGAAACGGCTGCAGAAAGCGACGCAGATCGCGATCGCACCCACCGCGATCGAGTCGATGCCGACATGCGTCATGGGACTCGGCTCGGAAGGGACGATCTTCCACAATGCACGTGAGCATCTCGGCCAACACCTCATAGCGACCCATGACATTGCAGACTTCTTTCCATCGACATCCATCAGCTGCATCCTCGAAGGCATGCGCAGGCTTGAGGATGACGGTGTCCCGATGCTGCAGGACATGCCCGCCTGGGAGAAGCATTCGACTGTATACGATGA
>JAKVBW010000192.1 GCA_022446945.1 Phycisphaerales bacterium | reverse complement strand
CTGCGAAGGTTGATCAGAAACCGTTGTGTCGTTCGTCCAGCGCGAGAGATGTTCTACGCGCCATGACAGATGGCGGACATGCATGAATCATGCATGACAGGGCCGTCACGTTATTGCAGGTAGATGGGCAGCAGAGAGATTCAGCGATGTTGCCTTGGGCGCAGACCGGTTCAGTCGCTCCCTGCTGATTCGAGAACAGAGGCAATCAGCCCGAGTGTCAGCAGGATTAAGCCAATCACGATGAACGGTAGACCTGGAGGCATGTTCCATCATGCCTCCATATCGGGGGCGAGGCCACTTTTCTATCGAAAACCCATCGATGAGATCAGGATGGTCTGAATCGATCATGCGGATTCTCTAACCTTCTGAGCCTGAGAGGCGAGAAAGGGCCAGTCATGGATAGCTCAAACGATCTCATACGCCCTCTGGGATTCTGGGAGGCGGCAACGGCGCTCAACGCACGACGTCTCCTAGGCGCCAGCACAATGGTCATTCTGGGCGAGGGGCGTGGCCCCTTGTGCGAAGCAAGTTTCAAGGAAGCCGCTCGGTGGCTCTATGATCGACAGATCATCCTGCAGTGCCGATTAAACGATGATCATCCGGTTGCCCAACTCATTCATGATGTGCGATTTGAAGACATCCCCTGCCTGACTCAGCACGCTGATTCAGAAACTGAGATCACAGCCATCTGGGAACAACTCCTGCACGAGGAATTGCCTGACCGCAGGCGACTCTGGGAGCCGCGATTTGCGCCGACTCAAAACGGAGACCGTTGGCGTGTCTTTCTAAAGGTCCACCATGCGATTGCAGATGGTCGTTCCATGGCCGGCATGCTCAATCAGTTTCTTCAGTTAGCTGGGATGGTGTTGCGAGGCGAAACGCAGCCATCCGAAGTCATCCCCGTATCTCCGCCCGCAGAACAACGCGTGGGAGTGCGTGTCAGCCGGCGTCGTTGGCATGCTGAGATGCAAAAGGCCGAAGAAGCGCCACCCATCACACCATGGCCCTTGGAAGAGGATGCCGACATTGCGCGAAGGCGGTCACGTGTGGTGTTTCGGAACCTGGACCCCATCCAGGCAGAACTCATGCACAAGACTTGCCATGACAATGGCACAACTGTCCTTGGCGCACTTGTCGCGGCCATCTCTCTGACGCATGCGCGTCATGCCGGAGGGGTTGTTGACACCGATACGATGATTCCGGTTGACATGCGGCGTCTCTTTGCCGCCCCACCTGATCCGCATGATTTGCAGATGTGCGCCTATGGCGTGCGCGTATTCATGGGCGGGGTGAAGGAAAGTGATGATCCCTGGATGCTCGCCAGGCAATTCAGAGACAAGCTTGAGCCCCAACTGGCACCCGAAGCAGCGCCGCCCTGGGATTTTCAGCCTGATGATGTAGTTGCCGCAGCGGATCCATGGTGTGATTTCGAAGGGGCCTATCGGCACGGATTTTGTCCCAGCAATGTAGGCAAGCTTCCGTTCGATGGAGATCATCCCCCGCTGGTGACAGACCGCATTGATATGACGGCTGCGATTCATTTCGGCGGATTTCCAATCCTGGTCCCGATGCTGATGCACAAAGGTGTGCTGCGGATGGCGTTCAGCTGGACGGAACCACTCATGCATGAGCAGACAGCCCTGCAATGGATTGATGAAGTGTGGTCACGGTTCTGCGGCCTCGCGCATGAGGAATGTTCGCAAACCTCTTGAGCAATGGGATATATGAAAAAGCTTGTTCAAAAAACCCTGAAAATATAGGGTTCTCTGGCTTGTCGACTGGCAGGCGTGGCGATACAGTCCCGCTCGATTCGGGCATGTCGCTCGGATGTGATTCGAGCCCAGGCTCGGATGTTCCCTCTATTCAAGGGCTGGTGGACCCAGCTCTGATCATTCGAGAGCAGAAAGGATTCCTGCACATGGCCAAGAAGAAGACGCGTAAGAAGGCAAAAGCCACCGCCGAGACCAAACCCCGCACCAAGAGCCAGATCTATGGCGAGATTGCTGACAACACCGGCTTGAGCCGTAAAGAAGTTGCCAGCGTCTTTGACGCAATGACCGGCATGGTCA
>JAKVBW010000191.1 GCA_022446945.1 Phycisphaerales bacterium | reverse complement strand
GACGAAGGTGATCTGGTGCCTTATGACGCGGCGGCTCATGAAACAAGTGAAAGTGGTCAGGAGGAAAGTGGGGGTCGTTACAACAACCGTGTACCGAGACGACTCGACAACCGATTGCTTCGCGAACAGAACCCATATTCGGGTCATTTCGGTGATCACGATTTCGACGCCGTCTACCCCGATCCGAACCACTTCCTGCGTGAACATTCGACGCCGTTTTCCGATGCGGAAGGCAACCAGTGGATCATCTTCAGCAAGGACGCAGGTCGATGGGTGCCCACCATTCATGGTGAGAGCCGAGGGTTGACCATTGCCGACATTGATGAGACGGAGTATCTCTTCTACCGCTACGACGATCAGGGGCCATCCTGGGATTACGGCGGACCGGAAGGTGCAGGCGGGGGCGTTCTTGGCATGCCTGCCGAATGCGCAGGGGATTTCAATGGCGATGGCATTGTCGATGCCGCTGACCTGGGTCTGATGTTGAGTGCATGGAGTACTGCTGAAATGCAGTACGACATCGATGGAAATGGCATCGTTGGTGGGGGAGATCTGGGGATGCTGCTGGTGAATTGGGGAGAATGTTTCTGAGCCATTGACTGCAACCGTGTTCGGTTGTTGAGTATGCTCCACTCAGCCTCGAAGGAAGAGGCACAGAACCAATGGAGCATCACGATGAAGAATGCAAGCATGTCTGGAGCCATCGCCCTGGTGGGCATCGGTCTGATCACCATCGGACTCGGGAACTTCCTCGGAAATCCGGAAGCCCATGCGGTCAGCGCGGCAAATCAGGTTGGAGGGCAGCCCGCCATGATCGGGATCGCCATTGATGATTCCCGGAGTTCGGGGCGATGGAACAAGACGCTGCTCGCCGTTGATTCGAGCGGAAAGGTCTATGCCCTTGACACCAAGGCTCCAAAAGTGAAATGGGCACCGTTCATCTATTCGCCTTGATGCTTAGTGAAGTGGAATTCAGGCGGTTTCCCATGATTCTCGGTGGCATTCACGGTTGGTTTGTGGTTTGATATAATTTGAAAACTCACCAATCAATCTGCAAAGGAGTGAGATCATGAGCAATGCACAAGAGAAACTCGTTGATTTGTATGCGGCTTGTTGGGATGATCCCGATTTGAAGTCACGTTTCATGAAAGATCCGAATGCTGTTCTTGAAGAATACGGAATCGACGCGAGTAATTTGTCCGTGAACGTTCTTGAAAACACGAATCAATCGGTCAACATCATTCTTCCTCCTCCGCCGAGTAACATGGATTCGCTCTCCGAAGAGGAACTGCTGCAGGCAACCATGAGTTACCTGCCGAAGATTGGGGTAAAGGATTGATTGTCTTGCGGACAGATTTCACTTTTTCCGAGTGAACCTGTAAGCGGTAATGACATTGACCCATGACCGGCCTTGTGGCCGGTTCTTTTTTTGCACATTTGAATTCCATATCGCCCGAGCACTCTCTGAGATGCGAAGATGTCGCTGTGATTGATCGACGCACCATCCTGAAACAGATTGCCCTGTTGGGTGGGCTGCCGGTGTGTCCCACGATTGACGTCGTGGACGAATTTCCCCCAGTCAGAAGACTGACTCGTGCACCCGGGCATCATTTCTTCGGCTATTACGACAAGTTTCAATTCGACCATTCCGGCCGATTCGCACTCGCGATGCGGGTTGATTTCGAAGGGCGCACTCCGCGTGCCGAGGATGCCCTTGCACTCGGAGTGATCGATCTCGAACGGGAAGACCATTGGACAAGTTTTGGGGAGAGCACCGCATGGGGATGGCAGCAGGGGTGCATGCTGCAATGGCGTCCTGCACATGATCGCCAGATCATGTGGAATGATCGTGAGAGCGATCGGTACGTCTGTCGGATCCTCGATTTTCAAACGGGAGAGCAACGCACCGTTCCAAGTCCGATCTATTCAGTTGCCCCTGATGGATTGACGGCCATGAGTCTTGATTTTCGCCGGGTTCAGGCCATGCGGCCTGGTTACGGATATGTCGGATTGCCCGATCCACACCAGGAGAAGCTCGTCCCGAAGGACTCAGGGATCTTTCGTGTGAATCTCGAGAATGGTTCCCGGG
>JAKVBW010000190.1 GCA_022446945.1 Phycisphaerales bacterium | reverse complement strand
GTCACCTGAGACAGTTGAGATCTTCGAGCGGACAGGATTGACCGTTCGTCAGAGTCGACAATCCACTTGGAGCCTGCTTGCCATTCTTGCGGCGGTTCTTCTCATCGTGGATGTAGCAGTTCGCAGGATTGTGCCTGATCGACAGCGACAGGAAGTACTCGCGCGTCGCGCAGCAGCGACTGCAACAGAGGGTCTGGAATTGCTTCAGCGTCGGCTTGCACGATCTGGCCAAGCGAGCACATCACAGCAGCAACAGCCACCGCAGAAACAGGAATCTCCCAAAGACGTTGGTCCATCTCCCGAAGGAACAGGCGGCAGCAAGTCAACCCGACACCGGCTTCAGGACATTCGCGATGCGATTCAAGGCGATGTTGATGAGGATGACATGTCATGACACTTCATTCTTCGCCAGCAGTCTCTCCCACAGATACAGCTTCACTCGAAGCGGCTGTTGACTGTGTGCGCGAGGGCGTGATGGCGATTCAGACTGAGGTTGCCCGTTGCTTTGTAGGTCAAACCCATGTCCTCGACAGTCTGCTCGCTTGCATGCTCAGTGGCGGGCACGCCTTGTTGGAGGGTGTTCCGGGGACAGGCAAAACATTGTTGGTCAGAACGGTCGCAGATGTGTGTGGATTGGATATGGGCCGTATCCAGTTCACGCCTGATTTGATGCCTGCGGACATCACGGGCACAACTGTGATGGCCCATGATGTCGGCGGAGGCCGCACGACCGTTTTTCGTCCGGGCCCCGTGTTTCATGAGTTGGTTCTGGCCGACGAGGTGAATCGTGCTTCGCCACGATCACAGGCTGCGTTGCTGGAAGCGATGGAGGAACGACAGGTCACCGTTGCGGGGAAGTCCTATCAACTTCCCTCGCCATTTCTTGTTCTCGCGACACAGAATCCGATCGAGCAGGAAGGGACACATCGACTGCCGGAAGCTCAAATTGATCGATTTCGAATGCAGATCAATCTAGAGCCGACCAACGCAGAATCTTTGGCGCGCATCGTCGGGCAGACAACAGGTTCGGCGCCCCATCCGGTTTCGCAACAAGTTGACAAAGCATTCCTTGAAGGCGTGCGCGTTCTCTCGCAGCGGGTGCTCGTCGCGCCTCATGTGAACAACTGGATTGCAGGATTGATCGCTGCAACAGGGGATCAGCGTCTTGGAGGAGAAGTCGCGCAGGCGTCCCGCGGCGCCGTCAGCCCGCGAGGTGGGCAGGCCATTCGACGATGTGCGCAGGTGACGGCTTTGAGTGCGGGAAGACTTGCCGCATCTGTTTCCGACGTGCGGCGTGTGGCGCCCATGTGTCTTCGGCATCGACTCCTTCCGTCGACCGAGTCTGCCGCGAGTGGTGTGACAACCGATGATCTCATTGAGATGTTGTTGACAACAGTTCCCACGCCTGCAGACGAGGTTGGTCCATGAATTCCACCTTTGGCATGGGAATGGAAGCGCCTCTGCAATCGGCTGATGAATTGATGAGCCCCGGTCTTCTTGCTGCCATCAATCAGTTGGAGATCCAGTCCAGACGAGCTTTGCTCGGGAAGCTGCATGGAGAGCGCCGGAGCAGGAAGCGTGGATTCAGCATTGATTTTGCGGACCACCGCCCGTATGTCGCGGGAGATGATCTGCGGTTTGTCGACTGGAATGTCTACGCACGTCTCGACAGTCTCTTCATGAAGTTGTATCTCGATGAGGAAGATCTTGGTGTGCTTCTGGTTTTGGATTCGACGGCTTCGATGAACTGGGGCGTGCCTTCTAAGTGGAATTGGACGCGCCGTCTGGCGATGGCACTGGGTTCCATTGCATTGGCGGGGCAGCACCGTGTGAGCTTGGCAAGTTGTGCGGGCAATCAGATTGAGCAGATCCGAGATCTCCGCGGGCGGTCTCGAGCTAGTGAAATGGCCGCCTGGCTTCTCAACCGTCGCGTCGGTGGCGCACCGACCGAAGGATCGTTTCTTGAAACATTTGTGCACCACGGTCCCGTTCAGCGCGGTCGGGGCGTGGTCATCATTTTGAGTGACTTTCTTGACGCGGCTGACCCGCTCGCAGCGCTTCGGCAGATCGCTGTTCATGGACATGATCTGCATTG
>JAKVBW010000019.1 GCA_022446945.1 Phycisphaerales bacterium | reverse complement strand
TGAAACGGTCATGGAAACGGCCGAATCACTGCTTCGCTCACTTGCCGATGGGCTGATGGTCTGGGGCGATCTTGAGATCGATTATGACCGTCCCTTTGATCGTGTCAGTTATGGGGATCTGTTCGAAAGGACACACCAGTGTTCGATCTTTGATCGGGATGCAGTCAAAAGCCTCGCACTTGCGAAGGGATTGGCCGATGCATCGACCCGTGACCACTGGTTGCTCGTCGAAGCACTCTTCGATGAAGCGGAGAAATCAGTAGATCCGAGCCGGCCAACCTGGATCATGGATTTCCCGTCCTCGCTGTCGCCGCTGACACGTCCACATGAGGACAAGCCAGAGATTTCTTGGCGTGCGGAACTCTTCATCGGCGGGATGGAAATCGGCAATTTCTACACCGAACTCAATGACCCGGATATTCAACGTGTGCGGTTCACAGAACAACTTGAAGGCATCGACGATGAAGAGGCAGCCTTCCGCACGCTGGACGAGGATTTTCTGGATGCGCTCATGGTTGGGATGCCGCCAGCTGGAGGCTTTGGGATCGGGATCGATCGAATTGTGATGCTGATGACAGGAAGTACGAGTATTCGGGATGTCATTCTGTTCCCGCTGTTGCGTGAAGAGGGTGACGATTCGTGATGCATGCAATTACAGCAGCATTGGTCACGACACTCGCATCGCCCGTTACCGAATTCGACGCGTGGTACACGCTGAGCCTTTCCGGTACTCAGGCTGGCTGGCAGCACACCACGGATCGGATCGAAGGGGAACGTCGCATCAGAACCTCGACTGAAGAAATGAGAATCGGTCGCGCCAATGTCGAAGTAACGGTGACATCCAAGACTACTTGGACGGAAGATCTGAAAGGCCGTCCCATTTCGATGGAATGGTCACAACTGATGGCAGGGTCGCCGGTCAAGACGACTTGGACTTTTCATCCCGAGGAGATTCAGATCACAGTCGTGCAGGGCGATCGAACATCAACATCTCTACAGCCTGCGCCCACAATCCCCTGGTTGACACCTTCTGGTGCTGAAGAGTTGATCGCCATTCGAGCAAGTGCTGGAGCGAACGAGATTTCCTGGCACACGATGCTCCCCGACATGGGAACGCAGCCAGTCAGACAAACCATGACCCGGCTCTCTGATGAGGAACTCAAGGTGCGTGGGCGTGTGATGAAAGTATCCAAGTGGGGGGTGCAGATTGAAGGCCTGCCTGTTGCGATGAAGACATGGCTGTCAACGGATTGGCGCCCCGTGATGACGACCATGCAGGCGCCATTTGGTGAATTGAGAGCCATGATGTGTAGTCAAGAGGAGGCGCTGGCGGGAAGCCAATCTGATGCGCCCGAGTTGTTCATGTCACTTTTCATCAAGCCAGTTGGTCAACAAAGTTTGTCCGCATCTGCCACCAACGCCGTGATGCGTGTCAGCACAAAAGATGGTTCTCCGCTCCTACTGCCAACTGTAGGGGCGCAGTCGGTTACGCAGTCGACAGATGGCAGTTTGGAACTGGTTGTCCAATTGGAGGGTCGCCAGCCATTGGAGAGTGATGTCCCTGAGGCATGCACTGCGAGTTCAGCGATGATCGCCGCGGAGGATGAAGTGGTTCAGGACCTTGTCCGCAAAGCAACAGCAGATCTTCCAGCCGATGCCTCACAAGCCCAGAGAGCGGAAGCGGCGAGAGCATTTGTCAACGGTTGGATTCACCGCAAGGGACTTGCCACAGCGTTTGCATCAGCATCCGAAACAGCCCGCAGCCGAAAGGGTGATTGTTCGGAACATGCAGTTCTTCTGGCAGCAATGCTCAGATCGATGAAGATTCCCGCGCGGGTCGCATCGGGGCTGGTATGGGTCGATGGTGCGGATGCATTTGGATGGCACATGTGGACTCAGGCGGTCATCGATGGGGCTTGGATTGATTTTGATGCCACACTTCCGGCGCGGTATTCGGTGGGACACATTCTGGTTGCAACCTCCAACCTCGAAGACGGCGATGGTCAGAGGGAACTACTTTCTCTGCTTGGTCTACTGGGGAATCTCAATATCGAGATTGTTCGGGTTGATCAATGACCAAGGCAATCCCGCCGCGTCCTGAAGACGGTCATAAAGGAACTTTCGGAACAGTCGGCATCATCGGCGGTTGCACTCAATGTGGAGTCGTGATGCTTGGCGCGCCAGTCCTTGCGGCGACGGCAGCTCTGCGTTCAGGCTGCGGTCGCGTTGAAATCATGTCTTCCGAATCGTTACTCGGCCACATTCTCAGTTGTTGTTCATCTGCAACCGGTCGCATTTTGCCAGTTGAACCATCAGATGTGGAAGAGGTCATGACTGAGTGGGTGAAACAGTTGCAAGCCTTTGTGATCGGGCCGGGCCTCGGACGTGGCCCCGTTGTCGAGGCGTTGGTCGAGTGGGTGCTGGGGAAGGCCCACATCCCCGTGGTGTTGGATGCTGACGCACTACATGTCATGTCTGCAATGGGCTGCCCGGCACCCACAGGACAAATCGTGCTCACACCGCATCCTGGAGAGTTCGCTGTACTTGCGCAAGGATGTGATCATGACTTGCCGACAAGTGACATGGATTCTCGCCAAACAGCTGCCAAGGCAATGGCGGAACATCTTTCATGTGTGGTGGTGTTGAAAGGTCACCGAACTGTGGTGGCTGGTTCTGATATCTGGACTTCGGATCAGGGTGGTGTTGAACTAGCGGTGCCTGGTAGTGGCGATGTGTTGGCCGGCATTCTTGGCGGCATTCTTGCGCAACAGGCAGCAGCAGGAATTCTGGACGCGGAATCCGCCGCCAGAACAGCAGTTTCTGTTCATGCTGTTGCGGGTTCTCATCTTGCCCAGATGCGTGGTATTCGGGGTCTCATGGCCTCTGAAATCGCGGATGCCGTACCTGGAGCCGTTGACGCTGTAGTCTGATTGAATGGCGTCCACGCTCCAACCAGGTCTCACACTGCATGGCGAGCCCTTTCTCCTTCGCAATCCACAGATCGGCACGAGCCGAAGTGGAGCTCCATATCTGCGATGTCTTTTAGGAAACGCATCCGGGCAGGTATCGGGTCGATGCTGGTCATTTGACGCTGCACGACTGGGAGAATTGAATGGTGCGGATGTCGTCGAGGTTGATGGGCAAGTTGTGGATTGGCAGGGATCTCCACAAGTCAACATCGAATCGATTGATGTTGTCGAAGTGAACGACGAGGTCTTGCAAACTCTGCTGCCAGTGACGAAACACGATCGCAACGCCATGTTCCATCGCGTGCGAGAGCGGTTGTTACGACTCGAAGATCTTGCCATGCGAGGACTGGCTGAAGCATTTCTCGATGATGAACCCTTGATGCAGAAGTTCAGAGAAGCGCCTGCCGGGATTGCCAAACATCATGCATGGATCGGTGGGCTTCTCGAGCACACGGAACAAGTCATGCGATTGACAGACGCGGTACTCGAGACGTATCGCGAAACGGATATTTCCTTGGATGGCGAACTTCTCGTGATGGCTGCCTTCCTGCATGATCTGGGCAAGACGAGCGAATTGTCTTGGCGTAAGGGATTTGCTTACACCGTCGATGGGAATATGGTCGGTCACCTTGTCCGCGGGGCGATGATGCTTGAGGAGAAAGCAGCCGAGGCCGAATTGGCGGGCGCTCCACCCCTCACTCCAGAGCGATTGATCCATCTGCAGCATCTGATTCTCAGTCATCATGAGCGACCGGAGCATGGCGCGGCCAAGCGTCCCGCAACGCCAGAGGCTGAAGTTCTGTGCATCTTGGATCGTCTGGATGCAACATTGCATCTTGTCGACTGACTTCTGCCTCTACAATGCTTGGCCTATGACGAACACACCTCGCATTCTGGTCGGCATTCCTGTTTACAACGAAGCGATTTACGTTGACGCAGTCCTCGACGAAGTGTCCCACTTCGCTGACGATGTTCTGGTGGTCGATGACGGTTCAACTGACGATACGCCAGTGCGTCTGGCGGAACGATCGGTCGATGTGATTCGTCATCCAGAAAATCGGGGATACGGGCGTGCGATGCAGGAAATGCTTCGGCGTGCAGATGCAGATGGTTATGAGTGGCTTGTCACCATGGACTGTGATTTACAGCATGAACCTGCTGCCATTCCACGATTCGTCGAACGGATGGAGATGGGCGATGCCGATGTCATTTCGGGTAGTCGCTATCTGCAATCACATGACGGAGATGATCCGCCGCCGATGGATCGGCGTGCAATCAATGCTGCGATCACTGAGCAGCTCAACGATCGCCTTGGCATGTGTTTGACCGATGCTTTCTGCGGTTTCAAGGCGTATCGCATCGCTGCGACCCGTGGACTATCACTCGATGTGGATGGATACGATTTTCCAATGCAGTTCTGGGTGCAGGCGCACCATGCAGGACTGCGGATCGTGGAGATTCCGGTACGACTGATTTACCACGATCCGACGCGTACTTTTGGCGGACCGCTTGACGACAGTGGCAATCGACGGTCCGTGTACGAGTCCACTATTTGTCGTGAACTGCTTCGATGTGGCTCAGCCGATGTGCTTGTGCGAGGTTGAGATCGATTCGATTTTGTCGGTGGGATCAAAACCTCCACCCATCGACCCGGTTGCGCGAGCGTCTCGTGAGATGCTCGGACTTCCCACAGATCGACCTGTTCTGCTGACAGGCCACCAGCCGGTGGTTCCGCACCCCGGCATCCTGGCCAAGTCGATTGCGTTGAAAGCGCATACGGAACATTTCGGCTGGGCAGGCGCGCACCTCACGATTGATACCGGTACCGAATCAGTCGGACGGGTGGATGTGCTCACAGGCACGACACTGCAGAATGCAAAGGCTTACTCAGTTCAGTTCTTGAACGAGGCAGCGGGTGTGCTCGCTTATCGACCAACCGCAAGTATTCGTCATGAGGCACTTCCTGATGGACTTCCACCGGAGATGCGGGTGGGATACGCGACCATTGTGGAAGCCTTCCAATCTGCGAAAGGTCCGACTGCTGCAGCACAGGCGAGTGAGGCCGTGGCTCATCTGCGAGCCAGATTTGCGGAAACAGAATTCAGTTTCATGGCTTCACAGATTCTCTCAACACCTGCTGGGCAGAAGATGCTGGACGCCATGCGTGAGGATCCTGCGGGATGCGTGGCGATGTACAACAAAGCGATTGAGAGGTTTCCCAACGCAGGTATTCGTACGCTCTTGGGTGGTGCGGATCCCGAGTTGCCACTTTGGGTGATGGATGGAAGCACTTGCCGCGTCGCGCATCACTCCGATCTTGACGCAGATGTGCTGCTGCCAAAGGCATTGACGACCACCGCCATTGCCAGGTCAGCACTTGCAGATGGGTTCATCCATGGAACGGGTGGTGGCAAGTATGACCGTGTGACGGAATCCTGGATCGGCCAGTGGCTTGGCTGGACACTGGCACCCTTCGGTGTGGTCACTGCAACGACCTTCCTTCCCGGTTTCAGTCCGGATGACTATCAGGCATTTACCACGGATTTGAGAAAGTCGATCCACGATCCTGCTAGCGAAGATGGCGTTCAGCTTTCAAAGGTGAAAGCTGCGATGCTCGATGCGATCAATGCCGCGCCGCGTGGATCCAAGGCACGCGCTGAGGCATTCGCGGCATTTCAAGATTGGCGTGCGTCGATTGCGACAACGCCGAACAGTGCATCCAACATGAAGATGGAGGATGTTTGTCGTCGGGACTGGGCATTTCCGCTCTATCCCAACGAGATACTTGATCGCCTGAAAGTCGAGGTTTGTCAGACCGTCAACGCAGCGATAAACCTGCAGCCTTCCAGCGTGCAGTGACAGTCTGTTCATCCGTACATTCAATAACCGTTCCATTCGGAAGGGTGGCCCGCGTCCACATGCCTCCCGGGGTGAATGACAAAGCTGTCGGCAGCCCAGCGAGTCCCGACCAACTCCAACAACGACGTGGATTTTGCCAAGCATCGAATCGGATCGTGGTGCGTGGAATCACGGTGGAATCGTCCCAAGTCTGCCATGCGATGTCAGACGGGGCAGCCTCAGCAACATCCCAAATCAGCCATCGCAGGGCGCGTGGAAGCCAGGAACCCTCAGGAATCAGAGTGTTTGTATCGCGAATCCCAGATGCCCCTTCCTGCCGCACCACCAGAATCTGGCCTTTCGGCAGACTGGTCGAAGGTGGCTCCCTGAGACCGATTTCTGTCGAGACGTGACGTAAATCGCCTTCTCGAACCGTTGAACGGTCCACCCATGCTTCCTCAAGGAGATCAAAGGAAACCCAGCATTGTTGGAGGCGGTCCGTATAGCGGCCCGCTTCGGCATCATCCACGAACCGGAGGTGGGTGGTCACCAGGAGTCCTTCGGGGGTTTCTACTGCAGTTGCTTGCCGTGAATGGGTTTCAATCGCGTTGCGAGGAGCGATGGTCGCCTCGAGTGTGCCATAGGCGATTTCACCGTGGCCTTCCGCATTGGGATCATAGATCCTTAAGATCTCTCTGCGGCCCGCCAAATTCTTTAAGTCCTTGTCGTTTAATGACCTTAGGAGCTGTTCGCCCCTTGTCATGGCATGGATCAAATGTGTTTGTGCAGCTTCCCGATCCAAGAGCCGTGCTGAGGCAAACATGCGATCGAGCGCATCCAGCACATTCTGCCCAGCATCGGGAACCGTGATGGCGGTGACGAGAAGGTTGTGGCCATGGCCTCTGGAAGCCACAAGAAGCCCCATCAAGACGGTCCCCCTTTGGGGCATAGGCCTCTTAAGCCATTGCATCAAAGCAGGTTGGCCTTCCAGATCGAGTTGGATGGGTTCAAGAGTCGGCCCTTGGGCATCCGGTGCTCTTTCAGTAATGATGTCAGCCAGGCAAGTCTTCAAATCCTCTGGCATATTGGACAACGACTCGATTCTGACGCTCCATTGGGGTGTTGTTCGGCCCTCTCGGATCAGAAAGACTGATTCGCCCACCTCTCCTGGCCGCTGAAGAATGGTTGCGTGGTCTGGAAGATCCATCGCAATTCCCATTTCTCGGCTGACAAGGCGGTTGCCGGGTGAGGACAGCAAACAGGTTGTCAGTAGTAGGGCGAGTGTGTGCATGGGGCGGCTCCGTGATCCTCCATTCGGGTGAATCCTGTCTGGGGTCACCTTGACAGGGGGTTCTGGAAGCCTATCATCGTCGTTTCGCGCTTGGTCGGAGGGACCAGACGCACTGTGTGTGAATTTTGATTTGTGAGGATTTGGAGCCCCCTGCGGGGCTTCCTTGGTGAAACTGCCTACCGCCCATGAAGATTCGGATTCGAATGGAAGCCTACGACCATCAGGCGCTCGATGCATCGGCGCGTGAAATCGTTGATCACGCCAAGCGCACAGGCGCTCGTGTCAGTGGCCCTGTACCACTGCCGACGCGTCGCGAGGTCTACACCGTCAACAGATCCACTTTCGTTAACAAGAAGTCACGCGAGCAGTTTGAGATTCGCACACACAAGCGAATCATCGACATCTCGGAACCCAGTGCGAACACCGTCGATGCACTCAACCGTCTGGTTGTGCCTGCGGGCGTGTTCGTGAAGATCAAGGCCTGAGCAAGCGATGACTGCAGCACTTATTGGTACAAAGATTGGGATGACCCGTTGGTTCCTAGAAGACGGAACCAATGTGCCTGTCACTGTGATCGAGGTGGGGCCTTGTGTTGTGACGCAAGTGAAGACCGTCGAAACCGATGGTTATGAGGCAGTACAACTCGGCCACGGCGAACTCAAGCCTCGCCGAAGCACGATGCCGATGATCGGTCATGATCATCGTGCGGGGAGTGGACCGCTCAGAACCCACTGCGAGCTTCGCGGCGAAACTGACGCTGAGTTGGGCGATCGCATCGATGTTTCCGCCTTCGAAGGCGTGATGTTCGTGGATGTCAGTGGCATGTCTAAGGGCAAGGGTTTCCAAGGCAGCATGAAACGCCATCACTTCCGTGGCTTGGAAGCATCACATGGCGTCAAGCGGCGACACCGTTCGCCTGGTTCGATCAATGGCCATGCAACAAATCTTGGTACGGGTCCGAAGCTCAAGAAGGGCAAGCGGATGGCCGGCCACATGGGACACGAGAAGGTCACCAATCGCTCTGCGCAGGTGATCTCGCTCGATGTGGAACGTAATCTCATCATGGTGAAAGGCTCGGTGCCAGGTCCGATCGGTGCATCGGTTGTGGTTCGCGAGGCAGTTCGCCTGAACAAACAGAAAGCGAGGGTTGCGAAGGCGGGCTGATGCACGCCTGAACGTGCCGCATTGCATCGGCACGCGACAACACACTCAGGAACGCCGAGTCGCAGTTCTACCTCCCACCCCCGAAGGCCCTCAAAGGGAACCACGGGTGGGACCACCCGGAAGGGTCGTCCGAAGCATGGCGAGGAGAGTCAGGCGCAAACGGTCCTCAGGACCACAGGTGTAAAGACGATGATTGATCTTCCCGTACTAGACAAATCGGGCAAGCAGGTTGACACCCTTGCCATAGACGAGGCCATCCTCGGGAACGAGGTGCGCCCGGATCTGCTGAAGCAGGCCTACGTCATGTATCACGCGAATCGCCGGCAGGGTTCAGCCCGGACGAAAAGTCGCGGCATGGTGGAAGGGTCCACACGCAAGTTGTATCGCCAGAAGGGCACCGGCAACGCAAGAGTCGGCAATGCTCGAACGGTCGTTCGCAAGGGCGGCGGCGTGGCATTTGCCAAGACCAAGAAGACCGAGATCTTCCGTAAGAGGATGCCCAAGGGGATGCGGCGTCTGGCCAATCGCAATGCACTGCTTGCGAAACTTGTAGATGGCGAAGTCAAGTGCATTGATGCACTCGACTTCGCAACACCTCGGACTAGAGACATGAAGGATGTTCTCAAATCTTGTGGTGTTGATCGAACTTGTCTGGTCGCCTTGCAGGAAGACAATCGCAACGCTGCGATGTCTGCTCGCAATCTCACAGATGTGGACATCATTCGAATCGATCAATTGAACGTATTTGAACTGCTGAATCACAGATACCTGCTCGTTGACCGTGGCTCACTGGAGGCATGGCTCGCGGGTATCGCTGACGAGTCCTCCAATGACAAGGAGGCAGCATGATGCGTAGCACAGATGTCATTCGTCGTCCTCTTGTCACCGAAAAATCGACCTGGGAGGCATCCGAGCACAACCGGTATGCGTTCGAGGTGGATCGTTCAGCCCGTAAGCCAGATGTCCGTGAAGCGATTCAGGACCTCTACGGCGTGCGTGTCATCGATGTCGCGATACAGAATCGCAAGGGTCAGATGCGTCGCAACAAATTCGGGTACTGGAAAACCAGTGACGTGAAGCGTGCCATCGTGAAAATCCATCCGGAGGACCGCATCGAGCTCATCTGAGCGCACGGGATAACCAGTCATGCCGATTCGAAAATACAAGCCGACGACGCCAGGACGACGGAATGCTTCCGTCAACATGCACGCTGAAGTCACGAAGAAGACGCCTGAGAAATCGTTGCTTCGACCGCTCACGAAGAAGGGTGGCCGAAACAATCAGGGCAAGATCACCGTGCAGGGTCGAGGTGGTGGACACAAGCGCCGCTATCGAATGATCGACTTCAAACGGACAAAGAACGACATGAATGCGACCGTCGTGGGGATCGAATATGACCCCAACCGTTCATGCCACATTGCGTTGTTGGAATACGAAGATGGTGAACGCCGCTACATCCTCGCGCCGGTCGGCCTTAATGCTGGCGACACTGTGCAGAGCAGCGATTCCGCCATTGAACCGAATGTCGGATGTTCCATGCCTTTAGCGCATATTCCAACCGGACTCACGGTTCATGCCGTTGAATTCGAGCCAGGCAAAGGCGCACGTATCTGTCGATCTGCCGGCGTTGGTGCGAGACTGACCAACCGCGAAGGCCGTTGGGCAACGCTGGTCCTTCCATCGGGCGAGTTGCGACAGGTCTCGATCGACTGTCGTGCCACCATTGGGCAGGTCGGAAACACGGATCATCAACTCGTCAAACTCGGAAAAGCCGGCCGTAACCGTTGGCTTGGTCGTCGACCGAAGGTCCGGGGCATGGCGATGAGTCACCATGAGCATCCGCTCGGTGGTGGAGAGGGACGCAGCAAGGGTGGTCGTGAGCCTGCCAGCGCGTCAGGAACGAAATCCAAGGGTGGACGCACCAGACAGCGCGGCAAGGCTTCCAATGCCCGCATTCTGCGTCGCCGCAAGAGCCGTCGCTACGGCCAGCTGAAGCTCTGACGGAGAAGACGAGATGGGACGATCACTCAAAAAAGGTCCGTTTGTGGATGAAAAGCTCTACATGAAGGTCATGGCTCAGACCGAGGCAGGCACCAAGCGACCGATCCGGACTTGGGCAAGGGCTTGCACGATTGTGCCCGAGTTTGTGGGTCACACATTTCAGGTTCACAACGGCAAAATCTTCAATGACGTGTTTGTTACTGAAGACATGGTCGGGCACAAACTAGGCGAGTTCTCGATCACGCGTATGTTCCGCGGCCACACCAATAAGAAGGAGGGCCTGAAGTCCGGCAATTGACCGGTCATAGGGTGATTCCATCATGCAGCATCAAGCAAGTCATCGCTTTGCCCGAATCGCGCCCCGAAAGGCGCGTCTTGTGGCGGATCTGATTCGTGGAATGCGTGTCGACGTTGCCATGAATGAGCTTGAGTTCTCGAAGAAGCGTGCGGCCTGGTACTTGAAGGCCGTTCTCAAGAGCGCCATTGCGAATGCTGAAGAACGAGACGCTGACGTCGCTTCACTGTTTGTGTCCGAGTCACGCGTTGATGAAGGTCCAACAATCAAACGCTTCCAGCCGAAGGACCGCGGTCGGGCACACCCGATTCGCAAACGCACCAGCCACCTGCACATCGTGCTGGATGAGAGGAACTGATCAATGGGACAGAAGGTTCACCCATTTGGATTCCGTGTTGGCATCACTGAGGCTCACAAATCTCGGTGGTATGCACCCAAGGCATTGTTCGGCGAGTTGCTGGTCGAGGATCACAAGATCCGGGAGTTTGTCGACAAGCGACTCAATCGGACCCCTCCGTTTGCCGCGGTTTCAGATATCTATCTGGAGCGGACGCGTGAGGAACTGACGGTCATTGTCAAGACAGCTCGACCTGGTCTTGTGATTGGCCCCAAGGGCGTTGAAATCGAAAAGCTAACTAGTGATCTTCAACTCATGACTGGCCGGAAAGTTTCAGTCAAGACCGTTGAAATCAGAAGTCCTGACACGGATGCCACACTTGTTGCCGAGGCGATTGCAGAGCAGATGAAGAAGCGGGCCAATTTCCGCAGACTTCTCAAGCAGCGTTGCGAGTCAGCAATGCAGGCTGGTGCAAAAGGTGTTCGGATTCAGGTATCAGGCCGATTGGGTGGTGCCGAAATGAGTCGCAAGTTTGTGACGCGCGACGGTTCGATTCCACTGTCCACGCTGCAGGCGAATGTTGACTATGCGAGCGTGACAAGCTTTACGACCTATGGCGCGATCGGTGTCAAGGTTTGGATTTACAAGGGAATGTTCACCGACGCGGAAGAGGATCAGACCGAATCCAAAGCTGCTGGTGCTCGTGCCCGTGCAAGAGGTCGCCGCTGAGCCCTGCTCAGCAGTGAGGAGTACGTCCGATGCCACGGATGCCTAAACGAGTCAAGTTCCGCAAACAGATGCGCGGAAAGCTTCAGACGAAAGCCAATCGCGGCAACTACGTCGCATTCGGCGATTACGGCCTACAGGCGCTTGAGCCGCATTGGGTCAGTGCCCGTCAGATTGAAGCCGGTCGAATTGCGGCGCAGCACTTTCTGCGACGCGAAGGAAAGGTCACGATCAGGATCTTTCCGGACAAGCCGATTTCTAAGAAGCCGCTGGAAACCCGGATGGGCAAGGGCAAAGCCGATGTCGATTACTGGGCAGCACGCGTGCGTGCGGGAACCATTCTGTACGAGATTTCGGGCGTGACTGAGGATTTGGCCCGACAGGCCATGGCGCGTATCGCGAGGAAAATGCCGATTCGTTGTCGATTTGTTGGTAAGCGTTTGTCGGTCTGAGTCAGTGGAGGCAATGAAGTAATGACACCGCAGGAAGTCAAGAAACTTGGAGAAGATGAGATCGACATCGAGGTCGCGAGCCTCCGTCGACGTCTCTTTGATCTCCGTTGTCAGCAGGTGACAGAGAAGATCCAGGGCACAGCTCAGTTCGGCAATGTCAAGCGTGACATCGCAAGGCTGTTGACCGAAAAGAGAGCCCGGCAGATCGCCGCGGCTGGAGGCGAGTGACGTGAGCCATCTGAAGGACATCAATGTGTCAGAGAACGCACTCCGCAAGGTCGGGGTCGTGACTGCTGCCAATCGTGACAAGACATGTCGGGTTTCGATCGACTTTCTGACTCGACATGCAAAGTACGGCAAATACATCCGTCAGAGAACGGTTCTGCATGTTCACGACGAAGAGAACATCGCCAAGACTGGAGATCGTGTTGAGATTGCCGAATGCCGGCCTCTCTCTAAGACCAAGTCTTGGGTACTGCTCCGAGTCGTATCGGAGGCACCGTTGGCCGACTGAGGCCCCGGAATCGAGGTTACGAGCAATGATTCAGAAAGAATCCAGAGTCGAGGTCGCTGACAACAGCGGCGCCAAGATCGTCAGTGTGATTGGCGTCCTCGGCGGTAGTACCGCTCGCGGTCGTCACTCCCGTCGAACAGCCGGTATAGGCGACCAGGTCGTCTGCTCGGTCAAGCGATCGCTTCCGAATGCGGCGGTCAAGCAAGGCGACATCGTCAGGGCAGTCATTGTTAGGACGAAGTACCCGACAAGACGTAAAGACGGTTCGTATGTGCGCTTCGATTCGAATGCATGTGTGCTCATCAAGGAAGGCAACCCAGCTGGGACACGCATTTTTGGTGCGGTTGCCCGTGAACTTCGCGAGAAGAACTACATGAAGATCGTCTCGCTGGCCTCGGAGGTGATTTGATCATGGCAAGGCATGTACGCAAAGGTGATTCGGTCGTGGTGACGGCCGGCAATGACCGAGGCAAGGTCGGGGAAGTGCTTCGTGTGATTCCTGACCAAGATCGGGTTGTGGTGCAGGGTGTGAATATTCGCGTCAAGCACTTGAAGCCCAGCCAGCAGAACCCCAAGGGGGGACTTCTTCGCAAGGAAATGCCGATTCACATCAGCAATGTCAGCCCAGTCGTCGACGGTCGCGCCACGCGTGTGAGATTCGAAATTCGAAAAGATGGCAGCAAGGTTCGCGTGGCGGCACGTGGCGACAAGGAGTTGTCCGTGCTAAGGGGACCGAAGGAGGGCTGAAGCCCTTCTCTAGGAGTAGATAGAAATGGTTGCCGATACCAAGACAATCCCGAGACTCAAGCAGCAGTACCACGAAGTCGTCGTACCCAAGTTGCTTGAAGAGTTCTCCTTGAAGAATCCCAATCAGTTGCCTTGTTTGTCGAAGGTGCTGGTCAACAGTGGTGTGGGTCGATTCCTCGAGAATCAGAAATTGAAGCCCGAGATTCGTGACACCGTCATTGACACGCTCACGACGATCACCGGTCAAAGGCCCATCATGGTGATGGCCAAGCGTTCGGTGGCAAACTTCAAGGTTCGAGAAGGGGCACCATCCGCATTTGTCGTAACGCTCAGGCGTGAGCGCATGTGGCACTTTGTAGATCGGCTGATGAATTTGGCAATGCCGCGTATCAAGGACTTCAGAGGCGTCAAGGAGTCCGCATTCGATCAGGCTGGCAACTACTCGCTGGGCCTGACCGAACAGGCAGTTTGGCCGGAAATCAACATGGCGCGCGTGACCTTCAGTCACGGAATGAACATCAATATCTGTTTCGAACAGTCCACTCCGGAGATGAGTCATTTCATTCTCCGGGAACTCGGTATGCCGTTCGCCAGGAAGGAAGACTGATTCATGGCTAGCAAACGTGTTTTTGCCCGCATGAAACGGGAGGCCGTCAAAGGGCCGAAGTTTTCAACTCGCCGTCGAAACCGTTGTCAATTGACGGGACGGAGCCGGGGGGTCTATCGGAAGTTCGGCATCAGTCGAATCATGCTTCGCCAGCTCGCGCTGGAAGGCAAGATTCCCGGAATGCGCAAAGCCAGTTGGTGAGGAGTGGGGCAAAGTCCCCTGGAGTGAATCAATGTCGCAACAAGACTTGACCGCCGACATGTTGACCCGGATTCGAAATGCGGTCCGGAACCACGCGAACGATGTTGTCTGTCTTGACAACCGTCTGAACCGTGGTGTGGCACAAGTGCTGCAGGACGAGGGTTACATCGAGGGCTGGGACAATGAACAGGTTGGTGCTCGATCGCACCTTCGACTTCGATTGAAGTATGGACCACGTGGTGAGGACATCATCCGCGAGATACGACGAGTATCGAAGCCCGGTTGCCGGGTCTATGCGGGAGTGTCCGACATTCCCCGACCGATGCAGGGACTTGGAACGGCAATCGTGTCGACAAGTTCCGGTGTGATGAGTGATCGGCGTGCTCGCGCCGAACGGGTAGGCGGCGAAGTTGTCGCGATTGTGAACTGAGGAGGCAAAGATGTCGCGAATCGGCAAGAAAGCAATCCAAGTTCCAGGCGGTGTGAAAGTCGACTGCAAGGCGGCTTCGCGCAGTATTGAAGTGACTGGTCCCAAGGGCAGTCTCGCATACAGTTGGCATGAATATGTCGAAGTCAACTGGGATGAATCCGGATCCACCATCACATGTGGTGTTCCCGAGACGCGCGCCGGAGATCGTAAGGCGATGGCACAGTGGGGAACCACACGCAGTCGCATTCAGAACATGGTCACTGGCGTCACTCAGGGCTACTCCAAGGTTCTGAATATCGTCGGCGTGGGTTGGAACGCCAAACCGATGGGTAAATCTTTGCAGCTCAACGTCGGCTATTGCCATCCCGTTGATCTTGCACCGCCTGCAGGCGTGGAATTCGCTATCGATGGTGGTACCAAGATCACAGTGTCGGGTCCGGACAAGCATGCCGTCGGGCAGTTTGCCGCCAACATCCGGGATCAGCGACGCCCAGAGCCATACAACGGCAAGGGCATCATCTACGAAGGTGAAGTCATTATCCGTAAGCAGGGCAAGGTCTTCGGCGCATGATCGCGCTGACGAGGAACATGATGTCATGAAACGAAATGAACAGAGAATCAAGAGGCGGATCCGTCGCAAGAAAGGCATCCGTAGTCGGATATTCGGGAAGCCCGATTGCCCCAGACTTACGGTCTTTCGCAGTTCACGCCACATGTACGCACAGGTCATCGATGATCTGAGCGGCCGGACCTTGGCCGCTGCGTCCACGATGGATAAGGACACGCGTGGTACGCCTGGTGGAACGATCGAAGCGGCATCTCAGGTCGGCAAACGCATTGCGGAGCGGGCATCAGCTGCTGGCATTAAGCGGGTTGTATTCGACCGCAATGGTTTCAACTTTCACGGTCGGGTCAAGGGCTTGGCTGATGGCGCTCGCGAAGGTGGGCTCAAGTTCTGATCCGGTTGACCGGAAGGCAGGTAGAGATTCATGGCTGAACTACTCGAAGCATCAGGCGGAATTGAATCGACGACAGTCGGTGTGTTTCGCACAGCTGCAACCGTCAAGGGCGGTCGCCGCTTCAGTTTCTCCTCGTTGGTTGTCGTTGGCGACCGTGCTGGCCGTGTTGGCGCCGGTTATGGGAAGGCCAACCAAGTCCCTCCCTCAATCGAGAAGGCGCAGAAGGTTGCGAAACGAAACATGCGTTCTTATCCCATGCAAGGAAGAACCATCCCTCACCAGGTAGAGGGACGGTATGGCGCATGCGCTGTTCGGCTTGTTCCCGCTTCACCAGGTACTGGTGTCATCGCGGGAGCTAGCGTCCGAGCTGTTCTTGAGATGTTCGGCGTTCAAGACTGTTTGACGAAGTCATTTGGTTCGAACAACTCCAAGAATCTGGTCAAAGCAGTGATTGACGGACTCTCGCGTCTACAGAGCAAAGAACAGATCGAATCGCTTCGTGGTGTCAAAGTGGGAGTGACTCAGGTGGAAGACATGATTGCGAGGGGTTCTGCCTTCGTCGCCACTCAAGAGTCCGCTGACAGTGGAGAGGAATCCTCTGGTGATGCGAACTCGGAGCAGCCCCAAGAAGAGATGAAGGCCGAAGAGGCGCAGGCTGACGATTCAAAGAAGGATGCCCCCGCGGAGTGACGCCCATGCGTCCTCAGGAGAACGAATCCCATGATGATTCATGACATTACTTCAAAGGCCGGCCGTTACCGGAGCCGTAAGCGCATTGGACGAGGTCCTGGCAGTGGCCATGGAAAGACTTCAGGCCGCGGCCACAAGGGCGCGGGATCTAGAAGTGGCCACAAATACCGGGCATACTTTGAGGGCGGTCAGATGACCTGGGCCCGACGGATGCCGAAGCGTGGATTCACGAACGCGCAGTTCCGTACCGAGTATCACGTGGTCAACCTCAAGGCACTTGCAGATCGATTTGCCGATGGCGATACCGTCGATGCGGCTGCCTTGGTCAAAGCGGGTTTGATTCGCAATGATCGTCAGCCTCTCAAGATTCTGGGCGAGGGGGAAGTCTCTATCAAACTGAATGTGTCTGCTCACAAGGTGTCCAAGTCTGCCGATGCCAAGATCACGGCTGCTGGCGGGACAGTGACGCTGATCGAGCAGAAGAAGTGGACGCGGGCTGCAGCTCCCAAGAAGAGTGCACAGAAGCCCGCAGAGAAACCTGCGGATGCTCCCGTTACCGAAGAAGAAAGTGGCTCTAGCGACGAGTGAGTCAGATGGGCTGAGTTGCCCAAGGAAAGTTGATCCGGCATGATTACCGCCGTTCTCAACATCTTCAGGATCCCCGAACTTCGCAACCGCGTGTTGTTCACGCTGTCGATGATTGCGATCTATCGGATCGGATTTTGGATTCCGCTTGTCGGGGTTGATCAGACGCAGTTGGAGGAACTTGCTCAGCAGTCCGCATCAGAGGCCAGCGGCTTTGGCAAGTTGCTCGAGTACGTTTCCGTTTTCTCCGGCGGCTCATTTAGTCAATCTACGATTTTCGGATTGGGCATCATGCCCTACATCACCGCTGCCATCATCTTCCAACTTCTGCAGTCAGCTGTCCCGCGTCTACAGGAACTGAAGAAAGAAGGTGCCAGTGGGCAGCAGAAGATCACCGAATGGACGCGTTATGCGACCATTGCCATGTGCGTCATTCAGGGCTTCATGTGGATGAAGTTCCTCCAGGGGCAGGGACTTGTACAGCCCCAGTTCCGATCGCAGGCAGGCATTCTGATCTTCTACTTCTCGGGATTGACGGCACTGACCGCAGGAAGCGTTTTCCTGATGTGGTTGGGCGAGCAGATCGACAAATACGGGATTGGCAATGGCGTCTCCCTGATTCTGACGGCTGGCATCGTTGCGCAAATGCCGATGGCGATCAACTGGCTCGTTGGAAACGTTGATTTCTCGTTGCAGAGTGGAGAGGGAAGTGTCGGTGTCCTCGGCGTCCTGTTCCTGATTGTTGCCTTCATCATTGTCGTTGCTGGTTCGATCCTGATTACTGTCGCTCAGCGACGTATTCCCATTCAGCAGGCGCGACATACAAGAGGGCGCAGGACATATGGTGGCCAGAAGCACTATTTGCCGCTGCGTGTCAATCACGCCGGCGTGATGCCGATCATCTTTGCTTCTTCATTGCTCATCTTCCCATCATCTTTCCTCGGATATCTCGCGACGTCGATCTCACAGGACTCTCCTGCATGGTGGCAGAGCATCGTCTACTTCATGAACCGGAACTTCCAGTTCGGTGAGTACCCTTACATCGTCTGCGAGATCATTCTGATCTACTTCTTCAGTTACTTCTGGACGACGGTTGTCTTCAGTCCTGATGACATGTCGCAGCAACTTCGTGAGAACGGAAGTTTCATTCCAGGTTTGCGGCCGGGGCCAAGAACGGCTGAGTATCTAGAGACGGTCGTCGAACGCATTACATATGTCGGAGCGGGTTTCCTCGCCATCATTGCGGTGATTCCGGCAATGGTCGCGCGATATATGGATATCCCGTTCTTTGTGTCGAGCTTCCTAGGCGGAACCGGTTTGCTTATTGTTGTCAGTGTGGGCCTTGATCTCATTCAGAGGATCGAAGCCAACCTGCTAATGCGAAATTACAGTGGTTTGATTACGGGCGCGGATGCCGCTCGGCGAGGCGGCGCGTCGCCGTCTCGTTCATAGGAGGTCCATAGGGACGCCTTCATGGCTAAAGAGGAAAAGATTGTCCTCGACGCAGTCGTCACCGAGGCTCTGCCCGATACCCGGTTCATGGTTGAATTGGAGAATGGTCAGAAGATTCTCGCGTACATCAGCGGCCGAATGCGAAAGTTCTACATCCGCATTCTGCCGGGCGACAGCGTGAAGGTTGAGATCAGCCCTTACGACATGACGAAGGGACGCATCGTTTACCGTCAGTGAGGGTGGAGACGAAAAGAACATCATGAAAGTCAAAAGCAGCATCAAACGAAGAACAACTGACTGCCAGATCGTGATCCGCAAGGGTCGGAGGTATGTCATCAACAAGAAGAACCCGCGGCTGAAGCAGCGGCAGGGTTGATCGCCAAGGCGGCGAGACCCACGGAGTCACACCATGCCACGTATTGCAGGCATCGATATTCCCGAGAAGAAGAAGATCCGGTATTCACTCCGGTACATTCATGGCATCGGCCCACGATTTGCGGATGACATTCTGGCACAGGCTGGTGTCGATCCTGATCGTCGTGCAGGCGAGTTGACTGAAGCAGAGGTCGTTCAGATCGCTTCGATCATTGACAACGAGTATGTCGTGGAAGGTGCTTTGAGACGACATAACGCGCAAAACATTCAAAGACTTCGCGATATTCGCAGTTACCGCGGCGATCGACATCGTCGAGGTCTTCCGGTCCGTGGGCAACGCACCAAGTGCAACGCACGCACACGGAAGGGCAAGAAGCGAACTGTCGCCGGCAAGAAGGGCGTGAAGGCTTAATAGAGAATCTCGGGCGAGACCCGCTTCAGATCAAGATTGATCACAGACAGGACCAGAGAAAAGAAACATGGCCAAGAAGAAAGTCAGAAAGAACATCGGCAAGGCGATCGTGCACGTCACTGCCACGTTCAACAACACGATCATTACCTTCACGGATCTTGCAGGCGAGACGCTCTGTTGGGATTCCGCAGGGACTGTGGGATTCAAAGGCGCACGCAAAGCAACGCCCTTTGCCGCAACCAGAGCTGCTGAGCGATCGGCCTCCAAGGCAAAGCGAATGGGTGTCCGCGAGGTTGAGGTTCGTGTGAAGGGTCCTGGGGGTGGTCGCGAATCAGCAATCACCGGTCTTGACCATGCGGGGCTCATTGTCACCGCAGTAGAGGATCACACCCCGATCCCACATAACGGCTGCAGGCCGAGAAAGCAGCCCAGAAACTGATACATGATGCCCCAGCGGGGGCTCACATCGGGCGCAGAAGGCGCCTTCGCCACGCAGCAGGGCGGAGGAATGCCGAGAACCCCGGAGTGTTCCTTACAGGAAAGTTGCTGCACAACGGAGTTAAGTCATGCATATTCGATGGAGAGGTCTTGAACTGCCCGCACGTGTCGATGTTGACGCGTCATCAAGCACGGAGTCATTCGGTAGATTTGTCGTCGAGCCTCTCGAACGAGGATTCGGCACAACGATCGGCAACAGTCTGCGACGCATTCTGCTGAGCAGCATCGAAGGTTCGGCCATCACGACGGTGACAATCGCGGGGGTTGAGCACGAGTTCACCACGATTCCCGGGATGAAGGAAGATGTCACAGATCTTTTGCTGAATCTCAAGGGCATGGTCGTTTCGATGGACAGTGATGATGAGCGGCCACGGACGATGACTCTTCGAGCGGGCGGTCCCGGTACGGTCACTGCCGATTTGATCGAAGCAGATCCAGCGATTCGCATCTTCAACCCTAATCATCACATTGCCAACCTGACCGAGTCGATGGAACTTGAGATCGAAATGACGGTGGCACGCGGCCGCGGCTACTCGCCAGCGAGTGAGAGGCATCTGCGTAGTGCTGAGGATCAGGTTGTCGGTGAAATTCAGGTGGATGCCATCTACAGCCCCGTTCTGCGAGTTCGATTCCGTGTCGAGGATACGCGTGTCGGTCAGAAAACGAACTTTGACCGGCTCATCATGGATATCTGGACCGATGGCACGGTTTCACCTGCCATGGCACTGACTGAGGCGGCCAAGATTCTTCGCAAGCACCTCAATCCTTTCGTACAGATTGACGAACCGGGTGAGGAGCGTGTTTCAGAGGAAGCGGCAGTGGCTGCAGCTGTCGATGACAGCGTCATCCACAAACTCAACACATTGCTGGCGGATCTTGATTTCACCGTCCGTTCGAGCAACTGCCTCGAATCAGCGGCTATTGAAACAGTTGCTGAACTCGTCACGCGTAGTGAAGCAGAACTTCTTGCGTTGCGAAGCTTCGGCAAGACATCACTTCGGGAGGTTGTCAAGAAACTTGAGGACTTGGGATTGACGCTCGGAATGAGACTTCCCGATGGATACCAAACGCCGCAGGCGGCACACCACGGCTGAGGCCGATTGACGGCTTCAGCCCAACTGAGCGGGCCTGAAGCCAGGAGATAAGTCATGCGTAATCGCATACAAGGCAAGCAACTCGGACGCGACAGTGAACATCGTCGCGCGATGCTGCGCAATCTTGCTGCCGGGCTCTTTGAGCACGGTCAGATTGAAACCACCATGCCCAAGGCAAAGGCAGTGCAGCCATTCGTCGAGAAGATCATCACGATTGCGAAAAAGGGTGGTCTGCAATCACGTCGTCGGATTGAAGCCAGATTGAACGATCGGCACATTCATGCATGGGTGGCTGATTCAAACGTTCCAGAATCCCGCAAGGACAACCGTTATTTTGATCTGCCCTCTGCGGATTCAATCGAATTCAACCGATATGGCGAGCTCCGCAAGGCGCCAAGGCTCGTTCAACATGTGATGACTGCAGTCGCAGATCGTTACCGAGATCGGGACGGCGGATACACCCGCATCGTGCGAACGGGCAGGCACCGCCTTGGAGATGGAGGCGACATCGTCGTTCTGCAACTCGTTGGCGAGGAGGAGGGCCCGCAGATCGGTGGTGGGACCTCAACTCGTCGTCGAGCCGCCGATCGGCGTACAGCGTATGCCGCGTCGCTCCGAAAGGATGAGGCCCCGGTCGCTGAAGATCCACCTGAAGTCTCCGATGAGGTTGAAGCTGACCACAGTTCAGAAGAGCCAACGGAAGAGGCTGTGAACGCTGAAACGGCTGACGCCGAAGCCGCCGTGGAGGAAGCAGCGGATATTGAGGAGGCATCTGATTCCGAGGACTCAACCGATTCCGAGGAAGAGGCTGCGGAAGAAGACAAGCAGTAGTCAGAATGACCCATGATCAGGGCCAGATGCCTCTCTAGGCATCTGGCCCTGTTGCATGCGCCACGCTCAGGCTCGAAATCCGTATCCTGCCAACCATGTTCGCTGACATTGACGCTGTTCAGGAAGAAGCACTGAAGTCACTGTCCACAGCCGGAGATCCGAAGGCTGTGGAGGCATGGCGGATTGAATGGCTTGGGGCCAAGGGACGTCTGAAGGGCATGATGGGCAGCATGAAGGATGTCGAGCCTTCCCATCGTCCAGCTTTCGGCCAACGTATGAACGCATTGAAGAGTGCGCTCGAGGCTGCGTTTGAAGATCAGCAACATGACACTCTCGCCGCAGGCCCTCCCCTCGATGTCAGTGAACCAGGAACACCGACGGGTCAGGGTCGAAGGCACATCATCAGCCGTACGACTGCAGAAATTCTCGATGTGTTTGCCAGAATGGGATTTGAGACTGCTACCGGACCGGAAGTTGAGGATGAATGGCACAACTTCAGTGCACTGAACGTCCCAGAGAACCACCCAGCTCGAGAAGCAATCGACAACTTCTATCTTGAAGGCGGAGGCATGCTCCGTTCACAGACGTCGACGGTTCAGATCCGTGTATTGGAGCACAAGCCACCTCCGGTTCGCATCGTCGCGGCGGGGAGGGTGTATCGCCCTGACACGCATGATGCCACCCACTACAGCATGTTTCATCAAGTAGAGGGACTTTATGTCGATCGCGGCGTCACTATGGTGGATCTGAAAAGCACGTTGCTGGGATTTGCCCATGCCTTCTTCGGTGATGAGGCGGAAGTCAGAATGCGACCGAGTTATTTTCCCTTCACGGAACCTTCTGCCGAAGTGGATATGAAAATGCGTGTCAAAGGTTCCTGGCAGTGGGTTGAACTGGGAGGTTGCGGAATGGTCGACCCGAATGTTCTGACGGCTGTCGGGCTTGACCCTGAAGAGTGGACTGGGTTTGCATTTGGCCTGGGTGTTGAGCGGATTGCGATGAGAAAATACGGCATTGCCGACATCCGATGGCTGTTCGAAAACGATGCACGCTTTCTGAGGCAATTCTGATGTTTGAACGAGAGGATGCCATGATCGATCAAAAAGTGTCCATGCAACCGGTCGTGCCACCGGAATCGCATATGACTGACGCCTCACCATCCGGGATGGTGCCCGGATGGATCGGCATCGTTTCCATTGTGCTGGGCATGCTGGGGCTCATGTGTTGGGGCGCGCAGGGCGTATCAGTTGTCTTCACCCGTCTTTCCTCCAACGCTGACATGATCGAACCAACTTTGGCACACAGGGTCTTCGTTGCAGGGGAGCCTGTTGCCGGGACGGTTCTGGGGATCCTTCTGCTG
>JAKVBW010000189.1 GCA_022446945.1 Phycisphaerales bacterium | reverse complement strand
GGAACACAAACGTCAACGGAGCACTTTTGCCGCATCAGTACCTTTGGCAATGGCGACATCAAGAATTTCTGGGAGAGTGGACGGTTCGGATTTGTGATACTGCTGATTCGAGCTCATGCGCGCGGCGTCGCAGATGACGCGGCGGAACTGTTCTGGCAGGCGGTCGAAGATTTTGCCGAACAAAATCCTCCGATGTGTGGCGTTCAGTATTTGTGCGGACAGGAGACCGCCATCCGGTCTATGATGCTGATGGTCGGCTGGTCTGTATTTGCGGATGCTCCGGAGACAACGGACGAGCGCCTGGCTCTGCTGTGGTCGATGCTGGCTGCCAACGGGCGACGCATCGACGGGGACATCGAATACGCGTTGTCTCAGAAGAACAATCACGGCATCAGCGAAGCCGTCGGCCTGCATTTGATTGGTCTGGTGCTTTCATCTCACCCCAATTCCGTCCGATGGGTGAAGCGGGGCCGACAGCTGCTTGAACAACAGCTGGACGAACTCGTCTATCCCGATGGCGGTTTCTCTCAGCATTCTGCGAACTATCATCGGATCATGATGCAGGCCCTGACATTCTGTCTGGCAGTCTCGCGGGCACAGGGGCAGCAACTTTCCGTTGTTCAGAAGAAGCTCGAGTTGGCTGCCGAATTTCTGTGGGCCATTACTGAAACGGCGACCGGGTACGTGCCGCGCTACGGCAATGATGATGGAGCGCACATCCTGCCGTGGGCTGGCGATCGATATGATGACTTTCGACCGACCATTCAGGATGCTCTGTCCGTTACCGAATCAGGCTGGAGGCTCCCCGCCGGACCGTGGGATGAAGGATCGAGCTGGCTCGGGCGGATGGTCACGGGGCGCGACGCGGAACCTCATCGCCCATTGAAGATTCTGCAGGACGGTGGATTTGCTGTACTTCGTTCCTCTGAAATGATGCTGACCTGTCGCGTCCCGCGTCCCGCCCATCGCTCAACTCATCTCGACACACTGCATGTTGACGTGTGGTGGCGGGGGAACTGTGTGGCACTGGATCCGGGCACCTACCGGTACAACGTGGAAGGCCGATGGGATCAGATTCCGCTGGCACAGGATGCGGCACACAACGTTGTGGGTGTTTCGCAGGTGCCACAGGCCGATCAGGTGGGGCGATTTTTGTTTCTGCCCTGGCCCGCCGCTTCCATCAATGATCAGTCGGAATGTTCAGTGTCGACCGTGTACGACGGTTCAATTGGGCCGATTCAAGAATGGAAGCGGACCATTCAACTGGTGGCGGTGGATATTTGTTGTGTGATCGACGATGTCGCTTTGTCCGCGGAGGACCAATGCGAACTGCGCTGGCATCTGTCTGATCTGCCGAAAGAATCACGGGAGCAGGGACATACGCAGCTCACTACAGACGCCGGTCCGGTGACGTTCGCGATGCATGCCCGAGGGGCCGCGAGCCAGCGTGAGGACTGGGTTCATGGCGACAAGACTTCGACCCGGGGCTGGTATGCTTCGCGCTATGGACAATTGCACCCGTGCCACGATGTCCTTTTGACGGCCACAGGCAGTCGGCTGACGTTTTGCACCGTCTTCGCGGCCGGTAATGTGCGAGTTCGGGACGCGGGAGATCATTGGGTCATTCTGCGGGATGGTCAGGAATTCAGCGTCACGGGATGACATGGCAGAGCGCAAAAAACACATCCTGCTCATTCACCAGGTTTTTCGGACAGCGAAAGAAGGCGGCGGTACGCGGCACTATGAACTGCTGCGTCGCGCGGTCGATGCAGGGGTGAATGTGACCGTGGTGGCCAGTCGAGTTGGATACCTTGACGGCAGGGCCGATGCCGGACCGTCGGAAATCGACGTCGACGGGATGAAGATCCGATATGCGGCGATGCTGACCAACATCCACCGCAGCTTCTTTCAGCGGCTGATGGCGTTTCTGTCCTTCATGATGTCTTCAGTGTGGAGCGGCCTCGGAGCGGGGCGGGTAGATGTGGTGATCGGTACGACGCCCCCCCTGTTTCAGTCGCTGGCAGCGTGGTGCGTGTCACTGTTGCGCTGGAAGCCCTTCGTGCTGGAGGTCCGGGACCTGTGGCCGGACTTTGCGATCG
>JAKVBW010000188.1 GCA_022446945.1 Phycisphaerales bacterium | reverse complement strand
TAGGCCGTTACAAGTTGCGACGGATTATTGGTGAAGGCGGGATGGGCGTTGTTTATGAAGCCGTCCAACAGTCGCCACGACGAACTGTGGCGCTCAAGATGATCAGACGAGGCGTAACGTCTCGAAGTGCCTTGCGACGATTTGCCTATGAGGCGCAGACCCTAGGCAGACTTCATCATGAGGGTATCGCTCAGATTTACGAAGCCGACACCTACAACGACGGCACTGGCGAGGTGCCGTGGTTCGCTATGGAGTACATCGCCGGCGCAAAACCTTTGACTGTCTATGCCAATGACAAGGGCTTCGGAACTCGCGAACGCCTCGCACTTTTTACAAAGGTCTGTGAGGCCATCAGTCATGGCCACCAGAAGGGCATCATCCATCGCGACTTGAAGCCGGGCAACATCCTTGTTGATGTCAATGGGCAACCAAAGATCATCGACTATGGAATAGCACGCGCCACTGATAGCGACATGGCAGTGACAACTCTGCAAACTGATGTCGGCCAATTGCTTGGCACAGTGCAGTACATGAGCCCGGAGCAATGCGCAGCGGATCCTGACATTCTGGACACGCGTAGCGATGTCTATTCTCTGGGTGTCATCCTGTACGAGCTTCTGTGCGAAGGGTATCCATACGACCTAGCCAATGTGCCGGTCTTTGAAGCTGCGAGAGTGATACGGGAAAAGGACCCCGTCCGCCCCAGCACCATCAACCGGACCCTTCGAGGCGACATTGAAACCATCGTTCTTAAGGCACTTCAGAAAGACCGTGATCAACGGTACCAGTCAGCCCATGAGTTGCAGCAAGATATTCAGCGTTATCTAGATAACGACCCAATCTCAGCACGACCGCCGAGCCTGACCTACCAAGTCAAAGTTTTCGCACGACGCAATCGTGCCCTCTTTTTATCCACGGCGGCAATCCTCGTCGTGCTTATCGCGGCAACCATCGTGAGCCTTGTGATGGCAATCAATGCCAGCCGTAGTGCCGCTGACGCCCGCGCGGCCGAAGCGGAAGTCCTCTTGAAGCAAGAACGTCTCCAGGCGTCCCAGATGTACCTGATCCACGTGCTCGCCATCCCGACACCCTCGATCGCGCAGGGAAGGGATCTCGACCACACCGACCTCCTGCGGATCGCCGGCGAGGACATCGACGAATGGTTCGCCGGCATGCCTGGGTACCAGGACGATCACCACGCACTCATCGGGTATTTCATGGTCAAGATGGGGATGCACGACGAAGCGGAGAAGCACCTGCTCCCGGCCCTGGCACGACTCGAAGCGCAGCATGGGCGTGATCACTACAAGACCCAGTTTTCTTTGATCACTCTTGCGAAAATGCGCAACGGACAAGGACATCCACGCGAGGCGGACGAGCTTTCCGCAGAAGTTGAGGCATGGGTTCGAGCAAAAGAAACATGGGGACCGATGGATATCGAGTTCCTGATCTATCGGCTTGAGATTCTCGATGCACTGACCCGGTGGTTCGACGTCGTGACACTCGCCGAGGACGCCCTCAATCGACTTCAGGAAGTCACGTTCGAACGGGCCGCCGATGGATTCACCCAGGAAGAGATCGAACTCGCGCTCAAGGGTTTCCTCGGTCGGAACCTGGCACGCTCCAGCCAACTCCAGATGGACAACGAGCGCAGGCAGAAGATGTTCGAACGAGGCTTCGAACTCCTGCAGGAAGTCATCCAGAAGGCAGGAGCGCTTGCGAAGATGGGCCCGCGCCATCCCGTCACCCTTGCATCTCGAACCGATTTGACCATCTGCAACTGGGGCAGCAGTCGAACCTCCTACGAGGAGGTGCAGGAAGCATTGGATGAGTTGAAGCTGGTGCACGGCCCAGAGAATCCACTGGTCCTGCAGTACGAGCTCCTGGTGGCAAACATCCTCGTGAACAAGGGCCAGTTCGCGCTTGGCGAGGAATTGTCACGTCATTGCATGGAATCGCTCGAATCACAACTCGACCCCGACCATCCCAGCATCCACACGGCCAAGCTCGCCCTTGGCAGGTCACTCGCCCAGCAGGAAAAGCACGAGGAGGCGGTGTTGCTGCTCCGTGACTCGATCGAGCTCCTCACGGAGCGACTCGA
>JAKVBW010000187.1 GCA_022446945.1 Phycisphaerales bacterium | reverse complement strand
GGGTTCACAAATCGAGCAGAGACGATTTCGTCCACGCGGATATTCGCTTGATGGGTGACCACGGAAAGCCGTACGTCCCTGACATGTTGCCACCGATCAAGTCATACAAAGAGGATTCCCCGGAGACCCATCTTCATGTCGGGGACTGTCGTGATGTTCTGAATTGGCTTCCTCAGAAGGGTGAGGTTGATCTGATCTTTGCAGATCCCCCTTTCAATTGGGATGTCCCATATGACGGATGGTCGGATGACATGGCGAGGTCCGCCTATGAGCGGTTCACATTCGAATGGCTCGATGCTTGCATTGAGGCACTGAGTCCCAAAGGAAGCCTTTGGGTGAATATTCCCGACGACACTGCTGCTGAGATTGTGATGCACCTCAAGCGGAGGGGGCTCGTCATGGTCAACTGGTGTGTATGGCATTTTCGCTTCGGACAATGTCGTAACTCCTCATTCATCATGAGCAAAGTGCATGCGCTCTATTTCTGCAAAGACCCTGACCATCGAACTTGGAATCCTGATTCGATTCTTGAGGTCTCGGATCGGGCAAGCATCTATGGGGACAAGAGAACCATGGAGAAAGCTTCGAATAAGGGCATGCGTGTACCGATGGATGTCTGGTATGGGAAGTATTGGGGGCGTATTCAGGGGAACAATGCAGAAAGACGGGCGGGACATCAGAATCAGATTCCCGAGGTCTATCTTGAGAGGGTCATACTGTCCTGCTCCAACGAGGGAGATCTGGTTCTCGATCCATTTGCCGGCAGCGGAACCTCAGGGACGGTTGCTCGCGCACATGGGCGGAGATCCATCGGCATTGAGCAATCAGAAGTAACTGCTGAGAGTGCCTGGGAACGAATTACCACAATCGGGATGAAACGACAGGGCGCCTCAGTCGGGCAGTCGACAGCGATCTTCTCGAAGCGATCCGGTCAAACGCCGTGAAAGGCGTGGAAGATCGATCCCCCGATTCGATCGCGAGCCTGTTCAAGGAAGCAACAGAATCGCTGCTGACGAGTTCCGTCCGAGTAGGTTGCCGCGTTGAGCTTCCAAGTAAAGGTCGGCTGCTTATTGCGGGCGATTTGCATGATCATCTCCCCAATTTCAAACGACTTGTTGCAGCCGCGGATCTGCATGAACCGGATCATCACCTTGTGCTGCAGGAGTTGATTCACGGACCGACGCTTCTTCATGGTTGCGACATGAGCTGGCGGATGCTTGCACGTGTTGCGGATCTGATTCTGTCGCATCCTGGTCAGGTGCATCCGCTTCTGGGTAACCACGAAAACTCTCAACTGACGGGTGTGGGAGTCACTAAAGGTGGCGGAAACAGTGTCGAACAGTTTGAAGATGGTGTTCGTTGGCACTTTGGCGAAGATTGGGATCTTGTTGGGATGTCGATTCATCGATTTCTTGAAGCGATGCCATTGGCCGTCAGAACAGCGAAAGGGATCCAGTGCACGCATTCGCTTCCTGATGCAGTGCTCATGAACCGATTCGATTCGACGATTCTCGATCGAAGTATGGAAGGACCGGATCGACGCGGCCCCGATGGCGCTGCCTATTTATTGACGTGGGGGCGCAGATTTTCTGACGAGCAGACCACTGCTTTGGCAGAGGCTTGGGGTGTATCGCATCTGATCATTGGGCATGTTCGGATTGATGGTGGCATCGAGCGAATGGGCGAGAATGTCATCGCGCTTGCCAGTGATCATGATGGGGGCGCAGCCCTGCCGGTCGATCTTGCTGCGATTCCAGACACATCAGCACTGATGGATGCGGCTGTTCCTTTGCAATTGCTTCCGATCATCGGAGAGGGCTGATGAGTGTCGTGCTTGGAATCGAGTGCTCTCAACGCCTCGGCGGTGTTGCGCTTCAGGCTGGCGAAGGGCAAGTCAGCCAAGAGAGGCTGGAGTCCGCATCAGGTGTGGATGATCAGCTGATGTTGGCGATTGATCGACTGTTTCGAGAGGCGGGGCAAGCACCCTCAACGCTTGAACTGATCGGACTGTCCATCGGTCCCGGTGGATTTACCGGTTTACGGGTTGCAGTCTCCACAGCGCGGATGCTGGCGATGACGACTGGTTGTCGCATTGTGCCAG
>JAKVBW010000186.1 GCA_022446945.1 Phycisphaerales bacterium | reverse complement strand
CATGCGCACAGCCTTCAGGCGTTCAAAGAAATGCAATCTGCGGGCATCACGGCAGTGGGCGAGTTCCATTACATCCACCACACTGATCAAGGACTGGATTTTGCTTTGGATGAAGCAGTGCTGGCGGCTGCTCGCGAGGCCCGGATTCGCATTGTGTTGCTTCACGCCTGTTATCTGGCTGGAGGCTTTGGCCAACCATTGTCGGGTGCGCAGGGGCGATTCGACGGCGCGGATCTGGATACGTGGTGGGCTGCGGTAGATCGTGCAGCGGATGCGTGTCATGGATCGATGCAATCCATTGGTGTGGTCATTCACTCTCTGCGAGCGGTTCCGATTGACGTGGCTGCGGAAATCCGGGCAGAAGCCAAGCGTCGGAATCTGGTGCTGCACCTTCATCTGGAAGAGCAGCCTGCTGAGATCGAAGCATGCCGTGCAGCTCATGGGTGTACTCCCATGCGTCTGGTACTCGACCGTCTGGAACCCGGTCCGGATATGACGGCTGTTCACTGCACCCATACGGATTCGATGGAAATGTCTGAGTATGCATCCACTGGTGCACATGTCTGTCTCTGCCCCCTGACGGAAGCGAATCTCGGTGATGGTCTTGCAGATGTGACCGGCATGCGTACTGATGACGCGTCCATCTGTCTTGGGACCGATTCCAATGCGAGGATTTCCATGCTTGAGGAAATGCGATGGTGTGAATATGGCCAGCGACTGAAGAATGGTCATCGCGGTGTCTGTGCTGATGAAGATGGGCGTATCGATCGACCGCTCCTCGACATGGCGACGTGCGCGGGTGCACAAGCGTTGGGAATCGAAGCGGGTGATATTTCTGTCGGATCTCTCGCGGACTTCACCCGCATCGATCTTGGATCCGATTCTCTTGCTTCTGTTCCAAACGGATCTCTTGCAACGGCACTGATCACTGGCGGAGATGTTCGGAGCGTCGCGGGAATTGTCATCGACGGACGTGAGTGACCGTTCGTGATCCAATCAGGAGTTGATGATGTCAAGAAAGACGACTGGACTGAGCAAAGATCTGGCGCATTGGATTCAGGCAAAGACATTGCGTGAGCCGGAGATTCTTGAGTCACTTCGAAAGGCAATGGAAGATCACGCGGATGGCTCGATGCAGACAGCAGCGGAGCAGGCGCAGTTCATGCAATTGCTCATGCGGGCTATTGATGCGCGCCAAGCGATCGAGATCGGTGTCTTTACCGGCTACAGCGCAATCGCCATTGCTTCCGCACTGCCCGCGGACGGGCGATTGGTCGCCTGTGACATCAGTCCCGAGTATCTGAACGAAGCGGCGAAGTGGTGGGGAAAGGCTGGTCTCAGTGACCGGATTGAAACAAGGCTTGGCCCTGCTGTTGAATCACTGGATGCTTTGATTGCTGAGGGTGCTGCGGGCACATTCGATTTTGTCTACGCGGATGCGGACAAGGAATCTTCGTTGGAGTATTACGAGCGATCAATGGTCCTGCTTCGGCCTGGTGGCTTGTTCACGATCGACAACATGTTGCGCGGTGGCCGCGTTGCAGATCCGAACGATGATGATCCATCGATCGTCGCAACCAGAGAGGTTGCCGAAAAGCTGAGGTGCGACGCGCGTGTGGACTGGAGTCTGGTTCCCATCGGTGATGGGCTGGGGATCGCGCGCGTGAAGTGTTCGGAAGACACGTAGCCAATCTCATCAACACTGATCGCTATGTCTCCAATTCACCTGAGCCTTCTGAAAGCCATTTCAGGTAACAACGACATCGGTTGAATTGTCTTAGCTGGAGACGCGTTCCATCATCGGCTTGAGCGCGAGGATGGCGAGCAATGTCGCCACACTGTAGACCCCCGTTTGTGGCGCATCGATCATTGCGCTGATCGCGAGCCATCCGGAAAGCGCAAGGAAGATGACGACGGGAAC
>JAKVBW010000185.1 GCA_022446945.1 Phycisphaerales bacterium | reverse complement strand
GCTTCTACCCACATCCCACTCCGGGCTGCAATGATGCGGAATGCTGCGAAATGATCTGCGAGATCGATGAAATCTGCTGCACCACCGCATGGGATGGAACCTGCGCCTCCATTGCTCTTGAGAAGTGCACTCCCCCCGAATGCGGCACCTATGCCGCCGGAAACTGCTGCGAGCTGAACTTCTCCCCCGCCTGCAACGACCAGCGATGCTGCGATGCGGTCTGCGAAGAGGACATGGTCTGCTGCGACACGACCTGGGACGAAGTCTGTGCCTCCATTGCACGCTCCCTGCCCAATGAATGCACGACCTGCACCTTTGATTGCGGCGACCCCTGTGCGGGAGACTGTTGTGAACCGAACTTCACACCGGCGTGCAATGACGAGGACTGCTGTTCGTCGGTGTGCAATGTCGACCCGTTCTGTTGTGATGACCTCTGGGACATCACGTGTGCCAGCCAGGCTCGCGACAACGCTGAATGCAACGATCCCGACGAGAACAAGGATGCACCCTGCCCGCTGCCTCAGTGCGGTGACATGTCTGCGGGAAGCTGCTGCCTGCCCAATGGCAGTCCCAGCTGCAACAACCTCAAGTGCTGCGAAACCGTCTGCACCCTTGACCCCTTCTGCTGCGGTGATGACAGCGAGGGCGCAGGCACCTGGGATTCAGGCTGCGTGGAACAGGCCAACATCAGCTGCGACATCTGCGGACCACCCGCCCAGTGCGGCGACGACGATGCCGGACCATGCTGTGTGGCCAACGGCACTCCGAACTGCGACGACGGAGCATGCTGCGAAATCGTCTGCATCTTCGATGAGATCTGCTGCTTTGCCGAATGGGATCAGGACTGTGCGGATGCCGCCCAGATCCTCTGCACCTGCGGGCTCGCCTACCCAGAGAAGCCCAAGACCATCCCCTGGCTCACCAAGCCGACAATCAGCAAGCCCAAGGCGATCAGCAACTAGCATCGGGCCCAATCAAATCAACGCCATCACTCGCAGGCCGGTCACTTCGACCGGCCTGTGTTCATGTCTGGCAAGAAGAATGTTCAACCCTCGGGGCAGTACTCGAGAGACACGATGGTGATGTCGTCTTCATAGGAATTCGTGCCTGACCAGACTTCGAGTCGTCGGACGATCTCTTCCGGCGAAGCATCTTCCTTCAGCATTTCCTGCAATCGTTCTCGGCCAAAGCGCTCGCCATCAGGATCAGGCTGTTCAATGACCCCATCACTCACCAGGATCATCACGTCACCTGCGGCAAGCTGGCCTTGATCACCTTCGGCTTCGATGATCTCCACTCCGATCGGAGGGCGGTGCGGCCCGGGGATCGGCTCGACCTGTCCGTCCGCACGTCGAATCTCCGCCCATCCGTGACCCGCATCGACCCAGTGGAACCGACCATCCGGATACAGCCTCGCATTCCAGAGGGTGATGAAGACATCCTCCGGCACCATCCGGTTGGCCCATTCATCAAGCTTTCGTGCAATTCCCCCGAGATGTTCGCCTCCATCCAGCAACGCATTCGCATACGCCTGAATGGACGCCATCACGATACCGGCCCGAGCGCCCTTGCCGGACACATCTCCAACCAGCACGCCGAGCTCTTCATCATCCAGTGGCGTGATGTCAAGAAGATCGCCAGCAACCTCAAGCCCGGGAATCGAACAGACCGACCACCTGAAGGGCCCATGCACACCACTGCGGACGGGCAATAGCATTTCCTGCGCCGCCCGCGCCGATGACATTTCCAGCGACATGCGGGCCCGATCCAATTCCGCCACTTCTCGTCGCCGGTTCCCGATTGCAATGGCAGACATTCGAGCCAACGCTTCACACCAGGCCACCAATTCCGCATCTTCAAGACCACCCCGCCAGCGGTCGGCATACAAGACCATCTCCGGGCCGTTTCCCAGATCGATCGGCACGCACAACGCCTGGCTCAACCCTGCATTCACGATGCTTTCCGCCCCCATCGCCTCCGGGCATTCATCAAGACGAACCAGTTCGCCTTCAAGTCCGGCCCGAACCAGCGTCCGGGAAAGCGGTGCTCGTCGCACTGCGGTATCCAGTGAATCCTGCAGTTTCACACTCAACGGCTCGATCTCATCACCGTCCAGCCTCACGATGGCCGCACGATCGACCGCGGCAGCCTCCAGCACGCCCGCCACTATCCGATCAAAGATCGACTGCTCATCATGCA
>JAKVBW010000184.1 GCA_022446945.1 Phycisphaerales bacterium | reverse complement strand
AATTTGATTCGCGACATGGTTCTTGTGTCCAACCCGTCCTACCCGACAATCGGGACACAGACAAACTGGCCAATCAATGCGAATATTTCGAGCACATGTAATGCCTTCTACGATTACAGCTCAATCAACTTCTACCAAGCTGGAGGCGGATGCAACAACACTGCATTTTCTGTCATCGTGCACCATGAGTATGGTCACCATCTGGTTGCTGAGGGTGGCTCGGGCCAGAGCGAGTACGGCGAGGGGATGGGTGATGTGATGGGAGTCGTTCTCACGGGCGACAGCAAGTTGGCCCGGGGGTTCTACAGCAGTGATTGCGATAATGGAATCCGCAATGCCGACAACACCTGTCAGTATTCCGCCTCAAGCTGTTCATCCTGCGGCAGCGCTATTCACCCTTGCGGCCAGTTGCTGTCAGGTTGTGTCTGGGATACGTGGTTGGCCCTAGAAGCCAGCAGCCCGATCAATGCGCAGCAGGTCATTCGGGATCTTGCGGTCAACAGCATTCTGTTGCACAGCGGCACTTCCATCAACGATTCCATCACGATTGACTTCATCACTTTGGATGATACGGATGGCAATATCGACAATGGCTCGCCGCATTACTATGAGATTGCGGAGGGTTTTGGAGTGCATGGCCTCGATGCGCCCGCGCTTGCACTCTTGTCGATTACAGCCCCAGACGGGTTGCCCGATCGCATTGATCCGAACGGCAACACGCCGGTCACAATCAGGATTGAAAATCTTCTGGGCCAGTTGGATACAGATTCACCACGTATCTACATCGGTCAGAATGGTTCTTACAACCAGTCGTCGATGTCATCGAGCGGCGGCGATGACTATCAGGGACTTTTCCCGGCGATCCCTTGCGGCGAGGAAGTGGATTACTTCTTTGCGGCAACAACGACATCTGGCACGAATGTGTATTGGCCAGGCGGTGCGCCGACAGAAGTCTTTTCTGTACAAGCATCATTCGGCGATCCGATCATTTCATTGGATGAGGATTTTGAAACAGACGGCGGGTTTACAGCCAGTGGATCGGCAGCCGACGGGCAATGGACTCATGGCGTACCGGTCAATTGTGATCGAGGAGATCCTCCGACTGACTTTGATGGCAACAACAGGTGCTGGCTGACTGACAACAGCAGTGCCAATGGTTGCAACAGCGATGTGGATGATGGCACGGTCTACGTGACTTCACCTGCACTCGACGCATCTGAGTCCGGGATGTCCTTGTGTTATGCCCGTTGGTTTAGCAACGATTCAGGCGCTGCGCCGAACACCGATACTTTCGTCGTGGAAGTTTCGGATGACAATGGCGCATCCTGGATGACCCTTGAGACCGTGGGCCCGAGTGGAAGCGAAGTCTCAGGCGGTTGGTTCGACGTCTGCTATGTGCTGGATTCACTCGCTGGCTTTGAGCCGACGACGGCCATGCGGGTTCGTTTCTCTACGTCAGACGGTTCTTCCACGGGTTCTGTCGTCGAAGCGGCGATCGATGCGATCTCTCTTTCGAAGCCCGACTGCGAAGACGAGACACCGTGTCCTGGTGATATTGACGGCGATGGGGCTGTGACCGTTGATGATGTACTCGCGGTAATCTCTGCATTCGGCAGTGGTGCCGGTGGCGATACCGATGGAGACGGCGATACTGATGTGGATGATATTCTTGCAGTAGTCGCTGGTTTTGGCCCTTGCCCTTGAGTTGACCTGAACTTGAACCCTACGTGGACGCCTCGGCTTCGGCCGGGGCGTTCACTCATTTTGCAGAAGATCCTTCCGCATCGCTTCGGTCCGCGGTCTGATCAGGTCCAGTTGTCGATGATGATCAGAATCTCATTGACATTGACGATGCCGTCGCCATTGAGATCTTCGGGGCAGCCTGGACATGCGCCATAAGCGGCAAGAATCGCCAGCAAATCGTCAGTGCCGACGATTCCATCACCATTAAGGTCACCAATGGGCCCATGGGGGTGCATGGCGGTCAGATCAGCGCTGATTTCCACCGTTGTCGAGACCGTTGTGGGCATGAGATTGATCAGCACTCCCGCGTTGTCACCAGGAGGCAGGACTGTGGGAAGTTCCAGGGGAATGGTCGGCAGAGGTTTGGGGGGGAGATCAGTTGTTTCATTGAGAAAACTTGATGCGCTGATCATCAGCATGTCATTGGCATCGCCAATTTGATGTGTTCCTTCGATCAGGACCATGAGTGGAAGCTGAA
>JAKVBW010000183.1 GCA_022446945.1 Phycisphaerales bacterium | reverse complement strand
ATTTGCCTGGGCGCGGTATTTCTTCTCGCGGGATGCCAGTCTCCGGAAAAGCCCCTTGATGCAGTGTCCATGTGCATTCCACCCCGTTCGGTTCTGGTGATTCCATCGGGATCTCAGCACGAGGTCGGGGGGGCGATCGGCATAGGCCCAATCGCTTCAGGTGACTGGGTGGCCCAGCGAAACAACACTGTTCTGGGTGGAACGCCCGCTCCAATACCACGTTTCTTGTACGCCGAACGAGCGATGTGGGATGTTCAGCGAGCGAATTCCGGGCGTCCAAACGGCCATTTTCGCTACGTGACCAAAACCCGGTCACTTGCGGGGCCCTGAATACCGAAGCCCGATTGGGCCAAAAAAGCCGGTTCTCGTTGCGGAATCGAATCCCTCGTGAAATTCCTTGACATTGCCCCATGCCTCCTTCGATACTCAATGGAAAGGCATGTCGTTGCAGGAGATGGAATCCTGAATGGCGTGTAGATCAGCACGATCCAATCGTGATGGGGCAAGTACGAGATGACTACTGCAAACATGACCGAGAATAAGCCCGCCTCCGAGGCGAAGTCCACAACGACCACCAAGAAGGAATTGATTGAACGTATTGCCGCTGACACGAATCAGTCTCGAGCAGATGTGAAGAAGACCGTTCAGGCATTTCTTGATCAGGTCATCGGCGAGCTCGGCCGAGGTCACCGGCTTGAGTTCCGTGACTTCGGAGTCTTCGAGATACGAGAGCGGGCTGCGAGAGTCGCCCAGAATCCCAAGACCCTGGAACCAGTGGATGTTCCTTCCCGTCGAACCGTGAAGTTCAAGTCCGGTCGATTGATGAAGGAATGCGTCGACAAGGGTGTCGACACTCTGGACTGAAATCAATGGCCACCCGGCCTTTACGCTCTTTGAGCTGCTGATTGTCCGGTTGGCCAGATCACCGACCTCCCGTATGGATACGGGAGGTTTTCAATTGTTGGCAAGGTGTGGACGACCTGTCATGCCACACCGACAGGCACGAGTGCCATGGAGAATCCGGGGTTATGAGCAGCATGAACACCAAGGACGGTGTGGGCCAGGCCGGCAAAGAGGGTGGCACATACCAGGCTGTGCGAACCGTCGAGTTGTCTCGGTTGGTTGATGCGGTTCCACCGCACGCCATTGAAGCAGAGATGTCTCTGCTTGGTTCGATGATCTTCGATCCACGCACCATTGCCGATGTAGTTTCCATCGTGAAGGCCGGACGCGATTTTCATCGCCCTTCCCATGGTGTGATCTACGACCAGATCGTTGCGCTGTATGACAAGACGGCCACGCTCGATCTTGTTCAGCTGAACCAGGTGCTGACCGATCGCGGATTGCTGGATGACATCGGTGGTCTTGATTATCTGGTTCAACTTGCCGGCAGCGTGCCTTCTGCGGCGAATGCTCAGCAATATGCCCGAATTGTCCGGGAAAAATCCACCCTTCGTGAGTTGATCTCGGCTGCGGGCGAGATCCTGCGTGCTGCGCATGGCAATGAGGATGAAGTGGTCGGCATTCTCGAAAGTGCCGAGCAGTTGATCTTCAAGATCGCCCAGCAGCGGGAGAGCAGTTCCGCCGAGAGCATCAAGGTGCTGCTTGATGAGACAATGGAGATGATCGAGGCCAACGAAGGGCGTCACCTGACCGGTGTCCCTTGTGGTTTCAGCATGATGGACGAGATGCTCAACGGCTTCCAGCCGGGGGAGATGCTGATTCTTGCGGCGCGACCATCCATGGGCAAGACCGCGCTGGCCTTGAACATCATGGAGAACATGGCGCTGGCGGGCCACGGAGTCGGGATGTTCAGTCTCGAAATGGGCAAGCAGCAGTTGGTGCAGCGAATTCTCTGCTCACGAGGACAGATCGACTCCCAGCGATTGCGTCGTGGCATGTTGCGACATGAGGACAATGTCCGACTGATGGCGGCCTGCGGTGACCTTGCCGATGCTCCGATCTACATCGATGACACGCCGGGGCTCACGCTCCTGCAGCTTCGTTCCAAGGCACGGCGCATGCGGGATCGCTTTGGCATTGATGCGGTGGTCATCGACTACCTGCAGCTGATGAGCGCAGGTGGTCGTGTGGAAAGTCGGCAGATGGAAGTTTCGGAGATCAGTCGTGGCATCAAGGCCATGGCTCGCGAGTTGGAGGTGCCGGTACTGTGCCTGAGTCAGCTCAATCGAGCCGCCGAGCAGCGGGAAGGACACCGACCTCGTATGAGTGACCTTCGTGAATCAGGTTCGATCGAGCAGGATGCCGATGTGGTC
>JAKVBW010000182.1 GCA_022446945.1 Phycisphaerales bacterium | reverse complement strand
GCTTCGGTTCTTGAGAAGGCTGGCCTCGATGTCCATGTTGTGGAAGGTGATGCAACCAATATCAAGATCACCCGGCCTGCAGATCTCCGTCTTGCAGCAGCCATGATCAAGAGTGGACTGATTGCATGAGATTCCCGGATCTTCTTGAATCAGGCGAGCGGGGGGCACCTGTGAACCGATACCAGAGTGGCATTCCAAGAGGATGGATGTGATCGACGACTTGCCCAAGACATCTCCGAGGAATGAAGATCGGCCCGCGGTCAGTATTGTCGTACCGACGTTCCGTGAAGCCGACAGCTTGCCTCCGCTATTGGATCGCATTGCCGAGATTCGTCAGGCAGGCATGGATCTTGAAGTGATCATCGTGGATGACGACTCGAATGACGGAACAGAGGCGTGCATTGCAGATCGCAATTGTCCGTGGGTCACGCTCATCACGCGAAAGGATGCGCGTGGCCTGAGTTCCGCAGTGCTATGTGGACTCGAAGCCGCCCGTGGCGAGACCCTAGTCGTGATGGATGCGGACCTTTCGCATCCACCAGAAGCCATTCCCGACTTTCAACGTGCCTTGGATGCTGGTGCAGACTTTGTTGTGGGCAGTCGATACGTTTCTGGGGGGACCACTGAAGATGGGTGGGGCGTTCTGCGTTGGGTCAACTCGAAGGTTGCAACGTTGATGGCACGGCCTTTCACCAAGGTTCGCGATCCGATGAGCGGTTATCTCGGATTCCGACGTCACACTTGGAGTGATGCAGTTGATCTTGATCCGGTGGGCTACAAGATCGGCTTAGAGTTGATCGTCAAGTGTCGCTGCACTCATGTGAAGGAAGTGCCCATTCACTTTTCGACACGCCGTCACGGCGAAAGCAAGCTGTCGCTGCGTGTGCAGGCCCAGTATTTTGTGCACATTCTGCGGTTGGCAAGATGGAAGTTCCCGGGTTGGTCGAGCTTCGTCCCATTTGCCCTAGTCGGCGTCACCGGTGTCGGGGTGTATGTCGGATTGTTATGGCTGTTTGAACTGATGCTTCAGAATGTCTTGTCTGAGGACATGCGGATCATTTTGGCAATTCTGCTCACAATGATGTGGAACTTCATCTTCGATCGGTGGCTTGCATTCTGGTATGCAAGGCGAGATTCTCTGCTTCGGCAACTTGTCGGTTTCATCGCAGTCTGTTCGATACCCGTTGTCATCAATTTCTTCGTGACACGCTGGCTGATCGGAGATCAGTTTGTGACGCCCGCTGCTGGCATGCTGGGCGCGTTGGCCGGATCCGTCGCTGGAGTTGTCTTCAACTGGTTTGTCGTCCGCGCGTTCGTCTTCAAGCGGGCGTCCTGAGTCTTCTCAGAGTTTGGCCATTGACATCTTGGGAAGGATCGATGCCAGGGCTCTGCCGGTGTGATTGTCGGAGAGGGCAGCAATGTCATTCGGTGTGCCGGCCGCCACAACCTGGCCGCCACCGTCACCGCCTTCGGGGCCCAGATCGATAATCCAGTCGGCGGACTTGATGACATCTAGATTGTGTTCAATCACGACGAGTGTGTGTCCCCGGTCTGCCAGTTTCTGAAGGACCTGAAGCAGTTTGTCGACATCTGCCATATGCAGGCCTGTCGTCGGCTCATCCAGCACATAGAGAATGGAGCCCTGTTGCGTCACGCCAAGCTCACGGGCGAGTTTGACCCTTTGGGCTTCTCCTCCCGATAGGGTCGGTGCGGTTTGACCCAGTTGGAGATAGCCCAGTCCCACATCGTTCAGGCATGACAACATTCGATGAACGGCGCGATGGGCTTCAAAGAAGGGGATTGCCTCTTCAATCGTCATGTTCAGGACGTCCGCAATCGTATGTCCTCGCCATTTGACTTCGAGTGTCTCACGGTTGTAACGAGCGCCTTGGCAGGTTTCACAAGTCACGTGCACGTCCGGGAGAAAGTGCATCTCGATTCTTCGAACACCTTGCCCCTGACAAGATTCGCAACGTCCGTCTGCGACGTTGAAACTGAAGCGGCCCGGT
>JAKVBW010000181.1 GCA_022446945.1 Phycisphaerales bacterium | reverse complement strand
GCAGTCGGGTAGGTTGCCCGCGGCGATGTCACACGGATCGGGAACGCTGTTGCCATCGCAATCAGCAACGTCGCCCTGCTTGATTTCCCAGTAGTCGGGAATGCCGTTGCCGTTGCAGTCATCCTTGCACTCGTCCGGAACGCCGTTTGAGTCGATGTCGTTGGAGGTGCCTTCGAGGATGTCGCAGTTGTCCGGATAGCTGTTCGTGTTGCAGTCCATGGCGAGGCCCTCGGAGAGCTCCCAGCTGTCGGGCACGCCGTCGCCGTCGCAATCAGGTTGGCACTCATCAGGGACGCCGTCTGAATCAACATCGCTGCTTGAACCGCCCTCGGCGATGTCACAGCTGTCGGGGATCTCGTTTGCGTTGCAGTCGAGAGCCTGTCCCGAGGAGATCTCGTAGGCATCAGGCTCACCATCGCCATCGCAGTCGGGATCACAACTGTCGGGGATGCCGTTGCCATCAAGATCGCTCGCGAGACCACTCGCGATGTCGCAGGCGTCCCAGGTTCTGCTGTTGTCGCAATCATCAAAGGGGATCGGCACGATCACGCTAATCCCCACCCTGGGCTCGGCGCAGGCGTCGGGGTCGATGTTGGTGCCGGAGACCTTGACCAACCGCGATCCGTCCGCGCCGGCGTCGTTCCATTCCGTCGCGAGAATATTCAACGTCGTCGTGACTTCTTCGCACGCAGCGCCGTCATCAACGAACACGATGTCGAGCAACATGCCATCGAGGTAAACCCAGAGGGACTCACCGCTCCCGGCCAGGTCCCCCACTGCAGTGATGCTCAGGGTCACGGTGTCGTTGGCGTCCGCTATTGCTGAGACATCGAACTCGATGAAATCGGTGATTGATTCGGGGGTGCGCTCGACGCTCGCCGCGAACGTGTCGGAGATATCACACACGTCGGGAATGAAGTTCCCATTGCAGTCGGTGACCGAACCATCGAGGATCTGGCCAAAGTCGACGATGCCATCGGCGTTGCAGTCGGCGGACCATTCAATGAGCCCGCCGTTGGGATGGGGAGTTTTATAGTCATTCCATGTTCCAAGTGGACGGTCCGGGGGGGCATCCGTGAGCCAGATGATGGCTTCGACTTCGATCGATCCTCCATTCGGCTCTGTAGGACTCCAGTTCGTCCACGCGTATGTCTCTCCGGTGTTCCATCCCCAATCGCCATCATTGTCCTGTCTCAGTCCGATCCAGGGCATGGTGGTCATTCCGTTGGCGAATTGGTTGACAACGAAGCCATTCTCTTCTGCGCTAGTCAATGATGACAGGTGTCCACTCAAGTCCTCTGCTTGCTGTTCTGCTTCTGCCCAACTAATTCCGGGTGCCGAAAAAATCCTATACCAATGCCCGTTGCCACCATCTTCGACGCGCCATTGCACGGCGTCGCACAGGTCCGGCACGCCATTACCATTGTCGTCAGCGAACGTGCCGTCAAGAATTTGGCCGTAGTCGACAATGCCGTCGCCGTTGCAGTCGGCGGAGTATTCATAGATCGCATACCACTCGGTCGTGGTGGCAAGCGCTTCCCATGTGCCGTCATTCTGTCCTCTGATGCCGAGTGCTTGGAAGCTCGTCGGCTCCCCGTTTTCCCAATTGGTATACGACCATTCCTCACCAGTGACCCAGGCCCAGTCGTCTGAACCATCTCCGGTACGGAATCCGCCTGCGATATAGGCACCTCCTGAGTTTTCAAGATCACGAACGTACTCAGCGAAGGCATTTTCCTCTGCCGAAGTGATTGTGATCAGATGCGCACCAATCGCTTCAGCATTCTCGAAATGACCCGCGTACGTCTTGGTGTCATCCGGGATGAAGTCATACCAATGCCCATTGCCCCCATCCTCGACGCGCCACTGGACTGCGTCTTGCGCAAGGACAGAAGTACTCAGCACAAATAGAACGAGGGAAGCGGTCAGTTTCAGCATCTTTCTTCATCCATTCTCAGAGAGACGGCTCGTCATTCAAAACGAGCCACGGAGTGAGTGCACTAGCCACCTCAAGCTAATGAACCGCGCAGAAAGGCGTCAAGAAACTTTCTTGAGATCCCAAAGACGCGAAAACGAACAGGTGGTCCGAGGTCTCAATGCGCGATTTTTGTGAGGCGCAGTTGCTTGAAAAGACTTATCCCCATGCGCATCTAGGGTTCGTGAGTACACCAAACAAACAAACGAGCAGACCGTTTTCGGTCTGCCCGTTTGTGTGAAGTCTTGTTTGTTCAAACGTCAGGGCTTGTAGACGGGACATGGCCCCCACTTGCCTAAGAAAATCGTGAGGTCCGCTCCATCAATCAC
>JAKVBW010000180.1 GCA_022446945.1 Phycisphaerales bacterium | reverse complement strand
GGGGGCGGCTTATGGTCATCCAACGGGGCGTTCTCACTGATCGGGGGCTTCATTGAAGACATGGACATGGCAGATGACCAACTCGCAGTTGCGATGAGTTACGACACTTATATCTACGAATTGGTAGGCGGCAGCCTCTGGGAGCAGACTCAGGTACTCGGTACCGATGGCTCTGATGTCAGGCTCTCCATGAGTGGCGACCGACTGCTCATTGGTGAGAGCAATGGAACCACTTACGCGGGCGAGGATACGACGCCCGGCCAAGCCCGCATCTTCCGTGATGTTGCCGGAATCTGGGTGCAGCAGGCAACACTGGTTCCGGTCGACAATCAACCAAGCGATCAATACGGCGTTTCAGTTGCATTGGACGGGGATGTGGCTGTGGTAACAGCGACAGCGCACAATGGCTCGGCGCTACGGGGTGGAACAGCGATTGTCTTCGAGGATCTGGGTTCAACTTGGGAGCAGACTTCGAAGATCCATGCGCGCGATGCGGTCGCTGAAATGGGTTTCGGCACGACGGCGGCGGTTGCAGGACGTTCTGTTCTTGCCGGCTGGCAGCGCGTCGAGAACGGCTATCCGATCCCCGGCTACAGCGGCGCGCAGGTTTGCACCATCCCAACTTCGAGTTGGGCGACTCCGGAGGGCGGCGCATTTGATGATCCAGCCAACTGGGTGCCCCAGGCTCCCAGTTCAGGCACAGCGCACATGTCGCTTCCTGCAGCATTTGACGTGAGTCTGGCGGGAACCATGTCCATCGACACCCTCATGGTCGGCACCAGCCGCCCAAGATTGACGGGTGGATCGTTCACGCTGGGTGACGCCGGCTCTGGTCTGCTGCAGATCGGTGGATCGCAGTCCTTCACAGGGGCTTTGGCGCTGACCGAAGCATCGATCATCGATGGAGACGTTGTCATCGGCCAAACAAGTCAACCGGGCTTGCTGGAAGTAGAGTTGGGTGCGTCCCTCTCTGTCACTGGCGCACTTGACATCGATCGTGATGCGGAGCTCCGCGTACCGCTGACCAATACGCTGGTCCCCGTTCAGGTTGGCGGCCTGGCTGCGTTGGGCGGCACCTTGTCGGCGAGTTTGTCGCCGGGTCTTGATCCCGACGTGGGCACCAGCTGGTGCCTCATGGAGTTGAGCTCGGTCAATGCGGAAAGCAAATTTCCGGTGGTCGTGTTGCCGGGTGTGGGCGCCAACAAGTATCTGGAAATTGTCTATGGCACCGGCCTGCATGGCGGGCTCAAGATCATCGCCACGGTGGCATCGATTTCCGATCTCGGAGATCTGAACCAATCGGGCTCTGATGTAGTTTCTGGACGTGCTGACGATATTGCAGTCGCTGATTTCGGTTCTTCCGCAGGTGGTCCGGACGGCAATGACGACATAGCGTTAGCCATTCCAGGATCGCCAGGGGTCATCATGATTCTGATCAGTGATGGCTTGGGTGGCGTGTCCTCACAGGTTCTTCTGAATGTCTGTGATGATCCCACCGGCTTGGCAACAGGCGACTTCGATGCAGATGGCAAAAGTGATCTCGTCTTCGTCTCGCCATCTGAAGATGCTGTCTTCACGCTTCTCAATTCCGGAACCCAACCGAGCGAGATGGTGCTTTCAGCAGGTACAAACACATCGATCGGGCCGGTCGATGTGGCGGTGATCCGTCTGGATGGCGATCTGGAGGACGACATCATCGTGGCATGCGCAGGCACGGGAGACGTTTTGTGGGATGGCAGTCTTTACGGACAAATCGATGTGTTTGAGCATGGCGGTAGTGGACTGTCCGGCCCCTTCAGTTTCAAACAGACCTTGCAGGTGTCAGGTAAACCAGGCCAGGTCAAACCCGGTAGCGTCGGATCGGGCAAGGGCAGTCGAAGAGCCGCCGCCACTCTGGAAGGCCTCAACGAATTGGTGCTGTTGTCTGAGGAGGCTGGGATCTGGAGCGAACTGCAGCGAGTGCCCGTGGGTTCTGATCCGCATGATCTAATCATGAATGATCTCGATGGCGATGGGTTCGATGACGTGCTTGTCGGCAATCGCGGATCCAACACCATCTCAGTGTTGCTCGGCGGGGTGGACGGGTTGCTGGGTGACCAGCAGATCTTCCAAGTGGGTGAAGGGCCGCAATCCTTGACTGCACTGGATTACGACGATGATGGCGATCTGGATCTTGCGGTTCTGACGGTTGATGGCCTGTCGACTGAGGGAGGGGTGTCGATCTACCGCAACGATCAGGAAAGTGGTGATGCGGATCTGACCTTTGGTTTGGAGCAGACGCTTCACGACGGAGAGGTCGTTCTACTTCTGGGTGCCGG
>JAKVBW010000018.1 GCA_022446945.1 Phycisphaerales bacterium | reverse complement strand
CGACAACTACGGCATCTACATGTATGGAAGCACATTGTCCCTGGCGGGGACCACGATCACAGGCAATACTGCCGCTGTGGGGATCTACTCAGATGCTTCTCAAATTGAACTTCTTTCGACAAATTCCATTGCTGACGGCATCCAAACCCAAAGGTCAACCACGACTGTCGCAGCGCAGTCCTCATCTCAGATTTCTCGTTTCATTGACTTCACTGTGCCATATGGCGGGGACAATCCCGATGGTCTCTTTGGACTTGTGGTTGACGAACAATTGAGACAGAGAGGGTCCCTCGCGTTGTCAAACACCAGTGGCAGCCTCAAGAATGCATCCCCTGGCGATCAGTTCCCCTTGTATGTTGCGCAGTCCCAACCCTATGGTTTCTCCAGTTTCATCACACCCGTCATGCCACCCGGGCTGGGCCTTGTACTCGTTGACGCGCCTCCTGTTCGTGGAGATCCGACAGGCGCAGTTGCAGAAGTCATTGCCATTGAGACGCCTGAATTTGACGATCCGTTTAGCGGTACTGTCGACTCGCCACCGGTGGATCTCATCGCATTGGATGCAGATGGGGATGGTGATGAGGATGTTGCAGTGCTTTTCGATGGCACTCCCGGCGCTGTCGCCGCCTTTGACATCACTGAGTCCAGTGAGCCCGTGCTCATCCCCAGCCTTGTCGCCCAAGTCGGCATGGCTCCCATTCTGATGGATGCTGCCGATCTCGATGGTGATGGCGACAGCGATCTCCTCATTGCAAACAGTGGAGACAATTCCATCACACTGTTGATGCTGCAGGGTGATGGGACCTTTGCCTCGACAACGATTCCAGCAACCGGCGGACAGATCACCTGTGCTGCAGCCATTGACTGGGACGGTGATGCCTATCTCGATGTTGTCACAGGCATTGATGTTGCAGGTCCGACCAGCAAGGATCGTTTCCAAATCATTCTAGATGTGGCTGACAGTCCACAAACTGGACCTGTGTTTGATATCGACTTGGCCGGTGGCCAGCCTGATGCTCCGCTGACTCTCACAGGAGGCATGGCGCAGGACTCTTGGGGATTTGCGGGCGGCACCACATTCGGGCGAGTGCTTCATGCCAATCAAGCGACGGGCGTGCTGGCGCTTCTTGGAGAGCAGCAGGGCCGTGTTAACCGCGTCATCGGGAAGGACATCGACGATGATGGAGGTGATGGGCAGGTTGACATCATCGCTTGCTCTGAGACAGCAGGCGAGTTGTACATCATCCCCGGCAATACAGGGGGCTTCGACGAACCCATCCCTCTATTGACTTCTCTAGCGACAACAGATTTTGTCGTTTTAGATGCCGATAGAGATGGAGATGAAGATTTCATTCTTGCTTCACCCACTGATCCTTTCGAACCACTCATTCTGCTGCGCAATGGGGGCGCTACGCGATCAAGATCGATGGGAGGCCGCACATGGGGGAAGCAAGGTCTGAATGGTGATGGATCCCCTACAAGACTGACCTCAGGCAAACTCGATCCGAAGGACGAGCAAGATGATTGGGTCCTTGGCAGCGGCGCAGCGACACGACGCGGAGGATCCCAAGAAGGCAAAATTGCACAGCTGACGCTGAGCGATTTCTCCTGCGAAGGTGATGTGAATCAAGATGGCACAGTCGATCTTGAGGATTTGCTTGCCGTTCTTGACGCGTGGGAGAGTCAGGATCCCGAGATGGATGTCGACGGAGATGGAGTTATCACAATTGATGACATCCTTCTATTGATCTCAATTTGGGGAGACTGCACTACCTGACGCTTTCGCCGAACGCCTCTGAGCGTTGGTCTCACTGGTGACCATCTCGTTTTCTGTATCCTCCAAGCCCCATGTCTGACTTCACCATCGCTGCATCGTTGTCCGCCCTCCCCGAGAATCAACCTGTCCGCGCAGATGTGAACGGAACGCCTGTGGCACTGGTCCGCTGCGGCGAGACCGTGCACGCCGTTGCAGACACGTGTACGCACGCGGAGGCATCCTTGTGTGATGGCGGCCACGTCGATCAGGGATACATCGTCTGCCCACTTCACTTTGCATCGTTTCGACTCGCCGATGGTGAGGCAGGTGATCCGCCCGCAGATGAGGCTTTGGCCGTGTACGAAGTCCGCATCGAAGGCGATGATGTGCTTGTGAAGATCTGACGGTCACACACTCTCAGGGACACATCCCCCAGCCGTCGAGCACATGCAAGAGATCCGTGTGGTTGATGCGGCGATCTGCATTGGTATCACCCAGGCAGAACTGCGGGCACACCCCACTTCCACATGCCGCGCCGTCATGCCAGAAACCGCCCGCTTCCTGACAGGCCAACAGCGTCGTCTGAAGACAGTGGTTGCCTAGACAACACGCCCCTCCGGGTGTTTCGCAATCGCTGCGAACATTGACGAGCGGCGCATCAATCCACTGCACTCCGTCCTCGTGAAAGCCACATCGAATGAAACGGGGCGCCACATCTTCACAAACAACGCCCGTCGTATGAGGCGACAGGTTGTCGTGAAACCAGCAATCTTCAAACACAGGCTCGCCGCCGCGAATCCATGCGCCGGGTCCAAGGTCAGCCGTGTTGCCGACAATGAGACATCGCCGAATTCTTGGACTTGCCCCATCGATGTGAAAACCCCCTCCCCGCCGAAAACCATCAGGCCCGATGAAACCCAGGCCGCCTCCGATCGTCAAACCCTCGATCACGGTGTCCGGACCCTCATTCTTGACGCAGCGAACCACACCATCTCCCCCGATGAGTGATGTGAACTCCGCTCCATCACGACCGCGCAATGTGATCGCCTTGCCCCGAAGACTCAGGCCGCCTGCAAAGACGCCGTGTCCGATGTCAACAATGTCTCCCTCTGCAGCCATATCAATGGCTTCCTGTACTGAATCCACATCCTCCGGCACGCGAATCGTGTCAGCGCGCACCACAGCAGCCGCCGCCCATGCGGCGGCCCACAGAACTTGCTTCATGTGATCACGTCCTTCCGCCGCGAACTTGCGGCGGAGTCACTCTATAACTGGTTCACCAGTTATCTCCGCCGTGTGACCAAAAGGCTTGGATGCGACCCGTGTTGTCAATCACCCATCGGCGCGATCCATCATGCTGCACAATGACACGGCCATCCGGACCGGACTCGAAGGTCGGCGCAGGAAGTGCGGGATTCGGTGTCCATAGACCATCAAGATCACCCATTGCCTGAGGTGGTCGATTGTGCCGTGCGGCAAATGTCTCATCCGCTGCCTTGATCGCGCGCAACTGTGCCCTGGCGATCGTGTCATCAGGTGTGACGAACACACCTTGGCCGGGCTGTTCACTTCCAAACTGCACCAAGCCCCAGTACTCGGGTCGGTGCATATCGATGGCGTCCTGCTGGGTCCAGACCCAGTTGTCCTCCTTCGCGCCTTCCGGCTTGACGTATTGACCGCCAGGCCGACCTCGATAGACAATCTCAACAGGCCACTGCACGCGGGAGAAATTGATCCACCAGGTATCACCTGCCCGCGGGGGGCATTGCACCACTGCCGTATCCGCCATCGATGACCAGGGAATCGCAACCTCCACCACCCAACCCTCATCATGATCCGAAGGATCGTTGATTGTGCCATCGACGCCTACCGCCGAACGGACGCCTTCAAAATCCCAAGAGAGATCGTAAGTGCCTCCATCGCGATAGGGACGCGTCATGCGCAAGTCCATTTCGGTACCAAGCACATTGATCTCATACTCGTCGTAGTCAGCGCGATCTCCATCTGGATCGATGAAAATCTCGAAGTCATTGTCGCGATAGATGATCGCATCGCGATCTGTCAGCGTTCCCCATAGATGAGGTTCCTCCATATCGGCAGCAACATAGAGGTAGTTGTTATCCCAGCACATCTTCGCGCGCGTGCGCCATGTCGGACGTGGCTTCGTGGGCCCTTCGATGTCGATGAAATCCTCTGTCCAACTTGCCCTCCGCCAGGCTGGATCATCAAGATCGCCATCGATCGTGATGGGCGTATCGACATAGCCCGCGAGATAGACCCGGGGGTGTCCCTCGGGAAGCGGCGAAGAAAGTTCCGGACCGCCGGTTGCGCAGCCTCCACTGAACAACATGAGCAGGGGAAGCCAGACAAGGAATTGACGACGCACAGCAATAAATCTTCTCATGGGACAGGAATGGTACGACGAGACAGCGTGCAAGGACTGGCTCTCTATGATGGGGCTATTGATGCCACATCCCCTGCCGCAACTTGAAGCTCCTCCCCCTCCCACAGCGCCGGCAAGTACGCGAAGGCAGCAGAGCCTCAGGGACAGTCATGGCCGCGCGATCCACGATCTTCGATTGAGCATCACCGATCGTTGCAATTTTCGCTGCCGCTATTGCATGGAACCGGATGACCGCTTTCTGCCGAAACGCTCACTGCTTTCGACCGATGAATACATGCGGGTTGTCGATGCGGCCATCTCGGTCGGGATTCGGAAAGTGCGCATTACCGGTGGTGAACCGACAATGTGCCCCGATCTTGATCTCATTGTGCGTGAACTCGGCAAACGAGATCTCGATGACCTTGCGATGACAACCAACGGCTGGAGACTGGTTGTCTCCACCGTCAACAGATGGCGAGAAGATGGCTTGACGAGACTGACATTCAGCCTTGACACGCTGCGTGAGGACAGATTCGCCACCATCACAAGATCGAGCAGCTCCGTCTTCGACGTGATTCATTCGATTGAAAATGCCCTCATGGGCGGACTGCCACAACCGAAAGTGAATGTCGTGGCACTGCGTCACTTCAATGAGGATGAGTTCGCGGATTTTGCGGATCTTGCGCGCGATCTAGATATCGACGTGCGTTTCATCGAATACATGCCTTTGGATTCGGGACGCGCATGGACACGTGACCGTGTCGTCGCCGAACAGGACATTCTTGCATCCATCTCCGCGCGCCATCGGCTTGAAGAAGTTTCCCTGTCCAACCGCCACAGCACTTCTCGCAGTTACCGCTTTGCCGATGGAGCACCTGGTCGTATCGGCATCATTGCACCGGTCACCAGACCGTTCTGTGGCGCTTGCAACCGTCTCCGGATCACTGCCGAAGGCGCTGTGCGGCCCTGCCTCTTCAGCAACCGGGAGTGGGATCTGAGGCCACTTCTGCGACACAATGCCACGACTGATGATCTCGCTCAATTCCTCGTCGATGCGGTCTGGACGAAGCAGGCGGGACATGGCATCGGGCTTGAGGGGTTCCAACAACCCGAACGAGGCATGTCCGCTATCGGAGGATGAGTCCCTTGCGCGCGATGCGCGCACCTTCCCGGGACCATCGGGCTACCATCGCTCTCCATGCCGGAAGGACCTCGCATCACCAACCCACTCCTGCTGATCCGCTGCGGACTTGGCGGGATCCTCATGGGGCTGGCGAATCTTGTTCCCGGCATCAGTGGCGGCACCATGCTTCTTGCAGCTGGCGTGTACCGACGCTTCGTAGACGCCGTGGCCCGCATCACAACCTTCCGCTGGAACATGGAATCTGTTGTCACGCTTGCCGTCATCGTCGCTGGCGCAGGGGGAGCAGTCGTGCTCGGCGCAGGTGTCATCCGTGATCTTGTCCATGAACACCGATGGGTGATGTACAGCCTCTTTCTGGGTCTGACGCTTGGCGGCGTGCCGCTGCTGTGGTCACTGCTTAAGCCACTCACACCCCGCGCGATCCTTGGCTTCGTGTTAGGAATGGGATTCATGGTGTTTCTGACGATTTCAGAATCGTCTGGCACGAACGCAGGTTCAGCAGGCGGCGGTTGGTGGCTGCATTTGATCGCCGGACTTGCTGCCGGATCCGCCATGGTGCTTCCCGGGCTTTCCGGCAGTTATGTGCTGCTGATCCTCGGCGAGTATCTCGTGGTCCTCGGCGCGGTCGAAGGCGCGAAAGTGGCCATGCAGGGTGGCGGTGATTGGGGTGAGCCGCTCCAGGTCATCATTCCTGTCGGCATTGGCGCCATTGTCGGTGTTGTCGGTGTTTCCAATGGCGTGCGGTGGCTGCTGGACCATGCCAGAAAAGCCACACTCGGCGTGCTGATGGGATTGCTCCTCGGTGCTGTTCTCGGATTGTGGCCTTTCAAAGCACCGAGACATCCGGACATTGGCGAGATCATTCGAGGCGAAACGGTGACTGCGGACAATGTCGACACGATTCGTCCCGAACATTGGCCCACAGAAATGTTCTCTCCATCTGCAGGCCAGTGGGCATCTGCGACCGCGTTAGTCTTGATCGGTTTCGCAGCATCGGTGGGGATCGGGATGATCGGCGGGAAGGATGAGGATTCGCAGAATTTGGGCAACGCTTAACGCACCTGTCCATGAACAGGAAACCTTGTTTATGCGCCCCCAATTGCCTCTGATTGCATGATCCGGCGCATGGCAAGGAATTCCATTGCAGCCTCACCCCATAGCAAGTAACGTCAAGGGGCTTGCCTTGGAGGAGAAAGAGGATGATTGCACAGCGATCGTTTGGGGGGTTCATGGTTGCCGCTGTCGTTGCGGCGCCATTCTCCGTCGCAATGGGCGATCTCGATCCCGCTCCCTATCGGATACAGGGTTCACCCTTTATTGGCGACCCGGCAGCAACCGCTCTGTTGGCTCTTGGAGAAGCGCCAAGCACAGTTGCGGTGACTCGCGAGGCCGTACACCTCGATCAACGCATCCTGCAAGAGTTGGCGATGCACCGAGCGTGCGAGCTCTCTCTCGATTTACCCGACATGGGACCTGTCGTCATTGATCTTCGCCGCCAGATCCACCACAGTGATGGATCGATCGGCGCCATTGGCACGGTCCGAGGCGACATCCCCTCTCGCGTCGTGCTGGAATTGGGCTATGGGCTCTTGATCGGAGACATTGTCCGAGGTCACGACATGGTGCAAATCCGACAGGCTCCTGAAGGCGCATTTGCAGCTTTGGGTTCACGCGCAAAAGGGATCCATCTTGTGCAGTCGGCAAGAGAGCAGGCCGGCCTCATCTGCGGGAATGAAATCTACGATGTCGTCATCCCACCCGACCAACACGACGCACCCCCTTCGACGTGGGGCGGACAGAACGGCGCACGGCATGATGACGATGATGATGATGGCGGTACTCGCAACCCGCACATCGATCTCATGATTGTCTATACCGATGGGGCAAGAGCTGCCATTGGTAGTACAGGCGCCACACGGCTGCTTGGACATCTCACTGTTGATACAGCCAATGAAATCTATGCGGACAGTGATGTTGATCATCGACTCCGCATGGCTCGGATGTATGAGGTCGACTACGACGAAACAACGCTGGACTACGATGGTGATGGCACTGCAGGCACACACAACGATCATCTGGCAACGCTTCGCGACGACTCTGACAGTGTTATTGACGGCATCCATACCGTTCGTGATCAGGTCGGTGCCGATTTAGTGACTTTCCTCATCAATGACCTTGATCCTGGGGTCGGTTGTACAACCTGCGTGACTTTCGGCCTGGGGTATCGGCCGTCCACCGAATCCACATCCAATGAGGACCTTGGGTTTCATACCTGCCACTGGGAAAACATGGCGCTGCCTTCGTGGTCCATGCCTCATGAGGCAGGGCACAATCTCGGCGCCTATCACGACGATCTACAGATCCCTGGTGATGGCGATGGTGACGGCGACCCCGATTGTGTCGCCATTTATGGATGCGGCCATTACTGGAACAACGCTGGGGGTACTCGCGAGCGAACGATTATGGCTCGCAACGCGCTTGGTGGAACCCGTATCCCCTACTTCAGTAATCCTGCAATCGAATTCAACGGCATCGATACGGGCGATGCAACGCACGACTGCAGCCGGATGTTCGATGAAGTCTCTGACACGATTTCAGATTACATGGCTGCCTCTTCGACAACACAGTATGTCGATACCAACTGGGGTGGCGCTGAAGATGGCAGCTTTGCAAATCCGTGGAATTCGTTCTATGAGGGCTACATCAACGTGCGCTGGGGCGGCACACTCATCATGAAAAACTGCGAAGACGACAACATGAGTGGTCCTATTCGCGCAATGCTGATCAAGAGTACAGGTGGTTCATCGGTATTCCGGTGAACTAAATAGGGGAGGAGATCCCGACATGCGTTTCAACACAACCATTGCGATTGCTTCATTGGCATGCCTTGTCCCTTGGGTACAAGCCGACCCTGTGACACCTGGCATCACCTATGAAGGCACCTTGATGTACGAAGATGGCCCCTACTCGGGCATCACCGACATGGCCTTCGGCCTCTGGACCGCGGAAGTCGGCGGAACACTTCTGACTGCCGTGAATATGCCCGGCACGACTGTGACCGACGGCCGTTTCGCAGTGGAACTTCCCTTTGATCTTGCATTTTTTAGTTCGGGCGAAGAACGATACATCGAAGTCACCGTTGATGGTTCGACGCTTGAACCACGTCACCGACTCTCCCCCGCTCCCTATGCGCTTTACGCGCTCTCTGGCAACGAGGGACCACAAGGCGAACAGGGCGTGCCGGGTGAACAGGGCGAACAAGGCGAACAAGGCCCTCAGGGCAACCAAGGGCCACAAGGTGACCCAGGTGCGCAGGGAGATCAGGGACCACAAGGTGTCCCAGGTCCGCAAGGCGATCCGGGGCCACAGGGCATACCGGGTCCGCAAGGCGAGCCAGGAGCCCAAGGAGAGCAAGGAGAGCAAGGTCCGGAAGGCCCTGCGGGCGACTCGTCATGGGAAATCAACGGCACTTCCATCAGTTACTCGGGCGGCAACATCGGCATTCTGACGAACGACCCGCAGACCGCACTGCATATCGGTGGCACAAACAACGTCTTTCGCATGGGTACTCCAGGCGATTCGATGATTGAAATGTACATCTCTGACATCCTCTTTGGAGACGCGACGCTCACGATGGATGGCACCAGCGGAGATCAAGAGGTTCTGCTTCGCCCCTTTGCGGGTGGTTATCTAAGTCTTAATGGCAATGCTTCAAGTGCAGGCATTTTGCACTGGGGATATGACGGCGGGCCCATCTCAAGTTGGAGTTCCCCTGATGGCGATGGGCAGATCTATCTCACTATCCAAGACACCCTTCAAGAGTTGCACTTCGGATATGGAGGCGCAGAACAGCTCGAGGTCAAACTCGATGGCGATTTCCCCAGCCTCACCTTCCGAGATACGGGTAATACCGAAGAGATCCTCCTTGGCCAATGGTCCAGCGGCGCTGATGGATGGGGGCTTCGCATCAAGGATGACAATGGAACGAATCTTGTTGATCTCGGTACTGAATCCAATGATGGAAACCGGCATGGGTCACTCAAATTGAGAAACAATGATGGGGATGTGATGATCGAACTCGACACCTCCTACAACGGCATGGGGCGGGTCATCTGCGACGAAGTAGAGGTCAATGGAGGGGCTGACCTGTGTGAACGCTTCAATGTACGTGGTGCAACTCCCAAGCCAGGAACAGTGCTATGCATTGATCCAGAGGTCGTCGGTGGACTCATCGTGAGCACCAAAGCGGTGGATGCATCGGTCGTCGGTGTCATCAGTGGCGCTGGCGGTATTCGTCCGGGCCTGTCTCTTGGACAAAAAGGGACTGAGGCGGATGGGCAATATCCGGTCGCGTTGACCGGAAGGGTTTGGGTCCGTTGTGTCGCAACAGATCAGCCAATCCGACCCGGTGACATGCTCACAACGTCATCGCTGTCTGGCCATGCGATGTCGGCGCGTGATGTTGATGGCACACGCGGCGCTGTCATTGGCAAAGCGATGTCCGGTCTCGACAACGGAACCGGGTTGGTCTTGATGCTCATCCAACCCCAGTGATAGACGGAGACGCGAGATGACCCGCACACGACACATCCTCGCGCTTGCTGCGATCACGCTGATCGCAGGCATTGCGTCAGCAATTGGCCTTGGTGGCTGGATTGAGAACGACACCACTTATGGATCACAGAGCCTCTCTGGTGATCAATGGACCATGCGCGCCGTCGCCGGGCAGCCCACCGTCGCCACCCTTTCGGGCGATGGCTGGACCATGACAGGCGGAAGGATCGGGCCAGCAGATGAGATTTGCATTGGTGATTGGGACGGTTCAGGCGCGGTTGACATCACGGATCTCCTGACGTTCCTGTCGGTTTACGGCACCGAAGCTGCTGATCTCAATGGGGACGGCCTTGGCGATATCAATGATCTGCTGATTCTCCTGGGTGCCTTTGGAGGATGTGGCTAAGCCATTCATCCTCCTTTAGAGCTCATTAACAGCGATTTTCTGATGTTCAGTCCTCAGACCCCCCTCCTGCGGGCTTTTTCTGATGACTTTTTCCCTACACCGGCAAACACAGGGCGGTGAGCACCGTAGTGGGGGGTGAAGTGAGCCTGATCCTGGCAAACTTCAGGGACCCTCAAAAGTCCCCTCACTCACGACTCTCCTCTCCTCTCTCCACCACCGGCCCCGCCCAAATAGGCGGGGCCGGTGGTTTTTGGAGATCCCCAATTCAAATCGCTGTCCTGCGTCAAACTGAGCCGATTTGCATCTTCTCGTCTCACACCTGCATCCGGTGAACATAGAGGGTGATGAGAGGCTCGCCGACAATCCTGGAAGATTGTCCGGTAGCCAGACAACCCACGGCCGGCGACGACGTTCCACGACGCACGAAGTCCCAAGCCCATTGCACAAGGCTCACCGCGAAATCGGGGAGCCTTGTGTTCTTTTCAGTTACCGGTCGTGGCAAAATTCCCCATCTCAACCTCTTGCGTCGCTGTTTTGCCTGAGTTCATGCGTATCGCTACCAACAAGGCTCCTCCGTGAAATCCTTCACAACTCTCCGGTCATTTCTCATCTTTGCGCCCTTCAAACACACTGAAGGGTTGGCCTCGGTCTGGCCGAAGATGCTGCACGAGTTCACCTCAGGAGCGTTCCCATGCGACAGTCCCTTACTGATCCGACAAGTCAACCGAATGCCTCCAACACCGGCCATTCCCCGCGGCAGGCGAAGCCGGATCCGGCATCCGTTCACACATTCATTCGCAGGGTGGATCGCGTCCTGCATCCGGATCAGCAGCCCCCCTTTGTCATGACCTGCGGCGGACTCTCGAGGCTTCGAGAAACGCAACATTGAAATCGATTGCGGGCGGCTTGTGTTGCCTGCTACCGTGAGCGGCTCATGCCGCCGACCCTACTCATTCAGCGCTGCTCGCCACTTGCCATCATTCCCGACTATCAGTCCAGTGGCGCGGCAGGGCTCGATCTGCACGCTGCCATTGAGGGGACTGTCGAGATTGCACCAGGCGAGATCGCCATGATTCCGATCGGCATTGCTATTGCCCTGCCTTCAGGACATGAAGGGCAGGTGCGTCCGCGTTCAGGACTTGCCAGCCGATATGGGATCACGCTTCCCAATGCACCTGGAACGATTGACGAGGACTATCGAGGAGAGGTCCAGGTTCCTCTGATCAATCTTGGTGGCGAGACATTCACGGTCGAACCAGGAATGCGGATTGCCCAAATGATTGTCTCGCCAGTTACTCACTGCCAAATCGAAGAAGTGGACGCGTTGGATGAAACCTCTCGAGGAGAGGGAGGGTTTGGATCAACCGGCGTACACGATCACGCGAACTGACCGAGCGCTCAGAAGTCCTGCAAGTCAAGTTCCCGACAATCCCGCAATCTCATCAAGCCCGGTCAAACCCAAGGGCTCTCTCGCAAAGAAGGGCTCAGCGGCATCGACCCCTATTCGGCTTCCGAAATAGTGACCTGACGATTCAATCCACTCCACCACCCGTCGATTTTTCTCAGGAATGACGAACTGTGATGCATATGCGGTGATCGCATCACGCTTTTGAGAGACATACGGACTGATGTCCATCAGAAATGAAGGCGATGGAATGATGCGTAGATGTGTGCAGTAGTAGTGGAACAGCCAACGCGGATAGATGGGATCACCCGGCAAATCGATCTTTGTCAGTTTGGCATCGAAACGCGCATCTTCAACAATACGCGTCACAGCCCTGTGATCCGGATGCGCATCCTCGGGAAAGGGTGCGAATAGGACGTCCGCCTGATGTTCACGAATCACGCCTGCGACTTTGTGTCGCGCCTCAATGGTGTGTTCGACAAAGCGATTCTGCAAACCGATTTGAACTCTGCGTACCCCAAGAATCTCAGCAGCTCTGGTGGCCTCGGCCTGACGGGTTTCCGGATCGCCGAAAGGTGTCGGCTCGCCGTCCGTCATATCCACGAGAACGACATCATGCCCTTGATTCACCAGTCGCGCGATGGTTCCACCCATCCCGAGTTCCTGATCATCTGGATGTGGTCCGAAGACAAGGACGCGTGTCATAGAGCGGAATGGTACAAGCGTCAGTTGATCTCACCAGTGTCGGGGGATCAGAATGGCCCGTGCCCTGAAGGTCTCAAGACTTAGAAACATCGTCCCCGACACCTTGCGCCGCTCGGTTGGCATGCAATTGCCGATCCCGACCCGACCCGGGCAATCCATAGCGGATCCAGAGCAAAGACAGACCTTCGGGTGGCATGGTGACACCAGCTGTAGCCCGATCCGCGGCAACAAGCGCATGATCAATCGAGTCCACACTGCGGCGGCCCGCACCAACTTCGACCAACGTGCCAGCAATGATCCGCACCATGTTCCACAGAAATCCATCACCTTCAACCGTGATGGTCAATTCCCGATCTCCGGTCTCAAGAATGTCGCAGGCATGGATCGTCCTGATAGTCGACTCGCGTCCGTGATTGAGTCTTGTGAAACTGGCAAAATCATGCGCGCCGACAAGCATGGTCGCGGCTTTTTGCATCAAGCACTGATCCTGATCCCAAGGCACCCAGGCGACATAACGACGATTGAAGAGTGGTCGATCTTGCGCTTCACGCCGACCAAACGCCACCCGGTATCGGTATGCCTTCGCTTCCACATCGCCGATGACATTGAAAGTGTCCGCAACGACTTCTGCTGATGTCACACGAATGTCGTCAGGAAGACGCGATGAAATGGCAGCAGGAAGCCGTTCAACATCGATTTCACTTTGTGTGTCGAAAGCGGCGACTTGGCCCTCAGCATGCACGCCCGAATCGGTTCGAGAGGCGCCGTGGACCGATACTTCCTCTCGCACAACATGCCGCACAGCCTTCTCTAGGACATCCTGCGCAGTCCGAAGCGGTTCTTCACCTGGCGGGTGCTGCTTCTGCCAGCCCTTGAAATCCGTGCCGTCGTAAGCAACGGTGAGTTTGATACGGCGCTTGGCCAAGATCAGTGACCGAACAGATTTCCGGGCGCGAACATCCGCTCGGACTCGAAGTATTCGAGCGCGGCATCAACGTCGGGGAAGATCTTCGTGGCTGTTTCAGTAATGAAGGGCGAGGGAGCTTTGGCCGGCTTCCACACGACATAGACCTCCTTGGTGTGCTCCCATGCATGCTGGAGTTCTCGCTCCACACCACTGGAGAGGCCTGGGATTCCGCCCGGCAATTCCGGAACCAGAGAAACAATCATGTCACTTTGATCAATCAACTTGAAGTCCCGCATGTAGATCTGGCCATCCACATCCCCGGCGATATCGAGTACTTCACGGACCCGCACCTTCAATTCCTGACCTTCTCGTCCACCATAGGTGTGAGGCGTCACATCAAGCCAGTCTTCCCCGCGTTTGGCCGCATCAATGGCTCGGTCAAGGAGCAGTTTTTCATCGACATCCGCTGGATCAAAGGCGATGAAGTGCTCCGTCAGTGCAGCGCGGAAACGATCGATCTCCTCCAGCACATCGGGCATGTCCACAACGTGACTCATCGGGAATGATGGATAGACGCGTTTGATGTCCGGACGGGTGACAAGTCGCAGACAGGTTTCATAGGTATCCCGTTGGCGTCCCCTGCTGAGAATGTAGAACTGATCTGCGCAACCCATGGCATTGGCGAGAAGTTCGGTAGCGAGGATTTCTTCCTCACGCCACACCATGCAATCCTTGAGTGTCGCATCAATGTCATGCTCTGCATGAAGGCGATGGTGAACCATCTCGATGTTGTCCAGCAGACAGATGAACATGTCAGGCTTCAATTTCGCCATTTGATCGAAATCAAATGCGCTGAATAGCCCATGCCGCCAACGGAAAGTCGCGTGTGTATTCACGATCATGTCCGGGTAGTCGATGGCCGGCGTTGTTTCCGAAATAATGTCCTTGAACGCCGCTCTGCGGAGAGAGGCGAGCCGGCTGAGTGGAAGGTCGAGTATCCGGCCCGGCCGAATGTCGGGTGCTTCCTGATACATCAGATTGCCGACATTGAACAGTTCGATGCGCTGCCCCCGCTGACCGGCCATCTCACACACTGTTTCCAGATAGGGTTTCTTGTCGATGCCGATCTGACCGGTGATCACTGCTCTCATATTGCTCAGGATACCGCCATGAACCGTATCTGGGAGGCGAATCAGTCGGAACCGCGGAAGTGGCGAAGCCATGCCGCCCTTGCCCTTGGCGGCTCCGAACGACTTCCCCGAGATCTGGCAAAGACCACCACCGCAGCAGATATCACCACTGCCAGCACGATCCCCGTCATCACCCATTGGACTGTGCCAAATGTGCTCTTTGACGCAATCCCATAGCCGACAAGAACGCCCGCACCAAACTGCATCGGTGCGGTGAGCAGTACACAGCACCATGTTGCCACTGCAAATGGCCAGAACTTCAAATGCATCAATCCCGCAACGGTGATGGCAGGCGTCCGGCTACCCGGAATGAAACGCGCGGCAACGATGAACCACACACCGCGACGATCGATCTGATGCTTCGCCTGTAAAAGACGTTTGGGATGCAGCAACCGACGGAAGAAGCGTTGATGTAGTAAACGTGTGCCAAATCGACTGCACCAGGTGAACCACAACATGTCTGCCGTCGCGACACCGATGATGGCACAGATCAGCGTCGGCAGCCAAATGTCCGAGCCAAGCATCTGTTCCCCGATGAGAACACCAGCCGGAATGATGACGATGTCCTCGGCAATCGGAATTCCGAATCCACTGGCCAGCAACAATCCAAGGACTATCCAAGGAACGTACTCGGCATATTGATTGATGAATTCCGTCATCTCGATCCCTGTTGTCGCAGTCGGGGAGGCTTGCATGCCTCTCGCAACCATTGCATTCTGGCTCTGGGACGAAGTCGTCTGCGATTGCTTCGTTTACGAATCCACCACGCTAACACGAGGACCAGAAGAGTGCCTGCGCCGATCAAGATGGCCTCATGGAGATGCTTCCCGTGCAGCAGATCTCCAAGCCCCTTGGCCAGAAGCCAACCGACGAACAGTTGCCACCCCACACTCTTCGCCGCCCCGATGCACTCTCCAAGCATGAACTTGCGGAGAGGCATATGCGCCAAACCGGCCGCTGTCACGACGGGTGTCCTCGCACCGGGGAGAATTCTTCCCATGACAACCACCCACGCCCCCCAATGATCGAGGCTGAACTTCATTTCAAGCAGCCTACGAGGATGGAACATGCGCCGAAAAAATCTGACGCGCAGCAGGCGGTGCGCAAAACGTCTCACCAGCAACATCCAGATCAGATCCGCCAGAACAACACCTGCCCATGCCGCGAGTACCGTTGGCCAGAGTGGCAGTACACCCCTTTCGATGAGATAGCCCGCCGGAATGATGAGGATCTCTTCGCTGATCGGGATCCCCACCCCGGCGAGCATGATGACGCCGAAGAGCAGCCAGGGCCCCTTCTCGGAGAGGGAATCTTCGACCCGAAGTTCGACCTTTCCCTTGAGAGAATGCGGATCCTCTACGAGCGCGCCTGCATCCGAAGACGATGGCGTTGACACCACGGAAATCAGAAGTGTCATGCACCAAAGAAGTGTCATTGAAGACCCCTGCAGTTTCGGACTCTCATAAGGCCAACGATTCGCCTGGCTCGACAGCATCCGGCAGTTGTCCAGAATCCAGATCCTGTGGCGTCATCGCCGTGGTGGGTGAAATCTCGATAACTGCGTCGACGTGTCCATCTGAGCGACGTGGAATCTTGACGCCAGCCTCCTCAAGCCAACTCCCATACAGATCGCTCTGCAACTGATTGCTCGATGCTGGAGAATCTTCCCCTTCGGCATTCTTGATTGGTGCAAAATGCGCATCCCGATCAACCTCGAGAATCGCCGGCTTCTTAGCCAAGGCCATCGCGTCAAACACGAATCTTTCCAGCTTGACGGCATTGGGTTCCTCTGGATGGATCAGTTGCCCAGTTGCCGGACTGATGCATGCCACCTTCTTGTCCGCCCGATGCCAAGGAAGCGGCGCCTCGCCTGCGACGCGACGAACAAATGACGTGCCAATCGCATGGGTCGCGAGATTGCCAGCTCTGAACAGCAATCGACCGGATGTGTCAACTGCTTCCAGTTCTTCGGAGGAAAGATCCGAATACTCGACCACGCCGGGCTTGCCATCACGCAGTGCGAACACGCCGACTTTCTCATCTGATCTCAACTTCGAGGCCATCTTGCTTGTGAACTCCCCAGAGGAGTGCCCCGCATCGACATGGAGGCCGAGAAAGATCGGATCGAATATCTGAACAAGTGGATTGTCCACCTGGAAATAACTGATGACGTCAACGCCTCGACCTTCCATCTGGTCGAGTGCGCCGCTCCTTTGAAGTGCCTTCAATGATCCGCCGTGGCCATCTGGACTCATCGCTGGGACGCCAGGTGCTTCAAGCAGAACTTTCCCGTCGCGCATATCCAACGCAGGCATCATGCCCTGTGGAAAGATCATGATCTGACGTCGATCAAGGCCAAAGCAACGATTGTCAAGAAAGAACCCCCGTGTCGCTGCATCGTTTGCCTCGCTGGTCATGATGTACCAACGAATGCTGTGTCCCCATTTTTTCTGAGCCGCGAGAATCTGCTCAGCAAAGAGGCGAAAGAGTGGTTTGCCTGTCACTGGACTTGCAGGAAATGTTCCTTTCGGGCCGTGCCAGCCCAATCGCGTGCCCTGACCGCCGGCAACTGCAAATGCCGCCACGCGTCCTGCAGCCAACAACGCCTCGCCCTGTTCCTGCAGTTGAGCAGGATCCAGAACCTCGACGCCCCGACCTTCCCCTTCAGGATCAACTGTCACATGTGGCGCGGGTTCAAGATTGGCAGGGCTTCCTTCGCGACGTGTGCGCACATGTTCGTTGATGAGCGCCGGTAAAGAATCCCACTCGATTGATTCGAGGCGATGCAGCATCTGATCCGTCAACTGAGCGCCGTCCGGTAGAACATGTGACTGATCACAGTCCTCCAGAAGAGCCCGAATCGCTGCAATGCGGTCCATCGTTTGCTCAGGCATCCTCCGGCAGCGTAGGCGTACTCCAGCCCGTAGGCAGATGTCGCACGATCTTGCCAGTCTCCAGATAGATCACCTGCTCGCAGATGTTGGTGCAGTGATCGGCCATCCGTTCCATGGATCGGACAACCGTCAGTAACTGCATCCCGGCAGGGACCGAAATCACACCGTTTGCAAGCGCCGTCTGTGCGCGTGCCACCAGTTCAGCTTTGAATGCATCCACTGTGTCATCGAATGACAGAACACGCTGAGCCAGGTGCGTGTCGCGTGCTTGGATTGACTCAACCGTATCACGCACCATGCCAACCACACTGTTCGACATGACGCGAAGCGTGTCCGCCACCTCGGTGTCCTTGCGCTGTTCTACCGCAGTTGCGACATTCACCGCACAATCAGCAATACGCTCCAGTTCATTGTTGATCTTCACGATCGTGAGAATCGACCGCTGGTCATGTTCGGCCTCCGGCCGATATGCCATCAGCCCGACACATGAACGTTCAATCTGCACATCAACATGATCGATGGTGGCATCTTCCCGGATCACTTTCGCCGCCACTTCGGCATCATTTTCGAAGTAGGACTCAACAGCCTGCATGCACAGTTCGGTCACTCGACGTCCCTGCGCGAGCAAGTCGTCCAGTACTTTGTCGAGGCTCTTGTGAAAGTCGTCCATTCCGCGTCCGTATGCGAGGCGAAGTATAGATCCGCTTGACGCCAGCGTCTGCGGGGTGGGCGGTACCATTTCATCTTCATGCCGATTCTCAGCGTCAACATTGACCACGTTGCCACCGTCCGGGAGGCCCGCCGGACCGTCGAGCCTGACCCCCTTCAGGCGGCGGCAGCAGCACAACGCGGAGGCGCGGCTGGCATCACCGTGCACCTCCGGGAAGACCGCCGGCACATCCAGGACGATGACGTCCGCCGCCTCTCTGAGGTGATCGAGGTCCCGCTGAACTTTGAAATGGCCGCCACGGACGAAATGATCGCCATTGCAATCGAGATTCGCCCCCAATCGGCGATGATCGTGCCGGAAGGAAGGGCGGAAATCACGACCGAGGGAGGGCTCGATGTCGTCTCCCAAGCGGATCATCTCAGGCCTCTTGTTGAACGTCTGAAAGGGGTGGGTATTCCTTCAAGCGCGTTCATCGATGCCGTCCCGGATCAGGTCAAAGCGGCAGCGGATTGTGGATTTGCAGTCTGCGAAGTCCACACAGGGCCCTGGTCACGGGCGTTTCAAGCATGCGGTTACCAGATGGACTGCCCTGAAGCAGCAACTGAACTCGCCCGCGTGGCCCAGACCGGGCAACTCATTACCGAAGCAGGCATGCGGTTCAACGCAGGACATGCACTGGACTATCACAACGTGCAGCCCATAGCGATCTTGGAAGGCTTGTGCGAACTTCACATCGGTCATGCAATCGTGTCGCGATCGATCATGACGGGAATCCAGGAAGCCGTCCGTGAAATGGTTAGCCTGATCAATACAGCCGCCCCATGACAACCGATATCACCGACAATTCACTGCCGTACCGCATCGCCGTCCTTGTCTATCTCCGGGATGCCGAGGGACGACTGCTCATGCTCCATCGTGCCAAGGCACCCAACAACGGCATGTACTCCCCCCCTGGCGGAAAGTTGGAACCGGCAACCGGTGAAAGTCCGCATTGCTGCGCGATCCGTGAAACCGAAGAAGAGACGGGCGTCTCTCTCCAGCCCAATGAGATTCGGCTGATGGGAATGGTCTCGGAAACAGCCTACGAAGGTGAATGTCATTGGCTCCTCTTTCTCTTCGAGGTGACGCGACCCATCGAACACGCCGAAGTCGCAGCTTATGAAATGGACGAAGGAACGCTTGAATGGCTTGATCGCGATGCGATCAACAGCCTGCCACAGCCTCAGACCGATCGGGAAATCATCTGGCCGCTTGTGGCCGAACATGTAGGTGGTTACTTCGCCTGTCACATCGATTGTCGCGTCGAACCTTTTGCGGTGTCTCTTCAGGAGTCATGGAAAGCGCCGCAAATGACTTCGCACGATCGGACGGATTGAGCTGATCCCTAGGTCAATCCTGAGACTTTGCGCACACGATCAATCAATGCCCGGGCAGATGGTTCGTCAGTAGCTTCGACAATGATGCGCGCAATGGGTTCAGTGTTGCTCGGACGAACGTGGGCCCATCCTTCCTCCAGATCGATGCGAATACCGTCACAATCATCAATGCGAGCGTCAGGGAATCCTTCCTGAAGACGCTTGAGCGCAGGCGCCAGATCGTTTCTTGTGGCAAGGGGCAGTTTTTCCTTGAGGATCACATACTGCGGAAGCGTGTCGACGAGCTCCGAGAGGGGCTTGCCCTGTTGTCGCATCAGATCGAGAATGAGTGCCATTCCAGAAAGACTGTCTCGCACAAAAGTGATGTTCGGCAGAATGACGCCACCATTGCCCTCACCCCCCATTGCGGCCTGCGTCTCTCGCATGATGGATGCCACATTGGCCTCCCCAACAGCGCTCCGTTGCACTTTCGCTCCGAATCGAGCCGCCAAATCGTCGATCATGCGACTCGTCGACAGGTTGGCGACCAGCGTGGATCCGGGCGCATCAAGCAGAATGCGCCACGCTGCGAGCACTAGGGTGTATTCCTCTCCGATGTAGCGACCTTTGTCATCGACAACAGCCAAGCGATCCGCATCCGGATCTTGGGCGAAACCGACATCTGCACCTTTCTCACGCACGACCTCGACCAACTCCCCGAGATTCGATGCAATCGGTTCGGGCGCATGCTGGAAGTCGCCGTTGGGCGTCCCCCCCAGATGCATGACCTCACAGCCGAGACAATCCAGCACTCGGAGGCCCCCTGTCGCGCCAGCACCATTGACGGAATCAAGGACGACTCTGAAACCGCACTCCCGGATTGGCAGAGGATCGATCTCGCCGAGGACCTTCGAAACATGTGTATCTGTAGCGCGGCCCTCGCTCACAATCTCGCCCTCGGACGCAGATGGGATCGATTCTTCGCTCTGAAAGCGTTCAATGATCTCTGCCGCAAGCTCTGGGGCAGGGGCCGTTCCAAATCCATCAAGAAGTTTCAGGCCATTCCACTCCGAAGGATTGTGCGATGCCGTGATCACGACACCCCCCGCAGCTCGTGTCGCACCAATCATGACCCCTACGGTGGGTGTGGCGACGATGCCAAGATCCACAACGCGACATCCTGCTGCAGATAGTCCTGCAGCGGCAGCAGAGGCGTACGCTTCGCCGGAGGGACGACTGTCTCGGCCGAGACAGACGGAAGGAATGCCATCCGAGGTAGTCGCCAGATGCGCCCCCCAACACCACGCAAAACGGCGAGCGACTTCTGCAGTCATCGTGTCGCCAACGATTCCACGAACGCCGGAAACGCCAAGCATGAGTGGAGAACTGGGCATCATCCGATTCTACTACTGAAAGCCGCTTCACATCCGGGAGCTTCGGTGACACGGACTGTCAATTGTTCGATCGTTGAAGGAAGATGGGGCGTGAGTTGTGAGGCAATTGTTTCCGCAACTTTTTCTGCGGTTGGATTCAGATGTGTGAATGGATCAACCTCATTGAGCGTTGAATCTTTCCATGGTGACAACACGTCATTGAGAAGACGCTCAATGAGATGGAAATCACAGAGCAGTCCATCCTCATCCAGAGACTCGCCGCCAACTTCGACTCTCACCCTCCAGTCATGTCCATGCAGGCGCTCTCGCTCACCTTGAATCAAGATCGCGTGTGCTGCTGAAAACACCTGTTCAACTCTGAGGGTATACATCGGGCGAGAAGGATACTCTGCCCCACAGCACTGGGCGAAGGATCACTCTCCCCAGGCCATTCGCCGAGGCATGGCGGACCCTACAAACCGCATCTCAGGCATCTCCTCAAAATCAAGATCGGTACTCGCAGCGCCATCTGCTTCAACGATCAAGTCGATCGTCACGTGGGTCATCCAGCGACCGTCGCGGAACCGCATTTGAAATGGCTGGCGGGTGGACCCCTCGACAACCTGTGTGGCCCCTTCCAACAGCGGCCAACTCTCTCCATCCTGCTCCCACAACAGAACTTCGTTGAGAGGATCCCAGCGAATGGTTGTCCAGATCCCGTCTGCTGCCTGGATCTGCAACTCATCCGACTCGATGATGTCATCCGTTGCCAGAGGTGGGATAGGGCCAAAGTCAATACCGCCACGAACCATCATCTGCAACCGCTCCACTACAAGTCGCCCAGCGACATTCCCAGACACAGATTCTGCAGTGCGTCGATAAGTTTCAAAACTCGCGCGTAACGCCACTAGTGTTGCCAGAAGCAACACAACGCTGATGACCAGAGCAACAAGAACCTCGATGAGGGAAAATCCTGTGCTTCTTACCCGTATCACCATGAACCTCCTTCGTACCACGTTGGCGACAACGGGCTGGCGAGAAGTGGCCATGGAATCCCATCCGGCAACTTTGCGTCAGGGTCATAGGTGATCGTGATACGTCCGTACCCACTAAATGCCGGATCTTCGACATCAACACCTTCTCCATCACCATCCTCCATACTGAAGTAGCCGAGTGTGGTATTGAACGCATCCGGCGTTCCGCCGTAATACAGCGGACCCTCACCTTCTGCTGGGCGGAAAGTTGTCATCAATGTGCCATTCACCGCAGCCGATCCTCGAATGTCGATCAGCCCCGTGACAATGGTCCCATTCAACTGCACTGTCGAACTCGTATCGCTGTCAAAGTTGCCAACATCCACAGACCAGCCCGGAAGCAACATGCTGGTTCGAGCCAACTCTTCTCTATCGGATTGCGGAATGAAGTAAAGGATTGCCTGAATCACTGAAGCATCGGGTTCTGCCAGAACCGCTTCGTCCATGGGGTCAATGAAGAAACGCGTCCCCCCCGTCAATTGAATCTTGTTTCGCCAGTGCGTATATCCCAGCGGGCGATCGCCGGACAGTGTCCCGAGTATCGTGCAATCATCAAATCGGATGTTGTTCGAGACCACGGATGTATCCGAATACTCGTTTCCGCCCGATACCGCAGTGAGATCCGGAAAGCGAAGTTGTGTTTCACCACCAGCAAGAAGTTCACGAGCGCCTGCGTAGTTCCAGTTGACATCCGTGCAGTCTTCGGTTGTTTCCACCCAGGTCACCCCGAGGAACCAGCAGTTGATGAAGAGTGCGTTCAAGCCCATTGGAACGCGCACATTCATGAAATACATGTCTCTAAAAACCGGACGATCAAAAACGTCATAAGCACCCGCAGAACCCAATGGCACGGGCTCGGGATCTGTCGTTTCTCCGCCCCATCCTCCATTGGCAGCAACCGCATCCCAGAATTCCATACCTGCGTTTGCCCGAGCCTCATACCAAGTTGTCGAGTTCAAAAACATTTCGCTCGTGAGCGAAGTCATTACGGTTTCGTCAACCGCAAATGTCACAGGGGATTCGCCGAGTCTGGGGCGAATCACACCCCGAACTCTCGATTGCCATGACGCATCTCTGGCAAGTTCCCATGGCGAGGACTCAACCGCAAAGTTGACATGCCCCCGAATCTTTGCGTAGCAATCTCGTCGATCAAGAATGCCATCACCCAGCCCCATGGCAAGATCCAAGCCATCAACTGCACCGTCCTGATTTCGATCCGGATTACTTTGATCAAGC
>JAKVBW010000179.1 GCA_022446945.1 Phycisphaerales bacterium | reverse complement strand
ACACCTGGTGGCGGGGAAGTGGACGTCTCAAACAGTGTGTTTGATGGATTCACCCCGCAATCAATGGCCATTGGAATTGTCGATGGTGTCCAAGATGGCGGAGTCATTGATGAAGGCTCGGAAGTCCGCTTTACGATCGACACCTCTTCGGATGAACACCAGGCGTGGCTCGCTGCTGGTCTTGATGCAGGCCGACTCATCTTCACCATCTCTTCCCTTGTGGAAGCAGAGGAACAAGGTGGCGATTTCATCGAGTTCTACATGCGAGAAAACCCACTGGTGACTGCTGGCGTGCGCTCGGCAGCCACACTGCAATTGCGTGGTTCAACCGTGGATGGCTGTACGGAGCCCGCCGACCTGAATGAAGACTGCCAGATCAACGGCGCCGACATCGGGCTGCTCCTGGCCATGTGGGGCACATCAAACCCCAAGGGCGACTTGAGCGGCGACGGCATGATCAATGGCATTGACCTGGGCCTGCTCCTGGCAGCCTTCTGATTTCCAACATCTGTTGTTGGAATTCAGTGGGCACGAATCGTGCGACCAATGAGTGACGCTGCGCGACGTACAGCGCTTTCAACCTCACTGGGTTCAATCCTGAGCACTGCTGCGGTTTCCCCAACGGACAGTTGCTCGCCATAGCGCAAGGCCAGCACAGTGTGATCCTGACGTGAAAGACCTTCTGCGAGTCGACTGACAACTCGTCGATCGTTCCATGCGGGACTGGTTGGTCGTGGCATCGTTTTATCCCCAAACACATGAGCCAAATGTCGCCCGGCGCATCGAATCCTGCGCCAAACAGCTCATCCTCATTCTCCCCCCCCCGGAAAGACCATCAGTCATGGGAAGACCCTGCAAGGCTTCCTTGCCCGCAACGCTCCCTGACGACCCAACGGTCGGAATAGACCAGAACAACTGGGTCGCCATGGGGCGAGTTCGCCCGTCCTCGACGATGGGTGACCTTCCGTGGTCGCGATTCCATCGATCGCACTGGTACAACCTCACAGAAGGCATCGTCTTTCGGTCGGTGAACACCCCACAATTCGGAGCCGCCACGAACCGGATGCGTCGAAGTCTGCTTGCGACAGGAAAACGATCGTTCACCCAGCAATTGAACTCATCTTGAACACCGGCAGGAGCAAGGCGATCGCCACCACGCCGACCACCGAACCAAGGACCACGATGGCCAGCGGTTCGACAAGGGTGCTGGTTCGCTTCACCGCCACATCGAGTTCTTCATCTGCTGCATCTGCAACGATGGCAAGGGTTTCCGGCAATCGGCCACCTCGCTCGCCCGCAGAGACCATCGCCTTTGCGCTTGGTGAGACAAGCGTTGATTCCTGAAGCGCTTCAGAGACACCACGCCCCTCACGGACAGATTTCTCTACCTCGTCCCAGAATTGAGCCCATCGCCGCCACGGCGCGAGATCCCGGCAGATCGACACGGCGTCCAGAAGCGGAACTCCTGCCGCCAGCAAAATCGACCACGTTCTGAACACTCGACCGATTTGAGCAGGCCGACAGACATTCCGAACCACAGGAAGATCGAACCGCACACGCTCACGCACACCAAGCATCGTATCGCTGTCGCGCATCAGCAATGCCAGGAGCCCCACCACAAGCAGCCCCGGAACCCAGAACATCCAATCACCGGAGATGAACCGCCCAATCGAAAGCACCCATTCCGTGAGTGGCGGCAAATCCGCTGCGCGTTGCGCATAGATCGCTTCAAATCGTGGCAAGACAGCCGTCACCAGAAACACGGTGATTGCAGATCCCACAACGGCCAGCACCGCTGGATACGCCAACGCCGCTCTGACCTGTCGGAGTATCCGTTGTTCACGTCCGATCCAGTCAGCAAGCCGCGAAAACATCCCGGGCAGATCACCCACAGCCTCGGCTGCGCGCATCAATCCGGTTGCCACTGGAGGAAATGTCCGATCACGACGAGCAAAGGCCGAACTCAATTGATCGCCTTCGGAAACCTCCTGACGCACCGAATCAATCTCACTTGAAATGCGCATCGATTGAGACTGATTGGAAAATGCTTCAAGCGCTTCGGTCAGGGAAACGCCGGCTTCAAGCATGACTGAAACCTGTCGTGAAAACTCCAGAACCTCACTTCGTGGGACCGAACGCCCGCCACTGCGCGTGGATGCGCTGGGACTCACCATACCGGCCGCACCAGGCTTCACGCCCAAGACGACCTTGCCTTCTTTGCGAAGGCGTGCGGCAACCTCTTGGGCGCTTGCCGCAGCGGTGGCTCCGCTGAGCAGGTTGCCCGAGGTGTCTCGTGCCCTCCAAGACCATGTGGCGACTTC
>JAKVBW010000178.1 GCA_022446945.1 Phycisphaerales bacterium | reverse complement strand
AGACGTAACGGCCAGGGACGAGACGGGCAAGACGGCATTATTGATAGCCGCATGGTTCAACCAGAACCCCGGAATCACCGTCGCACTCATCACCGGTGGAGCAGACATCAAGGCGACAGACACGCGCCAAACGACCGCGCTGATGCTCGCCGCTCGATACAACGAAAACCCGGAAGTCATCACCACGCTGATCAAAGCCGGATCAGACGTCAGGAAAAGGACGGAGCGATTCGGCAGTACCCCGCTGATCGAAGCCGCCAGGAACCCCAACCCCGACGTCATAACTGCACTCATCGATGCTGGTGCAGACGTGAAGACACGGGACGCCAGGGGCAATTCGCCGCTCCTCGTGGCCGCGCAATTCAACCCCAACCACGAAGTCATCAAGACACTGATCAAGCATGGATCCAGTCTCGAAGCGCGTGACAGGGACGGCAACACCCCGCTGATCCTGTCCGCAGCATTCAACAAGGAGCCCAGGGTCATGGCCACCCTGCTCGAGGCAGGTTCTTCCGCGAAGACACGGAACAAGCATGGCACCAGCGCGCTTGATGCCGCCAAGACCAACCCCTCGATCAGTGGCACCGACGCCTACTGGAAGCTCAACGACGCTTCGTTCTGACTGCAGCTGGCAGCGAACCTGCACCCACAACCCACCAGTAACAACCCGCCACAGCCCATTGCAGCAGCTTCTGCTTGGTGCCGGCGGTGGCCGGCGCTAGGCTGGGGCCGGCCCCGATCAAGGAGAACTGCGATGAAGATGACAGGCATGGTTGGCTTTCTTGCTCTGATGGTATCGAGTGCTTCTTCCGCGGACACGATCACGGTCTGCGCAGATGGGTGTGAATTCACTTCGATCATTGCGGCGATTGACGCAGCCAGCAATGGTGACGTGATTCAGTTGGCAGCAGAGACCTACAGCGAGGGAACGACGATCAGCATCGGCGGCAAGACGATCACACTCCGCGGAGCCACGGACAAAAGTGGATCCGCCGCGAGCGTGATCGATGGCGCTGATGCGTACAGAGTCATCTCTTGCGATGGGTTTGGCCCGTCCACGGTTCTCCTGGAAAACCTCGTCATTCAGAATGGGGATGCTGATTCCGCTGCTGGCGTGGACATCTATTTCGACGTGACCGCTGTTGTCCGGAACTGCCGGTTCCTTGAAAACAAGGCACTTGATTCCACCGGAGGCGCTCTCGGAAACAACGGCACCGTCGACATCCTCAATTGCAGTTTCGTGGGCAATCAGGCCGAGAACGGCGGAGCCGTCGACAATGGTGGCTCCATGACCGTTCGGAACTGCACTTTCACCGAAAACTTTGCTTCGTCCGGATACGGCGCAGTGAATCTGGGCGAGCAGGGCCTTGCCGAAGACTGCCTGTTCGTTGGCAATATTGCAGGCCGCGGTGGAGCCATGGGCGCTTCCACCGGATCGGTGGTGCGCAACTGCACATTCGACTCCAACATCGCGACTGATCTTTCGGAAGGCGGAGGCGCCATATTCTTCCGCAGTGACAGTCCGACCCTGATTGCCTGCACCTTCGTCAACAACACGGCCGCCAATGGTGGTGCGATAGTGAATTACTTTTCGTCCAGCCCGACAATTCAGGATTGCGTCTTTGATTTGAACAGTTCGACGTCTTACGGCGGCGCGATCGTGAACTCGTCGAATTCCTCACCCCGAATCGAGTCATCCGTCTTTCAGCGCAATGCCGCGGGACTATCCGGATCTGGCGCGATCGATTCAACCGATCCGCAATGCACTCCCGACGTTGCAGGCTCGCTCTTCTGCGAGAACACGCCTGCCGACATAAGCGGCCAGTGGAATGATCAAGGTGGCAACAACTTCAATTCGACTTGCAGCTGTCCGGATCAGGACGCCGACGGAACCTGCGACTCAGATGACCAGTGCCCTGGCGAACCAGATGTAGACACCGACAAGGATGGAATCGTCGACTGCCTTGATGGCTGCCCGACCGATCCCGAGAAGACGGAACCCGGCCAATGTGGGTGCAACGAAGTCGACACTGGCATCGCTGGTGACTACGACTGCGACGGTGACTTCGACGCGGATGACTATGCGGCGATGGGCGTTGCCCTTGGTATCTGCCCAGGCGATCTGAACGGTGATGCCAAGGTCGATGGTGCGGACCTCAACATCATCCTCGGCGCCTGGGGCGTCTGCCCCTGACTCCCCGCTCGCCCTGAACAACCCGCCACAGCCCATTGCAGCAGCTTCTGCTTGGTGCCGGCGGTGGCCGGCGCTAGGCTGGACCGGCCCCTTCAAGGAGAGCTGCGATGAAGATGCGATGCCTGACTGGTCT
>JAKVBW010000177.1 GCA_022446945.1 Phycisphaerales bacterium | reverse complement strand
CGCGTCGCAACCTCCTGAGTTCAACGTTGAGTCTGATCTCGGCGGAACCAGCGAAACCGCGCCAGCGACTGTGACCTTTATGGGGGAAAGCGCAGGCTACAGAAACACCTTCGGCGTCTACAAGATTGATGACATCGGCATGATTTACGACGTCCAGATCGTCTTCGCCAATGCCTCCAATCAGGGCAGCGGAGGCAATCTGATTGCGGGCGAGTCGACAGTCGAGATCGATGCCAGCCCCGGCGACAATCTCGGGTTTTTCATCCTGTCAGATGGCTGGGGTCAAAACTGGGACAAATCAGTTTTTGACGCCGACAGCTACGTGTTCCGCGATTGGGGCGGGGGCGAAGGCAATGTCTATTGGAGCACAGGGCTCAGGCTCTTTGCTGTGGATGAAGACACCGGTCAGGAAACCCTTGTGAATGCGCGGTTCAATGCCGCAACCTGGCACATGCATCACAAGCCCGAAGACGGTATCGACATGAACGTCGACTACTTCGATCACCTGCGCGGCCAACTCAAATATGATGGCAGCATCACCGTCGGGTTCGAAGACATTCGCGGCGGCGGGGATCGAGACTTTAACGATGTGATGTTCAACATCAATCTCGGCGACAGCGGTGCCACGATTGACGATGAAAACATCCTGTCAGGCGCAGATCAGCATGAGCATGGGTTTGTCACGGACGATGGCGAAGCGGCGCAGGCCAAGGTCATCTTCCTCAGCGAAACAGCCGACTATAAAAATACAATCGGCATGTACAAAATCGCCGAAGACGGCACGATCAGCGATGTCAGCATGCTGTTTGCCAACGCGTCAAAATATGACAGCGGCGGCGAGTTGATCTCAGGTGAGTCCAGCGTCGATATCGACGTTGACCTAAATGACCAGCTCGGCTTTTTCATCCTGCCTGATGGCTATGCGCGCAACAGCGATAAGTCGCTGTTTGACGATGGCACCTTCGTTCTGCGTAACGCAGATGGCGAGATTGGCAACGTCCTGCGCGACCAAGACCTGTCCCTCTATCGGGTTGATGAGGAAAGCGGTGAAGAAGTCCTGCTTCGCGCGCGCTATGGTAACACCACGTTCCATATGTCTCATGATGACGAGCGTGGAATTTCCATGAATTCCGACGGGTTGGATCACAGCCTTGGCGAAATGCGGGATGGCAACAAGGTCATTCTTGGCTTTGAAGACATTCGCAACAACGGGGATTGGGATTTCGATGATGTGGTCATCCAGGTCGAACTCTCCTCGACCGGCGCGGTGGTTGCTGAGCAGAACCTCAAGTCTCCAGATGACACCACCCAAAGCGATGTCGGATGGATCTTCACCGAAAACGATGATGTCTTTGATAACCAGCCATGGCCGGGTGAAAATGATCGCATCTACAACGATGGCGACACGCCCAACCTAGATGCTTTGTCAGGCGATGATTTGATCTATGGCGACGAAAGCGCCAATACGCTCTACGGCAATTCTGGTCACGATGTGCTCTTGGGGCATGGAGGAGACGACCAGATGCTGGGCGGCGGTGGCCGGGATCACCTCAACGGTGGTTTGGGCAACGATCAAATCTCGGGCGAAGCCGGTCGAGACCTGCTTTGGGGCCAGCATGGCGATGACACGCTGGACGGCGGTGCCGGAGCAGACAAGCTCTGGGGCGGTGCCGGTGCGGATGTGATCCAAGGCGGCAGCGGAGATGATCGCCTCTATGGCAATCTGGGCGAAGACGTTCTGCAAGGCGGCGGCGGTGAAGACTGGCTGTTTGGCGGAGAAGGATCGGACACTTTTGTCTTTGATTTCTCTGACATTGACGGCTCGGTCGATACAATCGGCGATCTGACCCTCGCGGGTGCCGAGCAAGACTCGATCGATCTTCAACTGCTGAACTTGCTGTCTGAAGGCCAGACCACGGCCGACTGGATCACAGCCAATGCATCGCAAAACGGAGCGGATGTGGAACTGGATCTTGATGGCGGCACCTTGGTGTTGAAAAACGTGGGATCGTTGGAAACCGCAAGCTATCATCTGGAGCAGGTGTTGATCTGCTGACACCAAAACGTTGCTCTGAAAAACAAAAGGCACCCAAATTCTGGGTGCCTTTCTTTTTGTCTGTGCGGCGGTCGGGATTTTTGCCGAGGCCAGTAATTCCAGCCGGGGCCGCGCTTAAACCTCCCGGAACGCGCGGTAGAAGTAGTCCATCAGGGGTTTGGTCAAGTAGCTTAGGGGGGAACGCTCTGCCGTTTTGATAAAGGCCTCAACGGGCATTCCTGGCATAAGCTTTTGGGCTCCCAGCTTGTCGATCTCTTGCGCATGCGGCGTGATTTCCGCCTGATAGTAAGACAAGCCAGTGACCTC
>JAKVBW010000176.1 GCA_022446945.1 Phycisphaerales bacterium | reverse complement strand
TCGAACTACTTAAAGAATTCGATGCGTTGGGCATGATCCTCGATACCACTCACCTGTGCGATCAGAGCTTCTATCAGGCTCTCGATCACTTCCAGGGTCCCCTGGTGGCCAGCCATCAAAACTGCCGAGCGTTGGTTCCCGGTGATCGTCAGTTCAGCGATGAACAGATCAAACTCATTCTGCAAAGAGATGGTCTTCTCGGGACCGCTTTCGATGCTTGGATGCTGTATCCCAATTGGGAACGAGGCAAAACCTCTCGCCAAGTCGTTTCGATTGAGGCCGCTGCCGACCATATCGACCACATTTGTCAGCTCGCCGGAGATGCCAAACATATCTGCCTGGGAACCGATCTCGATGGCGGCTACGGCACCGAACAAACACCAACCGGCCTGGAACAATACCGAGACTTACAAAAATTGTCGGACATCCTCTCCCAACGAGGCTACCCAACAACGGCGATCCAAGACATTCTCGGTGGCAATGGCTTCGAGTTTTTCCAACGACACTTACCGAACAAATCACCCTAGTCGGTAAGGAGAAGGTCAGATGAACGGTAAAAGACTGATCGTAATAGCCTGCATCCTGGGGGCTCTGGGAGTCATTATCGGCGCCTTTGGCGCGCACGCCTTGCCGAACTATCTCACGGAACAAGGTCTCACCGAAGCCGACGTTTTGAAGCACGAAGCGAATCTGAATACAGGCGTGCGATACCACATGTATCATGCACTCGCGCTGCTGGGGATCGGCATCCTGCAACTCCAACTTTCGGCGCGAGTGGGCACCGTGGCAACCTGGTCGTTCCTGATTGGCCTCTTGCTCTTCTCTGGCGGCCTCTATGTCTGGTCGGTCACGTCACTGCGGACCGCGGTGATGATCGTTCCGGTCGGAGGTCTTGCCTTCATTATCGGTTGGATTTCGCTTGCGATCAGCGTCGCCCGTTCCTCTTCCGATCAGGGCTGATCGGAAGCATTGATCAATTCCAACCAACCATCCATCAGAATCTCGCCGGTCTGTTCGCCTAACGAGGTTTGCGACACATAGTCGTAGCGTTTAAAGCTATTGAAATCGACTTCGGTCAGAATGTAACCGAAAGCGTCGTGCGTCAGGCCAAGCAATAGATTGTGGTCGCCCTTCATCTTACGAGTCAGATAAAAGCCGATGTTCGGCATCGCCTCTCCTGGGATGGTCAGCAGCTGAGCATTACCAAGCGTGATCAAACTGATCTGGGTCATCACCGTCCGGTCCTTCCCACGCGGATAATTCAACGGTGAATTCTCGACCACAGCCCACATCATGTCGGATTCAACCGGCAATTTGATGTGGCGATGCTGCACGGCCAACTTGGCATTCTCCTGGAGAGGAGCTTGCTGCAAGATCTCAGTTGCCTCGGCTGCCATGTTGTGGCCAATCCTCAAACACTCATCCCAGATCCGGAGATCATGCCAATAACCGCGGCGAGGATCACTGGGTCGATCGAGATCTCGGTTGTCGGCCGTGATCATCCCACCTAATGCTCCGTTGATGAAGATCGCCATACCACCATATTGTTTTTCCAGACGATCATTGAGAGGTCCGACCAGATCAGGACTCAAGGCGCCTGTCCCATTTCCAAGAACTTCGGGATGGATGGCAAAGTTAACCAAGGTCGTAATGACCTTTCCATCCGGCTGTAACGCCTGAATGACACTCATTCGACGATCGTAAAGATCGGGTGCGTAGAAGTTGTAGGCAATTCGGCGCGTGGTCTCGCCGGTTCCGATCTTCAGATGGGCAGAACGAACATCTTTCACAGCATCGTTGATCGCTGCCGCTGCCTGCCGACACACAAAATCAATGTACTTCAAATCAGCCGTATGCCCGCCCTTCCCGTCCGGAAAGGCATAGGTATCGGGAGCGCTGTGAGTATGCGTGGAACTGATCAAGATGTTGTCGGCTTCGACATTCGGAACAAGTGCACGCACACGATCACAGAGGACCCGAGGAAAGCCAAGCAAGTCCAGGCTGACCAAGACAACCGTTGTCTCACCATCCTTCAACGCCACCGCTCGCGCCGTAAGATCCCCCAGTTTTTTTTCAGCCGGACGAGGAATCCCCACTCCTCCAGAAATCGGTAGAAGAGGATCAGGCGTGATCACCCGTTGTCCCACACCCACCTGAAGATCCGCGGAAACCGCAGCCACGTTCAAGCCCATCAAACCTACAAACAACAGGGTCGAGCCCAGCCGACTTGATATTCCAAACTTCACGATGGAATCCTCCAAATAGCGTCACTCAGTCAAGACGACTGCTTCCAGTCGTCTGCCGTCATATGCTTCAATTTAACACGTGAAACCAGGAAAGCAGCGAGCAGTGCCTACTTTCCTCAAGACTCGACTCAGCCT
>JAKVBW010000175.1 GCA_022446945.1 Phycisphaerales bacterium | reverse complement strand
CGCAGTCGCCGTCGACGCATTCGTCGGGAACGCCGTTGCCGTCGGCATCACCACTGGTGCCGTCGGCGATGTCGCAGTCATCGGGGATTCCGTTGACGTTGCAGTCCGCCTTGAGGCCCGCGATGATCTCGAACTCGTCGAAGCAGCCGTTCTGGTTGCAGTCCAGCGCACCGTCCTCGACTTCTTCGATTCGGTTCCCGCACTTCTCGGGGACACCGTTGCAGTCGTCGACGTTGCCCTGGTCGTCATTGAAGTTGTTGGGGTTGTTGTCGCTGAAATTGTTGCTTTCGATTCGCAGCCCAGCACCCTCGAAGATGCTGCCACCGTTCACGAAGAAACCACCACCATCATTGGTCGCGCTGTTGCAGACCAGGGTGCAGTCATTCACCAGGATGCTCTGGCCATCGGCCATTTCGGTGTAGAAGCCGCCGCCGAGATCCCCGGCGGAGTTGGCTCCGAAAGCGGTCTGGCTGATGACGTAGTTGCTTGAGACGCCTCCGATGTTGATTCCGCCACCGTTGCCGTTCAAGGTCGAGTTTCGCCTGAAGTAGCAGTCGTTGATGGCCAGGTCAACGGCGCTCTCGATGTTGATCGCTCCGCCATTGTCTGCAGCGCTGTTGTCATCGAAAGTCGAGTCGATGATCATCGCGATGCCGATGTTGGAGGCATCGATCGCGCCACCCGAGGCATCAGCGCTGGTGTACTGGATCGTGGTTCGGTCGATCATGATGTCGGCGGGATCCTCGTCCTCCGGGCCACTGACCCAGACGCAACCACCGAATCCAAGCACGAAGTCACGCTTGAAGTCGCAGTTGTCGAGGTTGAGGGAGCCTTCTGATGCGATCGAACCGCCCACTGGACCTGAGATGATTGCCGGGGGCAAATCATCATTCGCCTCGACGTCCCCAGTGGCGCTGTTCAGATAGAAGGAGGAGTCCGTGGCCGAGACGCCCATGCCGAAGATCGCGCCACCGGCTGCCGAACCGCCGGGGTACTGACCGAAGGCGCCGAGAGCCCAGCTCTTCCGGAATTCGCAGTTGGTCACGGAGACCGAGCCTCCTGCGCACAGGGTGCCGCCCAGAGAGGCCCCAAGGGGGTTGCTCACAAGATTGCCTTCGAACAGGCTGTTGCTGATGACCATGTCACCGCCTGCAGTGATCGCTCCGCCTGAGATGTCGATCAACTGGCTTTCCGGAGCAGACTGCGGCTGAGCGACGTTCGAAACCGCGGTCACGTTGTTCGCGGTGATACCGCCCACAGCGTAGATGCCTCCGCCTCGTCGGCCGCCGTTGGCATCGAGTTCGATCTGGTTCATCACGATCGAACCACTGGTCGTCAGTGCGCCTCCGCCTCCTTCGAACCAGGTGTCTTCGTCGACCGGGTCAGGCCTGAAGACATCGCCCTGCGAGGAGTTGCTCAGGAAGTTGCAGTTGAACAGCTCGACGTTCGGTTCGGAGGGATCGTCATCATTCCACACGTAGACAGCGCCGCCCATGCCCAGTCCGGGTCGGGGTTCGCCTGACAGCGGGTCAAGCAGGCAGCAGACACCGATGGGGAACTCAGGATCAGTTGCAGGAATGTCGTTCAGGATGAAATCCGTGTTGTTGGCATTCAGGCTGCCACAGTAGATGCCACCGCCATTGTGGTTGGTTCTGCAGAGGGAGATCTCTGCGCCGTCGGTGACGACTCCGGCGTCACCGGCATAGATGCCGCCGCCACCGATCGGGTTCTGCGGGATGCCGTTGCCATCTGCGTCGTCGACGGGGTTGGGGAATGAGTAGAAGCGCACGATCTCGTTGGTCGAAACGGCAACGCACGCATGGACGCGGCACTCGGCACTGTCCTCGATCGATTCAACGATCAGGTCGACTCCGCCCAGCGCGTAGATACCGCCGCCAGCCGCGTCGGTGATCGCCTGTGCTGAACAGCCGAATGCGGTGGGGACACCGTCTCCGAATTCATTTTCTCGGAATCCGACGATCGAGTTGTAGAGCGAGACTCGACCTTCCGTCCAGATCGCGCCGCCCTGGGCGTAGCCCTCCCAGTGAAACTCTTCGCACGGTTCTGGTTCCTCTGACCCACTGGGCTGGAGGGGTTCAACGACAGCGCCGTTGGCCCTGCAGTCGTTCATGGTCGTGTTGTAGAGGGTGATGTTGCCGGTGCCGGCCCAGATGCCGCCGCCTTCTGCACCCAGGCTGCCCTGTGCGGTCCCTCCGGCACTCAAGTTGGGTTCGGCAAGCGGTGGAGGCTCGTGGAAGGTGGAGTGGTAGATCAGCAAGTCGCCACAGACTCTGATGTTGCCGCCTTGTGCAATGCCGTCGGGGAAGAGGCATTCCAAATTAGGATCTCCGAACGCAGCCTGGCCATCTTCGCCGTAGGCACTGCTGGCAATGTTGCTGGCAAAGCTGCATCCCTTGACGGTCAGTCCAA
>JAKVBW010000174.1 GCA_022446945.1 Phycisphaerales bacterium | reverse complement strand
CCCTGTACAACTGAGTTAATGGCCAAACGTTCGGCCAATGCCCGACGTTGACCGTCATTCGAATCGATTTCGACAATTGTGCGTCGGCGACCGCAGATGGTCTCTACGAATCCGTCCTCTCTGGCCTTGCTCACGCATGACTCGAGAAATCGCTCAATCCCGGTGAATCTGGCCTTGTAGTCTCGAATGATCGCCGACGCTCTCGCCACATCCGTATCCCCACCCAAACGCCGCGCCAATCCATATGGAGTGATTCCATAAACGATGCCAAAGTTGACCATCTTGGCAGCGCCGCGTTGTTCCCGTGAGACTTCCTCAAGGGGTACAGCAAACACTTCAGATGCAACCGCACGATGGATGTCCTCCCCCTCGCGGAATGCATGCTGTAACGCCTCGTCCTCTGCCAGATGGGCCAACAAGCGCAACTCGACCTGTGAGTAGTCCGCTGTCACAAGGACGCTGCCGGACTCCGCGACGAAGGCACGGCGGATTTCCCTGCCCACATCGGTTCGGATGGGGATGTTCTGCAGGTTGGGGTCGCTGCTGCTCAAACGACCGGTCGCCGTCCCTGTTTGATGGAAGGATGCATGCACCCGAGCGGTGTCCGGATTGATGCACTCCTTGAGTGAGACCAGGTATGTGTTGATCAGTTTGGCAAGTTGCCGGTATTCGAGAATAAACCCGGGCAAGGGCGTGGTGACCTCCGGATCCGCCTCCAGTTTCTCAAGTACTTCGACATCAGTGCTAGGCCCCGTCTTCCGTCGCTTGATCGGTGTGAGTCCCAATCCCGGAGGGTCCGCTTGTGGATCATTGAACAAGGCTGCTGCAAGTTGTTTGGGCGAATCGGGGTTGAGAGGGCCGGGCGCTACATCCGCGATGCGGCGCTTCAATGTCTCCAATCGATCTGATAGGCGAACCCGTTGTTGATCGAGTTCATTGGGGTCTACCCGAACACCCGTAAACTCCATGTCTGCAAGAACACGGACGAGTGGCAGTTCAATGTCTTCCAACAGTTCTGTGAGACCTTCCGTACTTACAGAAGTTTCAAGTGGCTTGAGCAGTCGTAACGTGACATCGGCATCTTCAGCGGCATAGGGCGCTGCACGATCCAATGCGACGGTGTCAAACGATCGCTGAGATTTTCCGCTCCCGATCAGGCTTGAGATAGGTATGCAACTCAAGCCGAGTTCGCCGAGTGCTAACGCATCCATTCGATGACTCGAACGGGTTGCATCGGCCACATAGGACGCGATCATCGTGTCACGAACCGGCTCCGCCACTTGCAGGCCCGCACGACGCAGCACTTTGAGATCGAACTTGGCGTTGTGCGCTACTTTCGTGATCGTGTTGTCTTCCAGCAGAGGACGCACGGCATCGATCACTTCCCGCTCAGAAAGATGCGTATCCGGATCCGGCGAACGGACTGGAACATAGATTGCCTTCCCCTTGGACCAGGCAAGTGAGATCCCACAAAGATCCGCTCGCATTGGATCGATCCCCGTGGTTTCGGTATCGAATGCCAAGATGCCAGCAGACGCGGCTTCATCCACCCGTTCCTTCAAAAGGGCAATGTCCTTCACAGTTTCATATTGAGCCTTCGGATCCGCCTGCTTCAATGAACCATCTTCATCATGATCCGCCCAGAGTGTTCCAGCATCCGAAGCTGCATCTTCGCCATCATCGGACACGCTGGTTGCGGCCATCAAGGACTCGAGTCGAGCTGGCGCACGACGGAAGTCAAGCTCACGCAGCAACGGCCTCAAACGCTCAATGGACATCCGAGAGGGATCACAACGCGCGGCATCCAACGTGAATTCGAACTCCAAGTCATCCCTCAGACGAATGAGCTCTCGATTCTGAAGAAGTCGTTCTTGCGCGCCTTCGAGATTCTCCCGGCGTTTCCCCTTGATCTCATCCAAATGCTCGTAAATCCCCTCGATGCTCCCGTACTGCAGAATCAGTTTGGCAGCGGTCTTGGGTCCGATGCCGGGTACTCCCGGAATGTTGTCAACGCTGTCTCCCATCAATGAAAGAATGTCAATGACATGTTCCGGAAGAACACCCTCTGTCTTGAAGATGTCTTCAGGGGTCCGCATGACATCCCGCTGAGGGTCGTAGATCTCAGTACGGTCACCGATGATCTGCGCAAGATCCTTGT
>JAKVBW010000173.1 GCA_022446945.1 Phycisphaerales bacterium | reverse complement strand
CCGATCCTGCAGGAAGCAATTCACAGGGATCGTGATTCCCGTCCCCGTTGTCCTGACAGCCCGTTCCAACGCCATACCAGTAGCCACCCAGATCCTCACAGTGATCAGCCTGCATCAAATCACAGACGTAATCATCGAACGTGTCCCGATCCCAATCATCGATATAACAACAAGCGCCACGTAACTGAGGATCAACAATCCGCCCGACCCCACTGAGCCGCAGTCGGCCGATGCGATTGCCTTCGTGCAGACGCTGCGCCAGGCCCTCGGAAAACGTGCGGAGTGTGGCGATCCCGTCCGCGCTGCCCACACTGGGGTGATTGGGGAACTCGCCGATCCCATCATTGTTTCCGTCAAAGGGCAATCTCGGGGAAGTCGGCCAGCCATACCAGGCCGCGGGGAAGGAACCTCCGCCCGCACCCTGTGTCTGCAGGGGCATGTAGAGTTCGTGCGCAACCGTGAGCGCGCCGAGTGCTTCTCCCACATGCTCGAAGTTCGCATTCTTCATGCTGAGTTGTAAGCCGTGCGGCATCACAATCTCGCCGTCGATTTCCTCAGGACCGTAATAGCCCTTGTCCGGATAGGACCAGGGACTCGAAGCTAGGTCCAACGGGTCATAACTCGGATCGGTCGAGAGAATCTGATCGCCGACACGCTTGCGTGGGGAGAAGGCAAAGAAGGTGGGCTTGAGTCCCTCGAAAATGCGCCACTGATGGGCTTCCACGATGCCATCGCCATTCACATCGGCATTGCGATCCCAATTCCACGGTAGACGCGTATTGCGTGTGGCCCAGGCATAGGGATACGGATTCAAATCCGAATAGGGCGACTCCAGTTGATTGTCATCGGCATAGAACCCATCCCCGTCCACATCCACGCGGCCGAGTCCATCCGGATCCCAATCGACGTGATACACATGCCCGTGCCGGTATCTCAGGAGATTCGCATACGTGTCGGCATATTCCGAAGCCACGCCGGAAGTAGTCGGTAGCGATGAATTGGTACTGATCCAACCTGCACCAAAGTCGGCGATGAATTGGCTGGCATCATTGAGGCTGGGCGCCACCGGGTAATCATTTGCTGGATCGGCGTCAAAGAGAATGTTGCTGTAAGGCAGATTCTGATCCTGTTCTGGATCGCCAGTCACCAAGACTCGCACATCCCGCTCGCCATCAACGAGGGTATTGACCACCCAGCGTGAAGACCAATAAGCAGCATCGTCAGATGGATCGGCTTGAGTGGGCGCTAGTGATGCCTTCTGCTCAGCCCATCTGCGATCCAGTCGCATGGGTGGATTATCAAGTGACACTGACCTGTAATCAGGGCTTGCAGCTGAGAGTGGTGGAAGATTGTCACTGACCAGCAGAGGATCCTCTGACATCGTCAAGCCGAGATACTCGCCGCCTCCCAGAGGTGGCCCAACCGTGAATGCGTTCCCCTCCCACTCCCATGTACGGTTCTGCAGAACACGCTGGCCAGAGGATTGCGCATGAACCGGGAATGCCATCGGCGGATAGTCGCTGGATCCATCCACAGTCTGCGGGTAGGCCAGAGACACATGCAGGTTCGGCATCGTCCCGAGTCGAACTGCCCAAGGCTTGGCCCATGACCGTGTCACACGTCCATCTGCAACAACAAAGCGTGCTGCTGCCCGCTCTGGCCGCCAGAGCCGTGAGGAAATCGGTTCACCATCTTCCCAATCCAGTTCGACAGCCAACTCGATGTCATCGAGCATGGGAGAATTCGGATCGTTAACGCCATCATTAACGTCATCAACAGCCCAAGGCCGCGCATAGCGCGCCCACTGGAACCAGCGTGCCTTGTCAGGAGGAACACGAAGTCGTGAGGGAATCGCAGAAACACCCTGAGGACCATCAAGATCATCATCAAGGCCCTCCTCCGAATCCTTAAATCCCAGCGCCCGGGGATATCGCCAGGACTCGGTGACACGCACAAAATTCCCCTCGTACTCCATGCCCTCGGGCAGATCGCCAGTCTTGGGATCGCCTTCATCCAAAGCAAATCGAATCGAAGCATTCATCGGAAACTTTGAACCAACGCCCAGTGTCGGAATGGTCCCATCGACATCACGGATGTCCGGTTGACGATGCAGCGCCAATTGCGTCGTCACCACATGGGCGAATTCATCAACCCCATCCGCGTCAACCGTTCGGTCGATGACCACATGAGTCGTGTAATCGCTCAGGCCATTGGCAAGCTGCTCTTCGGCCCCATTCTGATTCCAATCTCGTTTGTGCCGCCGAACCAACTCGATTCCCACACCGAGCCGAGTATCGAAATCCTCATTGGCAAAGACCGTGTCTGCGACGCCGCCCCCGACAGCACGGAACCAATCCTTTGCCAGAGAGGACATGGATTTATTCGAATCATCGTTGTTCGATGCATCCGGCTCAATCATCCAGATGAGTTCGCCTTCTTCGATCTGCCGGGCGTCGCGCAAGGGATCACCTGGGTCAAA
>JAKVBW010000172.1 GCA_022446945.1 Phycisphaerales bacterium | reverse complement strand
ACCCGTTGATCAGACCAAGCGGATCAATCATGGCGACACATCCCGTCGGGCCTGGATCATGGACTGCTCTTGAGACCAAGAACAGGCAACTGGAACATGGGCAGGCCGAACCATGACTGGCGGCCTGTTCCGGTGTGCCACTGGCTCAACTACCGAGATGTTCCGCCTGTTGTGCACGACTGATTCCGTCACACTCGCACCATGCTGCTCTCAGTTCCATTGATCACACAAACGATCCGGAATCCTCCGGATGATCAGAGACTGGCAGATACGAGTTGCGCCTCCTTCCACTTCTTGAGCTTGAGTCCAAGCGTTCGAACTCCGATTCCAAGCGCTGTTGCAGTTCGTTGGCGGTGACCATTGAATCGACGCAGGGTTGCAACAATGGCCTCTCGTTCAACTTCCTCGAGCCTCCGGCAATTCGCGGCTGGGGTATCCCCGGAGAGCCGATCTGCTGCCAGGACCGGACCCTCCTGATGTATCCACGGCGCGATCAGCGAATCCGTAATCACCGGTCCTTCTGCCAGGACTGCGGCTCGTTCACAAATGTTCTCGAGTTCACGAACATTGCCCGGCCATTCATAGGCCTGCAGACATGAAAGCGCCTCAGTCGACAGGCTCCGCGGATCTCGTCCTTCGCGAAGGGCCACTCGACGAAGAAAATGATCCGCCAGGTCCGGGATGTCATCGACATGCCGTCGCAGCGGAAGCATGTTCAAAGGAAGAACATTGAGCCTGAAGAACAAATCCTGTCGAAACTGCCCCTCTTCAATCGATCGCTGCAAGTTTCTGTTGGAAGTGGCGATGATTCGCACATCGACGGATCGTGATTCACTGGAGCCGACACGCTCGAAGGAACGCTCCTGGAGAACCCGAAGCAACTTCGCCTGCGTGTCGAGTCCGATTTCGCTGATCTCGTCCAGGAGAAGCGTTCCACCATCTGCGAGTTCAAATCGGCCCTTGCGAAGCCGGTCTGCTCCAGTAAACGCACCCTTCTCGTGCCCAAATAATTCTGACTCCAGAAGACTCGTCGACAAGGCTGCGCAGTTGATGGCAAGAAAGGGCTCTGCCGAACGCGGGCTGTTGGCATGAATCCAACGTGCCGCAACTTCCTTGCCGGTTCCTGATTCACCACAGATCAGAACCGTGCTCTGGTTCCCTGCGATTTGCCGCAGGTGTCCCCTGAGTTCATTCATCACATCACTGCCACCAACCAGGTCGTGATCCGATGATCCCATCCGACCGTTGGAAGCCACCTGCGCTCTCAGGACCTGGTTCTCAAGGACCAGTTGAGCATGCTCAACTGCTCGATGGACCGTTGCGACAAGATCATCACCTTCGAAGGGCTTGGCGATGTAGTCCCAGGCCCCTTTCTTCATGGCACCCACAGCCGTCTCGACCGTCGCAAATGCCGTCATCAGGATCACGGGGATCGAGTCATCCCGTTCCCGGATCGCTCCAAGAAGCGCCAGTCCATCCATCCCGGGCATCTGCAGATCCGTGACAACAACGTCCACGGGTCGCTGGGCAATCTTCTCAAGCGCAGCTTCACCACTCCCGGCAACCACGACGGCATGTCCATGCCGCGAGAGCATCGTGCCAACGCTATCACGCATGAGTTCCTTGTCATCGACTACCAGGATCCGGGCCATCGTTGCTCCTTTGGATCGCGAGAACCAATTACGCCTCGCAAGACGATTCGATGGGTATGTGCACTTCAAATACAGACCCGCCACCTTCGCGGGAGGTCACCACGATGTCGCCCCCGTGCGCATCCACGACACGATGAGCAATGGCAAGGCCAAGCCCCGTACCCGTGGGGCGTGTGGTAAAGAATGGGTTGAACAAGCGGCTCACCAGTTCCTCCGGAACACCACAACCACGATCCGAGATCGCAATCGACAGGGTGGGGTGGCGATCGCCATCGATTCGAAGGCGTCGCAAGATCCGGGATTCAACCGTGATGATCCGTCCCGGCTCAGGAACGGACTCCATTGACTCGACCGCATTTCGAAGCACATTGCCAATCGCCTGGGCCATCAACGTGGCATCCACATTGATCAGTTGATCATCGGCAATTGAATCTCGAACGACGGTTGTGCAAGCTGATGCCAGCA